>JAFTID010000080.1 GCA_017457085.1 Phascolarctobacterium sp.
AGGCGTAGAAGCAGCAATGGACGACTGGACCTTTGGCGTAAGCTACAGCTATCAAAAAGGCGACCATTCCGAAAGCAAGAAATGGTACGTTGACGCTAAATATAGCTTCTAATTTTATAAGTAATAAAACGGCGAGCTTCGACTCGCCGTTTATACTTGCAAATCTTTTTAAAAATGTTATAATGAAACAAGAGAGATTCCTGATTTTGGCGAGTCAGCTCTCTCCTCGATAGTTAACAACTGTGAAAGAAAGGCTACTACCAACGTAGTGGTCTTATTTCATTTTATAAGCGAATTTACTTACATACTGAAATAATGTTAACAATTAGTAATGCAAACGCAATCATTAAAGATATTGCTTGGAATACAGTCATGCTAACACCTCCCTAAAAGGAGGAACCGACTATCAAGAATCTCTGCGAATATTATATCACGATACCAAAATAAATACAAACAAATATACGAAAAGCTCTGCGGGTTCAGAGCTTTTTATGCTATGATTTGAAGTTTGGTGGTTTCGCCACAACCCATTGCTTCCAGTTGGCACCTTTGGCAAAACGGATGGCATCGAACCACATGTAGAAGAATTTTTCTGCGGGAACAACAGTATAGCCGTCTTGCAGGTGGTCGGCTTTATCGAATGGGTCTGCGAAAATGAGAACGTCGTCACCTGTGTTAGCGGTGTTCATCGTGTCGTAGCCAATGATTATGCGCCAGTGACCGCCCCATTCCACATTTTCTACCATAATAGGAGTATTGTCTTTAAGGTTAGTGGTTACGAAATTTAAGAAGTCTGTGTAAGTTTTAGGGGAGTCTGTATCAGCAGAACTCGTTACATGCCAACCAAGGTCTCTAAAATAACCGCGCAAGCCTTTGGTAGTAGTGCCGTTATATTTTGTACAGCCAATAATTTTTGCGGTTTCCAGCTCAGAGTGGAGAGGTTTGCCTAGAAAATGGTCTACAACCATATTGGCAACGGTAGGTCCGCAGGTGTGCATATTAGTTTGCTGGTAGGTTGTAAATTTAGGAATTAAGATAAGATGCTCGTTGCTTTCCATATTGTAGAAATCGTTTTGGGTAAAGTAGGGGGAAGATGTTACATTATTGGTAATATCAAAACGAGCAACGCTTCCGTCATTTATAATAATCTCTTTTGCAAAAGCATGGGCGTTTGTGAAACTAAGACAAGCTATGAGTAAAATTGTACTAAGTTTTTTAATACCATTCATAAGTTGTTCCTTTCGCACCAATATTATAAATATATTCTAACAAAATTATAAATAGTTTTCAAAGTTCACCTAGATTTCACAAACTCGTGAAAAAAATCTAGGTGTTACAAAAGTTGTGTGCAATAATGGGAGTGAGATTCCTGATAGTCGGTTCCTTCCTCATGGGGAGGTGATGGCAATGACTACTTACGAAGCGCTGTCTTTAATGATTGGTTTCGGTATTCTCGTTGCTACCATTATTTTAGTTTGTAAGTAAATTTGCTTATAAAATGAAATAAGACCGTCCACAACGGTTTGTGAACAGCCTTTCTTCCACATTCTAGATAATAAGGAGAGAGCTGACGCAACCACTCATCAGGAATCTCCCTAGGTTTATTATAACACGTTCCTAGATTTTTACAAGCATTAAAAAAGCTCCCTCTAATTTTAGAAGGAGCTAATTTGTTAGAACCCATTACATCAATGCTTCGTGTTGTTGTCCTTCCGGTTGGTCAAAGTAGAAAGCCGGGGAAGGATAGTAGAATTCGCAATGTTGGAAGTTGATAACTTCGGTGGAGAAGCGTTTCAGCAGTGCATAGCTAGCACGTTCTTCAAAGTCAATTACATTGTCTTTGTTAATATCAGCATCGTCAACGATAACCAAGAGGAATGCAGGTACAACAGGTGCATCTTCAGGCACTTGGCTACGATCGGTGGGAATGCTGGGAACAATACGCAAATCAGCTACCGGTTGTTGGTTGTCATTGAAAAGTCTGCAACGATAAACGTTATCATAAAGGGTACGAGCAAGTTTCAAAGAATAAGCTCCGTTACTCATAGTTTTACACACTCCTTAAAAAAATACTGATATCATTTTAACATAAAGTATCTTCAATGGCAAAAGAAATAAAAAAATTATGTATACATAGAAGATGTGAAAATATTTTGCAGGATTTTTTCACTTTTTAACGAATAAAAGATACAATATATGTTGCTGTGCTCTGAGCGCATATTCAATTCCGAGGAGGGGAAATGTATGAAAAAATTATTAGTATTCCTTATGGGCATTATGGTAATGGCAACTATGGTTGCTGGCTGCGGTGGCGATAAAAAAGACGCTAAAAAACCGGCAGCTCAAAAATTTATTAACATCGCTACTGGCGGTACCGCTGGTACCTACTTCCCGCTGGGCGGCGCTTTGGCTGACATCCTGAACAAAAACATTGCTGGCTGCAACGCTTCTGCACAATCCACTGGTGCTTCTGTAGCAAACGTTAACCTGTTGCAACAAGGCAAAGTTGATATCGCATTCATCCAAAACGATATCGCTTACTATGCTGCTAACGGCGAAGAAATGTTCAAAGGCAAAAAAGTAGCTGGTCTCCAAGGCTTGGCAACTCTTTATCCTGAAACCGTTCAAATCGTAACCTTGAAAAAAACCGGTATCGATTCCGTTGATGACTTCAAAGGCAAACGCGTAGCTGTAGGTGCTGCTGGTTCCGGTACTGAAGCAAATGCTCGTCAAATCATGGCTGCTTATGGCTTGACCTATGATGACATGAAAGTTCAATACTTGTCCTTCGGCGAAGCTGCAAGTGCATTGAAAGACGGCAACGTTGACGCTGCATTCGTAACCGCTGGCCATCCGACCGCTGCTATTCAAGATATCTCCACTTCTAACGACGTTGTTCTGGTTCCGGTAGACGCTGCTAAAGCTGACGCTTTGATTGCTAAATATCCGTTCTACACCAAACTCGTTATTAAAGCTGGTACCTATAACAAACAAGCTGCTGACGTTCCGGCTGTAGCAGTTAAATGCATGTTGGCAGTAACCGACAAAATGGACGCTGGTACTTCCTATGACGTAGCAAAAGCTCTGTACTCCAACTTGGATCGTATGAAAGCTGCTCACTCTGCTGCAAACGCAATCACCAAAGGCACTGCTGGAGACGGCATGTCCATCAAATTTGCTCCGGGCGCTGAAAAATTCTTTAAAGAAAAATAAGGTTTTAACATGACGTCAAGTCTTCAAGACCGGAAACTGGCGCAAGCTGGTTCCCGGTCTTTTTTAAAAGTAAAGTTATATTTTGTAATTTTTATTATGTTTGCAGTAGCATCATTTATATGGTATGCTACTGCTATAGTTGTTTCTATGAATCCCGAAGGGGAGAGGACGCCAATTGCTTTTACAAGCAAGGTTGGCGATGTCTGGAATATTCGTTTTACTCATTCTGTTGAGAAAACACCATGGGAAGAATTCTTTACCGTTAATGGAGTTAATGATTTGACAATGACTCATACACGGTTTGAATCCTTGGGTTGGGGATATCCATATTCTCCTAGCGATGGTAAGTTTAGTCAAACAGGGGACGGCAAGTTCGAACTGGTGATGAACAGACCTTACAAGCAGGTGGATTTGCGTATCGCTGAACAGGCAATGCCGTGTATAGTTCACTATAATACTGTTTATGATTTATGTGCTTTGTTTGAACACGGAACTTTGGTACAGGTTAAGGCTGAGTACCGTTGGCAGTTCTGGCAAAGAAAGTACGGGTTTTAAAAATTTAATGGGAGGAGAGTGATACCATGTCTGCACAAGAAATTAAAGAGCTTTCTGCAGAAGAGGTGTTACAGAAATTTGATAAGGAATCTGACAAGCGCTCCATGAGCGGTATGTGGGATTATATTATCAAAGGTGTTTGTATCGTTTTCGCCATCTTCCAATTGTACACTGCAACCTTTGGCGTTTTGGACGCTCATTTGCAACGTGCAATTCACTTGGCATTTGGTTTTATCCTGATTTTCTTGCTTTATCCTGGTCGTAAATGCTGGTCTAGAAAATCTATGCATCCCTTGGATATTTTGTTTGCCGTAGTCAGCGCAGCCAGTGCGTTGTACATTGTGGTAAATTACCAAGAGCTGGTATTGCGTGCTGGTATGAACAATGAAACTGACTTTGTTGTTGGTTTGGTTGGTACCTTTATGGTATTCGAGGCTGCTCGTCGCGTAGTTGGCTGGCCTATGATTACCGTAGCGTTCTTCTTTATGGTATATGCTTTCTTTGGACCTTATGTACCCGGTATCTTAGCTCACCGTGGCGTACAAGTTCAAGAAATGTTTGACCACCTGTTCTTCACTACTGAAGGTATCTTTGGTACCCCGATGGGCGTATCTTCTACCTTTATTTACTTGTTCATTTTGTTTGGTGCTTATCTGGAAACCACTGGCCTTGGCAAATTCTTCATTGATATTGCTAACGCTATTGCAGGTTGGGCAGCAGGCGGTCCTGCTAAGGTAGCAGTATTGTCCTCCGGTTTGATGGGTACTGTATCTGGTTCTTCCGTAGGTAACGTAGCAGGTACTGGTGCGTTCACCATTCCGATGATGAAAAAATTAGGCTATCGTCCTGAATTTGCAGGCGCAGTAGAAGCAGCAGCTTCCACCGGCGGTCAATTGATGCCTCCTGTAATGGGCGCAGCTGCGTTCTTGATGGCAGAATTCGTTGGCGTTCCTTACTTTGACGTAGTTAAAGCAGCAGTTATTCCTGCACTCTTGTACTACATCGGTGTATGGCTGGGCGTTCACTACGAAGCTAAGAAATACGATTTGAAAGGTACTCCGCGTGAAGAATTGCCTAGCTTCAAGAAACTTTTCGTAGAAAAAGGTCACTTGGCGCTTCCGTTGATTGTTATCGTTTACCTCTTGGTAAGCGGCTTCACTCCGATGCGTGCAGCTTTGGCAGCAATTCTTCTGAGCATTGTTTGCGCTAGCTTGCGTGCTTCCACCCGTATTAACTTTAAACAAGGTGTACAAGGCTTGATTGATGGCTCCATGGGCGTGCTTGGCGTACTTATCGCTTGCGCTACTGCTGGTATTATCATTGGCGTAGTAACCAAAACCGGTGTAGGCTTGAAGGTTGCAACCGCATTGTTAGACCTTTCTGGTGGCTCATTGCTTCCGGCAATGTACTTTACCATGATTACTTCCTTGATTCTTGGTATGGGCGTTCCCACCACTGCTAACTATGTAATCACTTCCACCATTGCAGCTCCTGCTTTGGTACAAATGGGAGTTCCTGTATTGGCAGCTCACATGTTCGCGTTCTACTTTGGTATCGTTGCAGACGTAACTCCGCCTGTAGCCTTGGCAGCTTTCGCTGGCGCAGGTATTGCAGGTGCCAACCCTATGCGTACTGGCGTTAACGCAGCTAAGCTTGCAATCGCAGCGTTCATCGTACCGTACATCTTCGTACTGGCTCCTGAACTGTTGATGATTAACGCAACTCCGTTCACCGTAGTATACAGTGGTTTGACCGCTGTTATCGGTATGTGGGGTGCTTCCATCGCAATGGTAGGCTTCTGCCAAAACTTGCTGAACATTGTTCAACGCGTGATGTTCTTCGTTGGCGGTATCTGCATGATTATCCCTGGCGAAATCACCGACATCATCGGTATTGGTATGATTATAGCAGCTTACTTCTGGCAAAAAACTAACAAAAACAAAGGTCCCATCACTCAAAAATAAAACCTTATAAACTAAAAAATGCGGGCAGCAAATAAGCTGCTCGCATTACTTTTTATATGAAGGGGTCGTGTTTGGAATTAATATCGATACGTCCACATTTGCGTTCGTAATCATCAACAACCCATTTTAAGATTTGTTCTATCTCGCGATTGAGAGAACGTCCGTTATTTTTAGCAATGTATTTCATTTTCTCCATAATAACGGGGTGGATACGGAGGCTGAAACGTGCTTCATCCATGTTTATCACTCCTTATGACATCATTGTAATGTTAATGTTCTACCAGATATTATAAATGGAACCGTATAAAAGAGCAAGTATTCACAGTAAATTAGAGATTTTCTAGTAAAGAATGTGTTAAAATATAATGGATAGAAATTTTGGAGGTACCTATGCAATTAGAAATAAATAAAATTTATCATGGCTTTAAGGTACAGGAAGCTGCTTTCGTTGAAGAAGTACATTCCAACGTTTACCTTTTAGAGCATTTACAAAGTGGCGCACACCTTTTATATTTAGGCAATGATGATGACAATAAGGTCTTTTCCATTGCTTTTAGAACTCCGTCCCGTGATGATACTGGTGTTGCTCATATCTTGGAGCACTCTGCCCTGTGTGGTTCTAGAAAGTACCATTTGAAGGAACCCTTTGTAGAATTGGTTAAGGGTTCTTTGAACACCTTCCTTAACGCCATGACTTATCCTGATAAAACTATGTATCCTGTTGCTAGCCGTAATGATAAGGACTTCCGTAACTTGATGGATGTTTATCTGGATGCTGTGTTTTATCCCTTGATTTATGAAAACAAATTTACCTTACGTCAAGAAGGTTGGCATTACAATCTTGAGAACGTTGAAGATGAATTAACCTATAACGGTGTTGTTTATAATGAAATGAAGGGCGTGTATTCTTCTCCTGATGCTTTGATGGAGAATGAAGCGATGAAAGCTTTGTTCCCTGACAGTCCGTACCGTTTTGAATCCGGTGGTTATCCCGAAGCAATTCCTCAGCTTACTCAAGAGATGTTTGAGGATTTCCATAAGACCTATTACAGTCCTGAAAATTCCTACATCTATCTGTATGGTGATATGGATATTGAAGCGGACTTGGCTTATTTAGATGAAGAATATCTTTCTAAGTTCACCAAGACTGGCAAGGTAGATTCTAAAATTCCTATGCAGGCAGCTTACGCAAAAACTAAGGAAGTAGAAGCATATTATCCTGTAGATGCAGACGAGGACTGCGCCAACAAAACCTATCACGAGCTATCCATCGTTACAGGTACTGCAACTGATGTTAAAACTTCTATGGCTTTGCGCTTATTGGAAGGCGTACTTTTAGAATCTGAATCTTCACCGTTACGTAGAGCGTTGATGAACGCAGGAGTAGGGCAGAACATTAGCGGTAGCTATGTTGGTAGCTTGCTGCAACCTATTTTCAGTATTAAAGCTTCTGGTAGTGAACCGGAGCTGCGTGATAAATTTATTAGTACCATTTACAAGACTCTGCAGGATATTACCATCAACGGCTTGGACAAAAAGCTTTTGGAAGCTGCCCTTAACTCTACTGAATTTAAAATGCGTGAGTCCGACTTTGGCGCATATCCCAAAGGCTTAATCTATGGCATTGGTGTTATGGATAACTGGCTGTATGGTGGTAACCCCATTGATGGCATGCGTTATAACAAGATGCTCAAGGAATTACGCGAAGGTCTTAAAACACGCTACTACGAACAATTAATTGAAGGCTATCTGCTGGATAACACTCATAAGGTAATTGTTTCCCTGCTTCCGAAACCGGGTATGGAAGAAGAAGACCGCGCTCGTGAAGCTGAGGCAATGGTGCAAATTAAAACAACGATGACCAAGGAAGAACTGGAAGCTTACGCTGCAGATTGCGCTGAACTCCACCGTCGTCAAGCTGAGCCTGACAAGCCTGAGGATTTAGCTTCTATTCCCATCTTGAAACGTAGCGATATCCGCCGAGAGATTGAAAAATTCCAAGTGCGTGAAGAAAAACTTGGCAATAACACCTTGCTCTACGTTCCTGCAGTTACCAACAAGATTGCTTATCTTAACTGGTACTTTGATATTACCGGGGTAGAAGGCAAGCTTTTGCCTTATTGCTACTTGCTGACTGATATTTTAGGCAAGTTCAATACCAAGCGTTACAGCTATGAAGAATTGGCAACCAATAGCATCATGTACACAGGTGGCGTTGCCTTTAATGTACGTGCTTTGTCCGATACTGACGATGCAGATGACTACAGAATTGTTTTCTCCTTAAAAGCAAAAGCCTTGATGGAAAATCTTCCCAAGCTGTTTGACATTCTCCAAGCTGTTGCCTTGGAAAGTGATTTAACTGATATTAAACGTTTCCAAGAACTTGTTGCCGAAGTTAAGACCGATTGGGACAGCGGCTTCTTCAATCGTGGTCAAGCAGTGGCAATTTCCAGACTGTACTCCTACTGCAGTGATGCTGCCCGTGTAAATGAGCAGGACCAATTTACTTATTACCAATTCCTGAAAGATTTGGCTGATAATTTTGCTGCTAAAGGTGAGGAAGCATTGGAAGTATTGCGTAATCTGTTGACTAAATTCTTCCAAAACACCTGTTATATGCTCACTTACTCCTGTGATGAAGAGCTGCAGGAAGAATTACGCAAAGCAGCACTTGCTTTTACAGAACAATTACCGCAATCTGATATTGCAGGTAAAGCACCCAATGTTTTGCCTTTGGAAGAAGTAAATGAAGGCATTACCACTGCGGGTAAGGTGCAATATGTAGTTGCAGGTGGTAACTTCTTGAAGCACGGTCATAAATTTACCGGTGCCATGCGAGTTCTGGAAACCATTTTGCGCTACGAATATCTTTGGACTAAGATTCGTATTCAGGGCGGTGCGTATGGAGCGACTGTACGCTTCGACAGCAATGGCTTGGGTATCTTCGCTTCCTACCGTGATCCCAAGCTGGCAGAATCCTTACAAGCTTATTATGACTTGCCTGCTTGGCTGGAAAAAGAAGAGTTCTCTGCACGAGAGCTTGATAAATATGTAATTGGTACCATCAGTGGTATGGATACTCCTTTGACCAACACCATGCGTTTGGATACTGTTGCTACTGCTTGGTTAAAGAATATTACTGAAGAACAACGTCAACAAACTCGTGATGAAGTTTTAGACGTTACCAACGAAGCTTTGCAAGCTTTGGCTCCTGTTATTAAGGATATGCTCAGCGACGGCTTGATTTGCGTTGTTGGTGGCAAACAACCTATCGAAGCTTGCAGTGATAAATTTAATAAAATTATTAACGCTTAAACTAGTAAACGCCCGCAATCGCGGGCGTTTTGCTTTATAAGATGTCTTTCAGTTCGGGTAGGGGAGCTATAGTGCGTTTCAAGATACCATTCATATAGGCAATGATGATGCCGTAATTAGTAAAAGGAACGTTCTGCAACTCTGCACATTTACTGCGGTAAGCAACTTCTCTTTCGTTGAGCATGCAAGCTCCGCAGTGAACTACCAGTTTATATGAAGTTAAATCCAAGGGAAATTCATTGCCACTGGTAAATTCAAAGACAGGCTTAGCGTTTGTGTAGCTCTTAATCCAACCAGGGAGCTTTACTGTGCCAATGTCGTTACACTGTCTGTGATGGGTACAGCCTTCGCTAATGAGAATTTTATCTCCAGTTTTAATGGTTTCTAAGGCTTTAACACCTTTGATGGAATTTAGCAGGCTTCCTTTATAACGTGCCATCAAAATAGAGAAAGAGGTAAGGGGAATATTTTCTGGAACAATTTGGGCAACAATGGGGAAGACTTGGCTATCTGTTACTACCAGACGAGGTTTAGTAGTTAAATTTTGCAGGATATCTGCCAGCTCATCAACCTGTACCACAATGGCAATGGCTTTGTTATCAATAACGTTACGCATTACCTGTTGTTGTGGTAGAATCATTCTGCCCTTGGGAGCAGATTCATCAATGGGAGTTACCAAAATAACTATATCTTTTGCGGTAATGATGTCTTCCAAAAGGATGGCAGGCTTGTCGTCAGGAAGCAGGCTGGCAATGGCTTTTTTAAATTCGTAGATATTATCGCCATTAGCTGCGCTGATGAACATAAAAGGTACGTCAACTTTTAAATTTTTGCGTTCAGATTCAGTGAGCAAATCATTTTTGTTAAAAGCGACAATAACAGGGACTTTCTTTTCTTGAATAAATTTTAACAGCTTCAAATCTTCTGGTGAAAAACCTTGGATAGCATCAATGACTAAGATAGCGATATCAGTTTTGTTCAGGATTTGGTAAGTTTTTTTAATGCGTTGCGCTCCAAGCTCGCCTTCGTCGTCTATACCGGGAGTATCAATTATCATTACAGGTCCTAAGGGGAGAAGCTCCATTGCTTTAAAGACAGGGTCAGTAGTAGTTCCCTTGTGAGCACTTACGATGGCAAGGTCTTGGCTGGTTATGGCGTTAATTAAGCTAGATTTACCAGCGTTGCGCTTGCCAAAGATTCCGATGTGTATTCTTTCTCCTGTGGGAGTTGCGTTTAAGCTCATAAAATTATGCCTCCTTATGAAAAATATCTATTTGGAGTTGTATTATTTTCTTATATAAGTATATCAGAAAAAGTGTGACCTATGCACTAGTTTGCATATTGATGAATTTGTGAAAAATTTGTGTAACCATTATTGACGCTAATATCTTTTACAAGTTATATTATAATATAACACGGTGTGCATCTAAACACTGAAACCAAAATAAAGGAGGCGTATTATGAGTACCAATAACTCTACGCAACATGTTCAAATTTCTTTAGCAGATCCCACTCCGCTTGGCCTGTTCGGTTTGGCTGTAGTTACCATGGTTGCATCTGCACAAAAAATGGGTATCGTATCCGACGTTTCTTGGGTACTTCCCTGGGCTTTATTCTGCGGTTCTTTTGCGCAAATCTTGGCTGGCATTCTTGACTATTGCCACAAAAACATTTTCGGTGGTACCGTATTCTGTGGCTTCGGCTTCTTCTGGTCCGCAGTAGGTATGGCTTGGATGATTAAAGCAGGCTCCTTCGGCGCTGGCTTGGCAAAAGGTATCGACCCGACCGCTCTTGGCTTCGGCTTCTTCGCTTATTTCTTGTTTGCGTGCATTGGTACCATTGCTGCATCCTCTGCAAACCTGTTCTTATTCACCGATATGGTATTGATTGACGTGCTCTTGATTTGCTTGGCTCTGGATTCTTGGGGAATTGGTGGCCACACTCCGCACGCTATCGCTGCTTACTCTGAAATCTGCATTTCCTTCTTGTCCTTGTATGGTTGCGGCGCAGCTTTCTTGAACAACTTCTATGGCAGAGAATTCTGGCCCCTCGGCAAACCTGTTAATAACTGGAAACAATAAAAAAATAACACCGCATTCGCGGTGTTATTTTTTTATTGTTTAGAATACTACCAATTCCAATTTGTCGTTCGGCAAATATTTACGTCCAGCCTTAGCGCAGTCTTCGCCGTTTACTTTTACAATATCTGCGGTGAAGTTGATGTTGCCGTCAAAGAAGCTGGAGCCTACAGCGTAAGTATCAGCAGGAACGCCGAGAGCTTCAAATTCTGCAACGCGTTTTGCAGTCAAGCCACCAGAAACGATAATCTTGACGTAGTCGAAGCCTTCTGCATCGAGTGCGCGACGAACGTTCCAAATAAGTTCTTTACATACGCCAGTGGGGTTGAACATACCCATTTGACCTAAAAGGCTTTTATCAACCATGGTACCAGAGGTATCCAAGCGAACACCGGAAAGTTTTCTGCCAAGCTTACGTGCAACTGCAAGGGCAGTGTTTACGCAGTCATTGTCAAAGTCAACGAGAGCAATGCGAGAGATGCTAGGGTCAACGTATTTGTCGAAAGCAGTAGTAGCTGCAACAGTATCGCCGTGATAAGTAGCGATAAGTGCGTGGGGGATAGTCCCCAAGCCTTTACCACCGGCAGCCAATGCGTTAGCATCAGTAGAGCAGCCTACAACGCCGCCAATTTTTGCTGCGTAGCCGTCAGCTTCTTGAGTTTGATAAATATCATAACGTGCAGGGAAGAAGAGTACAGGTTTACCATTAGCAGCCTTAACAACTTCTCTTACGTTGGTTGCAATACGGCTTTGACGAGCTAAAATTCCTAAGTATAAGGTTTCAAGGTGAGAGAAATCTGCCAAGTCACCTTCAATAGTCATAATAGTTTCCCAAGGTTCTACTTCATCACCATCATGCAGTGCGTGAATGGTAATGGTTTCAGGATTATGAGCGCAAGTTCTGATAAGGGCGATTACTTCGTCGATACCACATACTACAACGTGCTCACGGGTAAACACCTGCATTAATACGCGGGGATGGTGATTATCTCCGTTTAAGATTTCGATGGTACGCATAAAATACGCATCACTGTAGTAGCCAGCTTTAATTTTTTCTACCGGAAAATGAAAATTTTCTACAGGTAATCTGTTTTTCATTTTACGCCCTCCAATATCTATGGATATAATTTAAATTAAAATTATGATACAATAATAACGCTCGATATTCAAGTTTTTTAGTAAAAAATCCTAATAAAGGTAATTTGCAAATGATAAAAAAGAAGATTAAGGTTTTATTGCTTTCAGCCCCCATCGGTTCTGGTCACCGCTTGGCAGCAGAAGCTTTAAAGGAAGCCTTTGAAAATAAAGATAATATTGAAGTAATCCATGGCAACGTGTTTAATTTTTTCCCTGAAATTTTAGGGAAGACTTTTTTGCGCGTGTACCTTTGGATTTTAGGTGCTTGTCCTTTTATTTATGAAGCGATGTATAAATGGGGGAACAAGGGTGAGGGTTCCTTGTGGCTTCGCAGTCTTATCAACGGAGCTTTGGCTTACCTTGGCTCTAGTTTTATCCGTAAGGTTAACCCTGATGTTGTCATTGCCACCCACGCTACTCCTGCAGGGATTATGAGCATCTACAAGCGTAGAAATAAAAGTAGCTTGTACCTCTGTGGTGTCATTACAGATTTCACTATTCATCGCTGGTGGCTTTGTGATGGAGTAGATACCTATTTCATAGCAGATGAACGCCTACGCGAAAAATTCCCTGCCAGCCAAGAGGTTGTAGCTACTGGTATACCTTTGCGCTCAGGCTTTGCCGATTTAGATAAAGCTGCTTGCCGTGAAAGCTTTAACTGGAAAGCTGAGGCTAAGGTCTGCCTTTTGATGGGTGGTGGCGAAGGCTTACTGCCCATGGAAGAAATAGTAGCTGAACTTTTAAAGAACAAGCCAAAAGATTTACACCTTGTAGCTTTGACTGGCAAGAATAAAAATTTACAGGCTTCTATAGAAAAGAAATTTACTAATCAGCTGGAAGTTATTTCTTTTACTGATAAGGTTCCTCAATTAATGGGTGGAGCTGATATTATAATTTCCAAAGCCGGTGGCGTAAGCTCTGCCGAAGTTTTAGCTTCCAATTTAGAATTTATTATTTATAAACCCTTACCCGGTCAGGAAGAAAACAACGCTAAATTCTTAACAGCTTATTGCGGAGCAACCATTGCTCAAACTACGCAAGAAATTAAGCAAAAAGTTCATGCCGTCTGTGGTGAAAGTAAGGTAAATTTGCAAGCTAGCAAGAAAAATTTTGGCAAGCCGCAGGCTAGCATAGAGATTTGTGATTTTGTTCTGAATAGATTAAATAATATTAAAACTCTTGACCGATAAGAAATTCCCTACTATAATGTAGAAAATCTGTATCTTGTTAATTTTATATTTAAAAAGAAGTACCGGTGACTAATTTTTAAGGAGCTGACGACTTGAACAATTTGTATTTAGCGGCAATTTGCGCCGTTCTACCTGGTTTAAGACGCAGCACGATTCCTAAATTAATTGAAAACTTTGGTGATGCCAAAGCTCTGCTAGAAGCTAGCGAAAGTGATTTGCTGGCAACAGGTTTGGTTGAACCTAAGAATGTCATCCAATTTATTTCCAAACGCAGTTTAAATTTACCAGAAAGACTTGAAAAGTTTTGCAAGCTTCATAGCGTAAACCTTGTAAGCATTTATGACGATGCCTATCCGCAAGCTTTAAAGGAAATTTTCGACCCACCTTTGGTTTTATATGTTAAAGGTGAATTTCCACAGGAAGCTTACAGCATTGGCGTTGTTGGTTCCCGTGAAGCCTCTTATTACGGCTTAAAGGCAGCAAGCTATTTTGCCAGTGGTTTAGCAAGCGAGGGGATACCAATCATAAGTGGTGGTGCCAGAGGCATTGACACTGGTGCTCACGAGGCAGCGTTAAAAGCAGGGGGTAAGACCGTTGCAGTACTTGGCTGTGGCTTAGATATTGCCTATCCTGCCAGTAACCAAAAGCTTTTTGAACGCATAGCTGAAAGTGGTGCCGTCATAAGTGAGTATCCGCCGGGAACTATGCCTAGGGCTATTAACTTTCCTGCGCGTAACCGCATCATTGTCGGTTTGAGCAGAGGTATCATCGTGGCAGAGGCTGCTCGTAAAAGTGGCGCCTTGATTACTGCCCACATTGCTGCCGACGAGAGCAGGGAAGTCTATTGCGTACCCGGTAATATATTTGAAAGTACTAGCATTGGCTGTCATGAACTTATCCGCAAGGGTGCGAAGCTAGTTGAGTGTGTGCAAGATATAATGGAAGATAAATTTATCTGGCACGCAAAAATGCAAGGCAAGTTTCTGCAGCCTGAACTGTTTGCAGAACCTAAAATCAAGAAAAGCTTTCTGAAACAAGAAAAGACTCCACCAGCGACGGAGCTTGGTCAAAAAATTTGGGCATTGCTCAAGCAGGGAGCCCTTTCCTTGGAAGATATAACATTAAAAATTAATGAACCCATTCCCATAATCAGTATGGAACTTTTAGACTTACAGGTTGCTGGTTATGTGGATCAAGATAATGCTCAAAGATATTTCCGCTTGTAGGGGGAACTTATATGACAATGAATCTTGTAATAGTCGAATCTCCGACTAAATCCAAGACAATCGAAAAATTCTTAGGCAAGAATTACACTGTACGTGCATCTATGGGGCATCTGCGAGATTTGCCCAAAAGTACCTTTGGTGTAGATGTAGAAAATAATTTTGAGCCTAAATATATAAACATTCGTGGTAAAGGCGATTTGATTAAGGAATTGAAAACCTTGGCTAAAAAAGCTGACAAAGTTTTTCTGGCAACTGACCCTGACCGCGAAGGTGAAGCAATTAGCTGGCATTTGGCTCATATTCTGGACATTGACCCTACTAAAAAATGTCGCATAGAATTTCATGAGATTACTTCTACTGCCATCAAAGATGCTCTGAAGCATCCCCGTACTATCGATATGGAAAAGGTAGATGCTCAACAGGCACGCCGTATTATTGACCGTATCGTTGGTTACCAGCTTAGCCCGTTACTGTGGCGCAAAATACGCAAGGGTTTGAGTGCTGGTCGCGTGCAATCTGTAGCAGTTAGGATTATTGCTGATAGAGAAAAAGAAATTGCTGAATTTGTTCCCCAAGAATATTGGACTTTAAATGCGAAGCTCCGTGAAAATAGCAAGGCTCCCATTTTTGAAGCAGAGCTTACCAAATATAAAGGTAAGAAACTGGAACTGAAAAATGCGGAACAAGCACACGCAGCAGAAGAAGCATTAAGCAAAGCCAACTATATTGTTAGCGAAGCAAGCAAGAAGGAACGTAAACGTAAGGCAGCTCCGCCTTTTACAACCTCCAGCCTGCAACAGGAAGCTAACAAAAAATTGAACTTTACTGCTAAAAAGACCATGATGGTTGCCCAACAGCTTTACGAAGGCGTATCCTTGGGTAAAAATTCTGTTGGTCTTATCACTTATATGCGTACTGACTCCGTTCGTTTTGCAGATTCTGCTCGTGATGAAATCCGTAGCTACATTGTTGACACCTACGGCAAAGAGTTCTGTCCTGCTAAGCCTAACGTATTTAGCAGTAAGAAAAATGCGCAGGATGCTCACGAAGCAATTCGTCCCACCAGCATTTTGCGCACTCCCTTAGAAGTTGCTAACCATTTGACTAAAGACCAGCTGAAACTCTACACCTTAATCTGGAATAGGGCAGTGGCTAGCCAAATGAGTGATGCTTTATATGATGTAACTACCTTGCTCATTGGTGCAGGTGATTACCAACTGCGTGCTAGCGGTGCAATTTTGAAATTCCCCGGCTTCCTGCAATTAAGTGGTAAATCTGCGGAAGACGAAAAAGAAAAGCCTGTACCGTACTTGCCTGTTGGCACTGAGGTTCTGCTCCACAAGCTGATGCCTGCGGAACAACACTTTACCGAACCGCCTGCTCACTTTACTGAAGCAACCTTGGTCAAAGAACTGGAAGAAAAGGGCATTGGTCGTCCTAGTACCTATGCTCCGACCATTCAAACCATTCTGGATAGGGGTTACGTTGCTAAAGACGGCAAGAAGCTTGTCATTACTGAGCTTGGCATTTTAGTTGTAGATATGCTCACCACTTATTTCAGTGGCTTGATTAATATTCCCTTCTCTGCGGAGATGGAAGACTCTCTTGACGAAATTGCAGAAAACCACGCTGATAAAAACGAAATCATCAGCAAATTCTACGTTCCCTTCTCCAAAGATTTGGCGGAAGCTGATAAAGCAATCGTAGCTGTGGATTTGCCTGTGGAAGTTAGCGATGTGCCCTGCGAAAAATGTGGCAGGCTGATGGTAATTAAAGAAGGCCGTTTTGGTAAGTTCTTGGCTTGCCCCGGTTTCCCTGACTGCCGTAACGCTAAACCAATTCTGAAAAAGATTGGCATTAAATGTCCTATCTGTGGTGGCGACATCATAGAACGTAAGACTAAGACTAGAAAAATTTTCTATGGCTGCGAAAATCATACTAAAGATGCTAACAGCTGTAGCTTTATCTCTTGGGATAAACCTACCGAAGAAAAATGCCCTAAGTGCAGTAGCATGATGCTTGAGCATTTTGAAAAGACTGGTAGAAAAAAACTTTATTGTGTAAATCAGGAATGCTCCAATAGCAAACCTGTTAGAAAGGTAAGCAAAACTAATGCATAAACCTATACATGTAATCGGTGCCGGACTTGCTGGTAGTGAAGCAACCTGGCAAATAGTTAAATATGGTATTCCTGTAATTCTTCACGAAATGCGCCCTGTAAAAAGCAGTGCTGCCCACAAGACCAATTACTTTGCTGAATTGGTGTGCAGTAACAGCTTGCGCGCTGGTAACATTGAAAACGCTGTTGGTCTGTTGAAGGAAGAAATGCGCCGTTTAGGCTCCCTTATCATGCAACAGGCAGATGCTCACCAAGTTCCTGCTGGTGGCGCTCTTGCCGTAGACCGTGAAGGCTTTGCTGCAAGCATTACTGAAATTGTAACTAATCATCCGCTAGTAACCGTAGTTCACGAAGAAGTAACCGACCTTGCCAGCTTAGAAGGTACTGTTATCGTGGCAAGCGGACCGCTGACTTCTGACGCACTCTTTGCCAACATCAAGGAAATGCTCCACGAAGATTACTTCTATTTCTTTGATGCAGCTGCTCCCATCGTAGCAGCAGATTCTTTGAACTACGACAAGGTTTATCGTGCTTCCCGCTATGACAAAGGCGATGCAGATTATCTGAACTGTCCCTTTGAAACTAAGGAAGAGTACATTGCTTTCTGGGAAGCTTTGAAAACTGCAGAGCTTGCTCCCGTAAAAGAGTTCGAAAAGGAAGTTTTCTTTGAAGCTTGCATGCCTATTGAAGAAATGGCAAGCAGGGGAGAAGACACTATTCGTTTTGGTCCCTTGAAGCCTGTCGGCTTGGTAGACCCCCGTACTGGCAAAGAAGCTTACGCTGTAGTACAGCTTCGCCAAGATAACGCAGCTGCTTCCTTGTACAACATTGTCGGCTTCCAAACTCATTTGAAATGGCCGGAACAAAAACGTGTTTTTGGCATGATTCCCGGTTTGGAAAACGCTGAATTTGTTCGTTACGGTGTAATGCATAAGAACACTTACATGAATTCTCCGCAGCTTTTAGATAATAAATTCAACCTGCGTAGCGACAAACGCTTCTACTTTGCAGGTCAAATGACTGGCGTAGAAGGTTACGTGGAATCTGCGGCAAGTGGTTTGATGGCAGGCTTGCACGCTGCTCGTGCGGCACTTGACCTAGAAGCAGTAGAGTTCCCCTCTGAAACTGCTCACGGCGCACTGGCAAACTACATCAGCAATCCGGACGTTAAAGAGTTCCAACCCATGAACATAAATTTTGGCTTGCTTCCTCCCTTAACCCAACGTATCCGTAAGAAACGTGAAAAGAATGCTATGATTGCAGCACGTGCTTTGGAACACTTGGATGTAATCAAGGACAAGTATCAAATTTAAAACAAGATTATCCAAATTTTAATAAAGCTAAATTTTTAAGAGTGCGTTAGAAAATGGCGCACTCTTTTTGTGTATAAAAATCTATTATTCTAAGATTTTTTTGTACAGATTTAATTATATGTTTACGCTTTGTCTGAAAAATTTCTTGAATGTGTATGATTATTGTGTTAGTATAATGAACGTTAGGAGTTTTGTACACAATGAATAAGGCTCAGGAAAATTTCTTAAAACGTTTTTTAACATATCTAACAGTTGAAAAAAGCAGCTCATTACTTACTGTCAACAACTACGAAAGAGACATTAGAGGCTTTGCAGAATTTCTGGTGGAGCGTTTTAATGAAGACTTTCAATGGAAACAGGTTGGACCTCTTGATATTAGAGCGTACCTTGTATTTTTGAACAAGCAGGAGTATGCGCGCCGTACCATCGCCAGAAGAATATCTGCCTTGCGTTCATTTTATAAGTACATGGTGAGGGAAAATATTTTGGAATATAATCCTTTCGCCAAAGTTAGAACGCCAAAGTTAGAAAAGAAGCTGCCTGTTTTTTTGGAAGAGTTTGAAATTAACGAGCTTCTTAATCTTCCGGAACAAGAAGGTTTAGGATTAAGAGACCAAGCAATTTTAGAGCTTCTTTACGCTACAGGCTGTCGTGTTTCTGAATTGGTAGGTCTTACGACTATTCGCTTGGATTTGAGCAATCAATTCGTTTTGCTTTTGGGCAAGGGCGACAAGGAACGCATAGTTCCACTTGGTAGTACCTGTTGTAAAGCTGTTAAGAAGTATTATGCAGTTCGCAGTGAACTAATGGCTAAATACAACGTTCCTGCCCATGATTTTGTCTTCATTAATAATCGTGGAGGCATCCTAACGGACAGAAGCGTTAGAAGAATTTTAGATAAATATATAAATCAGTTAGCCATTAACAAAAATGTCAGTCCTCACACCATTAGACATACATTTGCGACACATCTTTTAGATCACGGCGCTGATTTAAGAGCTGTGCAGGAATTATTAGGTCACGCCAATTTATCAACAACGCAAATTTATACCCATGTTACTACGGAGCGCATTGCTTCTGTATATCAGAAGAACCATCCTAGAGCATGAAAAAGAGGGGAAAAGGGTATGAAACTTTTAGAAAAGACTAGAATTATTAATCAACAACTGCAAAAAAATGAGAAGCTTGATTTTTTTGCCATCGCAGAACTGCTCTGCGAGCTTATCAAGGCAAATGCTTATGTGGTAACTGACAAGGGTGAGCTGCGTGGATTTGCACTGACTGAAAAATTCAAATGCCCCATTATGCAGGAAGATGTGCTGGATAAATGCGTATTCCCCGATAATTATGTGGCTTCCATTATGAATATTAAGGAAACAACCTCCAACGTACTGCATAATGACGTAAGCTGCTTCTTTAAAAAAGAGCAAGCTTGCTTGTTCAACAATAAAAAAACTACAATTATACCCATCTACGGTAGCGGTGAACGTCTTGGTACCTTGATTATCGCCAAAGGTGACGAAGCTTTTACTGATGAAGACTTACTGCTGGCAGAATATGCGGCAACTGTAATTGGTTTTGAATTTCTCCATGAACGTGCTGCAAGAATTCAAGAAGAAACTCGCAAGAGAGTAATGATTCAAATTGCTTTCTCTACCTTGTCTTACTCTGAACTTGAAGCAATCATTAACATATTAAACGAGCTTGACGGCGACGAAGGACTCTTGATTGCCTCCAAGATTGCAGACAGAGTTGGTATTACCCGTTCTGTCATCGTAAACGCTTTACGCAAATTTGAAAGTGCAGACTTGATTGAAACCAAATCCTTGGGTATGAAAGGTACCTATATCAAAATTAAAAACGAGTATCTTCTGGACGAACTTCATAAAAAATAAAGTAATAGCCAAAGGCGAGAACCTTTGGCTAAATTTTTTGGTTTAACTGGCAAAAATTATCTAATGTGCTATAATGAAATTAGATTAAAAGACAGGGAGTGTGTTACACATGGAAAATGCTGTATTGTATGCTGTAGAAAATAATATTGCTACTATTACCTTAAATCGTCCGTCTAGCTTAAACTCTATGAACGATGCTTTGATTGATGGTATCCACGAAGCGTTGGATAAAGTTCAAGCTGATGCTGAAGTAAAATGCGTTGTATTGACCGGTAACGGCAAAGCATTCTGCGCAGGCGGTGACTTGCCCTTCCTTGAAACCATTGACAACGTAGCTGATAAAAAAGCTTTTATCGCTAAAGTAGGTGACGTTGCAAAACGCATTACCACCATTGAAAAACCTTTCATCTGCATGATTAATGGCGTAACTGCTGGTGCAGGCGTAAACCTGATGCTGTCCTGCGATTTGATTTACGCAACTGCTAAAGCTAAATTCGCACAAAGCTTTGCAAAAGTTGGCTTGATTCCTGACTGTGGCGGCTTGTACTTCCTGCCCAAAGCTTGTGGCGTTCATAAAGCAAAAGAGCTGATGTTCACCGCTGATTTGATTGATGCTGCAACTGCAGAAAAAATTGGCATGCTGAACCACGTATGCGCTGAAGAAGAATTGAAGGATGCGGTTTATGCTATGGCTGCTCGTCTTGCTGCTTCTGCACCGCTTTCCATTGGTTTGATTAAAAAATATTTGAACAACACCGCTTTGACTTTGGATGAAGTACTTGCAATCGAAGAAACCACCCAACCCTTGCTCATGGGTAGTGAAGACTGCAAAGAAGGCATCACTGCTTTCAAAGAAAAGCGTAATCCTGTTTTCTCCGGTAAATAATTCAAAGCAAATTGTTTCACGTGAAACATTGTATACAAAATTAAAAGCCAGCTTCCGTAATTGGAGGCTGGCTTAGATTTTTTATTGCTTCTTTTCAACTTGCAGGAACACTTTGTTAATGTAATCACTTGGGTTGTTATGGAGCAAGTGGTTTTCAATAGGGAGGACGTAAACATCACCAACAGCAATTAATTCGTTGGCATTCAAGAATTTTTCAATAGCCTTGGAAATTGCTACGGCGTTTTCGTAGAAGGTACCTTTAAAATAAACTTCAACGTACAAACCAACAGGAAGGGTGCGTGCTTCCACACCTTCATCTAATTCCTGTGGTTCTTCGTATTTATCAGGAGCGTAGGAGAAAAAGGCGATGGTGTTGCGGAGAGGCTGGTGCTTCAAGAAAGCTTCTCTATCAATTATCCAACCCACAGTTTTATCAAGGACGTTGTTGTCTTCAAAGGTTTGTTCTGCGTGACGGGTAAAGAGCATGACTCTGTCCTTGCCGTTGAATGCATCAGTAGTAAGCGTTGCGCACAGCTGACGTTCCTTGCGCCAAGTGAGCAGCGGTTGGTTAAAGGGAGTTTGTTTTTCCACGCTGATGTTAGCAGAAAAAGAGTTAATGATTTTTAAAATCTCTTGGTTCTCTCTAATAATTTCTTCGCTTTCCTTACGCTTGCTTTCTAAAATCTCAATGAAATCTTCCTTAGAACGGTTGCCAAGATATTGTTTAATCAAAGCAATGCTAATATTTAAGGATCGCAGGCGCAGAATAACCTCCAAATCCATGTATTGATTCATATTATAATGTCTATAGCCGTTTTCACTTACAAAGGCAGGAGAAAATAAACCCATCTTGTCGTAGTACAAAAGGGTTTGCTTAGAGATACCAAATATGTTGGCAAGCTCGCCTGCCGTAAAGTAGCTTTGCTTTTCTTCGTTAGTCATCTTATCCTCATAAGCAACTATATAGTAGGTATACAGTTTGTTCTTAAAAAATTTTTGTGTAGTTCATTATAACACATTATTTCAAGCTCTGTTTTCCAAATTGGAGCATTTTGTTAGAAAAATAAGCCATTTCTACAGAATTTTTACTACTATCTGCGTAAAAATTTCTTCTCAAAATTGAATTGTCTGATAATTCAATTGTTGTACGCAAAATTAAAAGGTGCGCTGAAAAATCTTTTTCTTCAAGCTGATTACAAGCTTGTTGACTATATAGTAACTATATAGTTTAGAGTTAAGGTAGAGTTGAGTGTGATGTTACTTTTTTAAGAAAACATTGCATTATTAAGGAGTTGTGTTATATGAAAAAGATGAGTAAAGGTATGTTAATGACCGCGTTGATTTGTGGTGCTGTATACTTAGGAAACACCCCCGTTTACGCAAATGAACTGCAAGAATTTGCTTTAGACGAATATGTAGTTACCGCTGCCAGAACTGAGACTAAATTGGTAGACACACCTGCAAATATTAGCGTAGTAGATGCACAAACCATCGAAGAACGTCACTACCAAGATGTAAGTGAAGTTTTGAAGAACGTTCCGGGTGCGAATGTAATGGACAGTGGTGTTGGTGCTTATGAAAAAGCAATTTCTTTAAATGGTGATACTCGTGTGCTTGTATTAGTTGATGGTAGAAGGGTTGATTTTGCAGCTGGTACTTCTAGTGGTAGAGCAAGTATCGATATGGGGTTATTGCCTGATGTAAATATGATTGAACGCATTGAAGTGTTGAAAGGCGCTGGCGGTGCCTTGTATGGTTCTGATGCTGTTGGTGGCGTAGTTAATATTATTACGAAAAAAGCAGATATGAATTATGGTAAAGTATCTGTTGGATTTGGTTCTTTTGGTGCAGAAGATTATAGTGCTATGTATTCTATGAAAACAGGAAGAACAGGATTTGCTGTTTCTGCTTCTAAATATGAACAAGATTATCATAAATATAGAGATGCAAAAACAGACACAAAAAAGAGATGGCCTTATGGATCTGATATTGATTCTGAAAAAGTTTCTTTTAAATTAGATCAAGAATTAAGTAATACCACTAATTTACAGATTGGTTATGATTATAGTAAGTATGATGGACTAAGTATGGGAAGTATGTTCAATTCATATGGTGTAAGTCGTGCTGAAAGAGAGACCAATAATATTTATGCTAAAGTTGATTGGAATCTCAATGAAGGAGAAGGTGGATATTTCCAAATTTATCGTAACGAATATGATTATTATTCTGCAGGTGCTCCTAATAACCCCTATTATGCAGGCAGATTATGGGGAGATGCTAATGAGAAAACTTGGGGCGTAGATATGCAACAAGCGTTTAGTGTAACTGATACTAATAAATTAGTTGCTGGATTTTCTTGGAGAGAATCTGATGTACTAAATGTTTCAGATTTGTCAGTTTATAATGAAACTACTGATTCTTATGACGTGGTAAAACGTGGTGGTGTTTATGACGAAAATGTAAAGAATACTGCTGTTTTTATCAATGATACTTGGGAATTTGCTCCGTCTTGGATTTTGAATGCAGGTATTCGTTATGATGATCATAGCAAATCTGGCGATGAAACCACGATGAGTGCAGGTTTAAATAAAAAATTTGATGAAAATAGTCACGCATATATAAACTGGGGTGAAGTTTTCAAGGCACCTACAACTGGTGATTTGTATGCAATTGGTATGGGAAATCCTGACTTAAAAGCTGAAACAGGTGAGTCTTGGACTATTGGATATTCTACAAAAGTAAATGATGTTACTGAATTAGGTATTAGTTACTTTGAAAGTGATATAGAAAACGCTATTGCATATGATGTTAAAGATAATTACATTCCTAAAAATATTGCTAAACAAGAAAAAAGAGGACTTGAAATAACGTTGAAACATGAGTTGAATGGAAACGTGGATTTGGAAGCTTCATATTCTTATATTAGAGCGAAAAATGATGAAAATGATGGAAATGGCTTTGTAAGAGATACAAATTATATTCCTAATACTTATCGTTTAGGCGTAAGATATCATGATGGTAAATGGAGTGCTGATGCATTCTTGCGTTATGGTGCAGGTGCAGATACTGCGACATATTTTGATTGGTATGCTTATTATAATGGCAGCTATGGTCATTATGCGGGAAGCTATGCAGATAGTTATTATTTTAATTTAGATTTATCTATAACTTATAAAGCATCAAAAGATTTGAGTATCTATGCAAAGGGTTATAATTTACTGAATGAAGCGTATGCTGAATATGGCGGTACGGTTGAGGGACATTACAAATACCCCGCACAATCCAGACGTTTCATCGTTGGTGCTGAGTACAAATTCTAAGAGGGGCTTAGATTTTGAAGAAGTTAACTTTCAAATGGTGTAGTGTTTAAAAATAACTGAAAATCCAAATAATGAAGCGAAGCGTTTGCTTCGCTTCATTTGTATCTATTGAAACAGTTATGATTTGAAAACTATCTATCTTGTTTAGGGGTATAGTTACTATATCTTTTGCAAAGTTTTCTTTTGTGGTAGAATGCTCTCAAATAATTGCGAGGAAGGTCTTATGAGATTAAAGTACTTTAAAATAAAATGGCTTGTGCTTTTAGGAACATTGCTTCTGATTTTAGGAAGTGCTTCTTGTTTTGCCAAGGAGCTTTCCAAAATAGAAGGTAATGTTTCAAATAATAAGGTCGCTTCTGAAATTGGAAAGAAGTTTTCTAAAACAGAAGGTAGTGTTTCAAATCAGAAGGTTACTTCTGAAATTAGAAATAAACTTTCTGAAATGGAAGTAAATGTTTCAAATCAGAAAGTTGCATTTGAAAATGAAAAGAAGCTTTTAAAAACGAAAGGTAGTAGTGTGATGAAGATAGCTCTGTGTCATTTAGAAGTTAGCTGTGGTCCGCAAGAAAAGAACCTTGAAAAAATAAAGCGTGCTATAAAAATTGCAGGGGAGCATGGCGCAAGAGTTGTGGTTACGCCGGAAACTGCAGTGCAAGGCTACTACTTCCACCGCATTGACGAAGCGCGTAAACTTGAGGTACAACCCGCCCCGTACTTAGACAGCTTGCGTAAAATCGTTGCTGAACAAAAAGTGTACCTACTCCTTGGTTGTGGTGAGTACGTTCCTGAAACAGACAAGCATCATAATTCCTGCCTCGTCTTTGCTCCAGACGGAAGCCTTCAAAGCAGGCACCGTAAAATCTACGGGGAAAAGCTTGGTTCTGAAAAGTGGGCGAGCGCCGGTGAAAAGATGAGCACCACCAACTGTGATGGCTTAAAGATTGGCGTGCTTATTTGTGCAGACTCTTGGTTTGACGAAAGACCTCTTAGCTTAAAAGAGCAGGGGGCAGATTTGCTCATTGACCTTGCGGCTTGGCCGGAAACTCCTGAAACTGGCAATCCCTTGCCGTCTTGGAAGAAGGTTACCAAGATTACAGGACTGCCTTTTATTTTGTGCAACCAGACTGGCAAAACCAAATGGATGGATATGTCCATTGGTGAAAGCGTTGCCATTAAAAATGAAGAAGTAAAATGCGTTTACAGCGGTGAAGAAGCTGTGCTGTTATTAGATTTTGATACTGTTTCCAAGCAAATAGTTTCTGATAAATTTGAGGTTATTCCTCTCTCAAATAAATAGTTTTTAAAGAGTATATCCTAAAAATTTTAAAAGACATCTTTTTTCAAAAAAATTTGAAGAAAAGGTGTCTTTTTGTATAGAAAAGTGCTTAAAAAATTTCTCTTTCTTATAAATATTTGGTACAATACATTTAATGGGTTGATTAAGTAAACTTGACGCTTGTTCTTGGACAGCAAGGAGGTAATCTCTTATGATTTATAATTATTATCCCGGCTGCACCTTATCGACAAAGGCTAAAGAGCTTGACGAAGCTGCTCGCAAATGTGCGGAGGCTTTGGGCTTCCCCTTAGTTGAGCTTCCTGAATGGCAATGCTGTGGCGCTGTGTATCCCATGGCTTCTGATGCAATTGCTGAAAGGTTAAGCGCAGTAAGGGCTTTAGCTGCTGCTAGGGAAAATGGTGGAGTTCTAGTTACCTTGTGTAGTGCCTGTCATCACGTTATCAAACGTGTGAATTATGATATGGCAAATAACAAGGATATCCAGCAAAGAGTAAATAACTATCTTGGTCTGGAAGTTCCGTATACCGGAGAAACAAAGGTTTTACATTATTTAGAGGTATTACGTGACGTAGTGGGCTTTGATAATTTAAAGGCAAAGGTTGTAAAACCCTTGCAAGGTCGTCAAATTGGGGCTTACTACGGTTGTTTATTGCTTCGCCCGGGACAAGTGATGTCCTTTGATGACGTTGAACGTCCAGAAATTTTGGAGAACTTCATCAAAGCTATTGGTGCAACTCCTGTTATTTATGATATGCGTAACGAATGTTGTGCTGGTTACATGGCTGTTACAGATAAATCCATTTGCAAACAAATGGTAGGCGAAATTCAAGACAGTGCTGCCAATGCAGGTGCTGGTGAATTTATAACCGCTTGCCCCTTGTGCGCATATAACCTTTTAGAGAACGCAGGCGCTACTAAACTTCCTGTTAGCTATTTTACCGAAGTTTTAGCTGAAGCTTTGGGCTTAAACGAGGGAGGTGCTGATTGATGGTTATTACAGAAAAAGAAAAAGCAGAAATGCTTAGTCAATTGGCTGCTACCAACGTAAGCCATTGCATTCAATGTGGACGTTGCAGTGCAAATTGTCCTGTAGCTTGGAAGATGGACGTACTGCCTCACCGTATGGTCTACGCTCTTTTAAATGGAGAAGCAGATACTTTATTGGAAGCAAACTCTCCGTGGAAATGCCTGTCCTGCTTTGCCTGTGCGCAACGTTGTCCTAAAGGGGTTAGCCCTGCGGCAATTATGGAAGCAGTTCGTTTGACTGCCATCCGTAGCCAAGGTGGAAACAAGCTTAATCCAAACGAGCTGGAAAATTATAACGATAAGCTTCCGCAACAAGCACTTGTGGCTGCTTTTAGAAAATATAACAAGTAGGAGGGAATCACATGCAAAAAATAGGTGTATTTGTTTGCTGGTGCGGTAGTAATATTGCCGGAACAGTAGACGTTGCTGCTGTAGTTGAAGCTGTGAAGAAAATTCCCGACGTTGCCTACGCAGTTGATTACAAATATATGTGCTCTGAAGAAGGGCAAAAACTGATTAAAGACGCGGTGGTTGAATACGGTTTGGACAGACTTGTTGTGTGCTCCTGCTCTCCCCGTATGCACGAGGCTACCTTTAGAAAATGTGCTGAAAGCATTGGCATTAACCCCTATATGGTGGAGATTGCCAATATCCGTGAACAATGCTCCTGGGTTTTGAAGGATGTTGCAGTGGCTACGGAAAAGGCAATCCAATTGGCGAAGGCTGCCATTGCCAAGGTTCGTTTTAACGACCCCTTACATCCCGGTCAAAGCCAAGTTGTGAAACGTGCTCTTGTTATTGGCGGTGGCATTGCAGGTATCCAAACTGCCTTGGACATTGCTGATGCTGGCTACAAGGTGGATATTTTAGAAAAAGAGCCTACCATTGGCGGTAAGATGGCGCAAATCGACAAAACCTTCCCTACTTTGGACTGCTCTGCCTGCATTTTGACTCCGAAGATGGTAGACGCTGCCTGCCACGAAAATATTACCATTCATACCTACAGCGAACTGGAAGCTGTAAGTGGTTACGTTGGTAATTTTGATGTTACCATCCGTAAGAAAGCTCGTAGCGTAAAAGCTGAGATTTGCAGTGGCTGTGGTATCTGCACTGAAAAATGCCCCGCCCGCAAAACTCCCAGTGAATTTGACGAAGGCTTACGCAATAGGGGAGCCATCTACATTCCCTTTGCCCAAGCTATTCCCAAGGTTCCTGTTATTGACCGCGAAGCTTGCTTGAAATTCAAGACTGGCAAGTGTGGCGTGTGCTCTATCGTTTGTCCTAACAAAGCCATTGACTACACCCAAGAGGACGAGCTGATTACTGAAAAATACGGTGCCATTGTCTTGGCTACTGGTTTTGAACTGATAGACTTAGATAAATACGGCGAGCTTGGCTACGGACGTAGCAAGAATGTTATTACTTCTATGCAGTTGGAGCGTTTGACTAACGCTGCAGGTCCTACAGAAGGTCATCTTGTTTGCCCTGCAACTGGTAAGGAACCTAAGAGCGTTGTAATCGTAAGCTGTGTTGGCAGTCGTGATACTACTGAACGTGGCAAGACCTACTGCTCCAAAGTTTGCTGTATGTATAACGCTAAGCACGCTATGTACATCCGTGAGAAGTATCCTAATGTAGATGTTACTGTTTTCTACATTGATGTACGTACTCCGGGCAAAGGCTTTGACGAATTCCAACGCAGAGCTGTGGAAGAATACGGCGTGCATTACGTGCGTGGACAAGTTGGCAAGGTACTGAGCGACAAAGACGGTAACTTGACTGTTTTCGCCAGCGATTTGAACAGCGGTAAGCATTTGATGCTCAATCCTGATTTGGTAGTGCTTGCTTGCGCAGTAAAACCTGCCAAGGACGCTCGTAAGCTGGCTTCCATGCTCACTGCTAGCATTGATACTAACGACTTCTACGTTGAAGCGCATCCCAAGCTTCGCCCTGTAGAAAGTCCCACCGCAGGCATTTTCCTTTCCGGTATGTGCCAAGGTCCCAAGGATATTCCGGAAACAGTTTCCCAAGCTGGTGCGGCGGCGGCGAAGGTTATTGGTTTACTTGCTAAAGATAAGCTGATGACCAATCCCTGTACTGCAAAATGCAATGAAAAGATTTGCAGTGGCTGCTTGACCTGTACCAAGGTTTGTCCTTATGGAGCTATCAGCGGTGTGGAAAAAGAAGTTATTACCTTGAACGGCACTCGTGAAAAACGAGTTGTTGCTGTTGTCAACGAAGCTTTGTGCCAAGGCTGTGGTGCTTGTACCGTAGCTTGTCCTTCTGCTAGTATGGACCTGCAAGGCTTTACCAATAAACAAATTTTGGCAGAGGTGGATGCATTATGTTAAAAGACACTGCTAAATTTGAACCGAAGATTGTTGCCTTCTGCTGTAACTGGTGCAGTTACGCAGGAGCTGACGGGGCAGGTACTGCTCGTAAGAACTATCCTGCCAACGTCAAGATTATTAAAGTTCCCTGTTCTTGCAGGGTAAATCCCATGTTTATTTTACGTGCTTTCCAACGTGGCGCAGATGGTGTTATTCTTTGTGGCTGTCACCCCGGTGATTGCCATTACAGTACTGGTAACTACTATACCCGTCGTAGAATGGCGCTGTTGATGAGTATGTTGAACTTTATGGGCGTGGCAGAAGACCGCTTCCGTGTGGAATGGGTTTCTGCTGCTGAAGGTGCTAAGTTTGCTGAAGTCATGAATGATTTTGTGGCTAAGATAACTGCACTGGGAGAAAATGTAAAGTTGAGGGATTTACGATGCAAAAAATAGCAGAACTGATGCAGGCTAAGGCTATTGAACTTTTAGAAAGCGGTAAAGCTGAAAAAGTTCTTGCTTGGCGTGCAGGGGAGTTCTTTTATGACAATGCTCCTGCTGCTTTTAGTAATGTAGATGCCTGCAAAGAAATTGTTTATAACGAATTTTGTCCTGCCAATTTGGCTAAGTACTTAATAGAAGCAACTAAACAGCAAAAGAAAACAGCTGTCTTCTTAAAGCCCTGCGATACCTACGGCGTGAACCAACTGCTGAAAGATAATCGTATTAAACGTGAATACTTCTACGCAGTAGGAACTCCTTGCAGTGGTATGCTTGATGAAAAGAAAATGAAGGCTTTAGGTGCGAAAGCAATCCTTGCTGTTACCTGCGAGGGCGACAAGATTATTGTTGAAACTGCTTACGGCACCAAAGAATTTGCTAAAGAAGATGTGCTTTTAGATAAGTGCATCATGTGCAAGGGCAATAAATATAAAATTGCTGACGAAGAGTTAGGCGAAAAGCTGGAAACTCCTAAATTTACAGGAGATAAGTTCGCCGCCGTAAAAGCCATTGAAGCAATGCCGGAAGAAGAACGTTTCGCATTTTGGCAAGCAGAGTTAAGCAAATGCATTCGTTGTAATGCATGCCGTGATATTTGTCCTGCTTGTAGCTGTGAACAATGTATCTTCGATAATCAAGATGCTCCTGTAGCTGGCAAGGCTGCTGCTGACGATGTGGAAGAACAGCTTTTCCATTTGATTAGAGCTTATCATGTAGCAGGTCGTTGTGTTGGCTGTGGTGAATGTGCTCGTGTTTGTCCTCAAGGCGTGAAGCTTGGCTTGCTGAACTTGAAATTTATCAAAGACATTAACGAATTTTACGGAGCTTACCAAGCAGGGGCAGACGCAACTACTCCATCACCTTTGGTAAGCTATAAAGATAATGATCCGGAAGCTGAAGAAGCATTGCAAAGGAGGGGTTAAGATGTTGAAAATTACTTTAGACAATCTGCCCAAGCTCCTTGCATCTTTGAGTGAACTGGGTGAATTACAAGTGCCTTGTGAAAATAAAGGTGGTAAAGTTGATTTTGAGAAGTGGAATGTAGAGAAAAGACCTCGTTTTGACATCACCTTAACTTCAAAATCTGCAAAAGATTTGTTTTTCCCGCAGGTTGAAGACTTGCTTGCCTTTAAAACTGAAGGTAAGAACCTTTCCATCGAACAAATTCCTCCTTCTAATAAGCAGGTTATCCTGATGGGGGTACGTGCTTGCGATATTAGAAGCTTTGAACTTTTAGACAAAGTTTTCCTGAAGGAGCCTGTAGATACTTATTATAAAGCTCGTCGTGAGAACACGCTTATCATTGGTATGGCTTGTTCAGAGCCGGAAGAAACCTGCTTCTGCGGAAGCTTTGGTATTAATCCTACTGCTCCCTGCGGTGACGTAACTACTTGGCTGGTTGGCGAAGAACTTTACTGGCAAGCAAACTCCGAAGCTGGTAAAGAGTTTACTGAAAAGGTAGCAGAGCTTCTTGAACAAGCAGAAGCTTCTCAAGTTGAAGCACAACAAGCTGCGACTAAAGCAGTGCTTGCGCAAATGCCCTTGGCTAATTTCAAAGTAGCAGCTAAAATTCCCCAAGACGAGCTGAAAACCTTTAACAGCAAAATCTGGGAAGAAATTTCTGCTGGCTGCTTGTCCTGCTGTACCTGTACCTATGTTTGCCCGACTTGCCATTGCTATGACATTCGTGACTACGCTGTCAGTGATAATCACACAGAGCGTTATCGTTGCTGGGATAGCTGTATGGCTAGCGACTTTACCAAAATGGCACACGGTAATCCCCGTAAGACTAAGGTGGAACGCTTCCGTCAAAGATATATGCACAAGCTGGTGTATTTCCCCAATAATAATGAAGGAAATTTTGCGTGCGTAGGCTGTGGCAGATGCTTGCAAAAATGTCCTGTTAATTTAAACATTGTAAAAGTTGCTAAAGCATTGGAGGTGAGTGAAGATGTGTAATTGTGGTCATGGCGATACCTTGATTCCTCAAATAGGCGTAATCACTGACATTTGCACTGAAACTGCCGATGTTAAAACCTTCCGTGTAGAAAAAATTGGTGGCGGTAAATTGTTCGAGCATATGCCAGGTCAATGCGCTATCCTTTCTGTTCC
>JAFTID010000081.1 GCA_017457085.1 Phascolarctobacterium sp.
AATAATCCGGTGGTGATGGCTAAGGGGATCCACCTGTTCCCATCCCGAACACAGTAGTTAAGCCCTTAAACGTCGAAAGTACTTGGCTGGAAGCGGCCTGGGAGGATAGATAGCTGCCGGTTAGAAAAAAGAACCGTACCAAATGGTATGGTTCTTTTTTCTTTAAACATTATAAAATATAATGCTTTTATGGTGTTAAAGCTTCTACTTTTTTGATATAATAATCATATGACAATTAAAGGAGGCTTTGCCTATGAAGATAGAATTTACTAAAATGCATGGGGCAGGTAATGACTATGTGTATGTTGATTGCACTAAAGAAGAATTGCCTAATCCCGGCGCAATCTCTGAATATGTAAGCCACAGACGTTTTGGCGTAGGTAGCGACGGCTTGATTATGATTTGCAAATCTGACGTTGCAGATTTTAAAATGCGCATGTTCAACGCTGACCAAAGTGAAGGCAAAATGTGCGGTAATGGCGTGCGTTGCGTAGCGAAATTTGTTTATGACAAAGGCTTAACTGATAAGGAAACCATTGAATTGGAAACCTTGTCCGGAATAAAAACAATTAATATGAAAATTGAGGAGGGTAAAGTTGTGAGTGCTAGAGTAGATATGGGTAAACCCATTTTCAGATGCAAAGATATCCCGATGATTAGTGACCATTTTATTTTTGTTGACCAAGGTTTGGTTTTGAGCGATAACTATGGTGAAGAAAAGGTTGTTTATAATGGTACTGCCATTTCTATGGGCAACCCGCACTTTGTTACCTTTGTTAAAGATGTAGATAGCCTGAACTTGGAAGAATTAGGCCCTCAATTTGAACATCATCCGCTGTTCCCCGAAGGCGTTAATACCGAATTCGTAGAAGTTATTGACAAAAATACCGTTAAATTCCGTGTTTGGGAACGTGGTAGTGGTGAAACTTGGGCTTGTGGTACTGGCGCATGCGCAGTTTGCGTAGCTGCTGTTCAAATTGGTAGAGCTGGTAAAAAAGGCGAACCTTTGACTGTAATCGCAAAAGGCGGTACTTTGGAAGTTACCTTTGACAAAAATGACCACGTTTATTTGGAAGGTCCTGCTGCAACCTCTTTCGAAGGCGTTGTAGAAGTTCCCGAAAATGTTACTAAATAATTAGATTTAGATATTTTATTTCAAATGGGGGATTTTAGAAATGGCTTTAGTAAATGACAATTATTGTAACCTGAAAGAAACATATCTTTTTGCGGACATTGCACGCAAAGTTAACGCTTTTGCTGCTGCTAATCCTGACAAAAAAATTATTCGCTTGGGCATCGGCGACGTAACCAAACCGTTGGCACCTTGCGTTGTAGAAGCGATGGAAAAAGCAGTTAAGGAAATGGGCGTACAAGCAACTTTCCGTGGCTATGGCCCGGAACAAGGCTATGACTTCCTGCACGAAGCATTGGTTAAATACTATGCTTCCTTTGGTGTAGAACTGGCGAGCGATGAAATTTTCATTAGCGATGGTGCTAAGAGTGACTGCGGTAACATTACCGATATCTTCAGCAATGCCAACACTATTTTGATTCCTGATCCGGTTTATCCGGTTTATCTGGATACTAACGTTATGTGTGGTCGTAACATTATTTATATGGCAGGCAATCCAGAAAACAACTTCCTGCCCATGCCGGACGAAAATGTTAAAGCTGACGTAATTTATCTGTGCTCTCCTAACAATCCTACTGGTGCAGCTTATACCAAAGAACAATTGGAAGCTTGGGTTGCTTATGCATTGAAAAATGATGCAGTAATTCTTTACGATGCTGCTTATGAAGCTTTCGTTACTGACCCTGCAATTCCGCGCAGCATTTTCGTAGTTGAAGGTGCAAAACAATGTGCTATCGAACTTTGCTCCTTGTCCAAAACTGCAGGCTTCACTGGTACCCGTTGCGGTTATACCGTTGTACCCCACGCTTTGGTTCGCAAAACTGCAGGTGGCAAAGACATGGAACTGAACAAAATGTGGCTCCGTCGTCAAACCACTAAATTCAATGGTGTTCCCTACATCATTCAACGTGGTGCAGAAGCTGTGTTCAGTGAAGAAGGTATTAAACAATGCCGTGAAAATATTGCTTACTACCAAGAAAATGCTCGCATTATGATGGAAGGCTTTGACAAAATTGGCATCAAATATTTTGGTGGCGTACATTCTCCGTACATTTGGCTCCAATGCCCCAATGGCATGACCAGCTGGGAATTCTTTGATTTCCTGCTTGAAAAACTTGCTGTTGTTGGTACTCCGGGTGCTGGCTTTGGTAGCAATGGTGAAGGCTACTTCCGTTTGACTGCTTTTGGTAGCCGTGAAAATACCATCGAAGCTATGGACAGAATTGTAGAAGGCTTTAAATAAAAGGAGACTTTTTTAATGAAAAAATTATTTTTGCTGGCTGTAATGGTAATGATGCTTGCCATCAGCTCCGTGTGCAGTGCTGCTAATGGCAAAATGCTTTCTGCTGAAGAAAAACTTGTTAACGATTTCTTGAACGCTAAAAGCTATGGCTCCATTACCTCTATTATGACTGATAATATGAAAAAGAGCCTGACCGCAGATGCTTATGCTAATTTCAAGGAACAAGTTTCTAAAAACTTTGGCAAACTGACCATGAGAAAATTGCGCATCGTTCAAAAATTTGACGATGCAGATGTACTGGTATATCAAGCAATTTTTGAAAAAGTTCCTGCTGCTGAATATAGCTTCGTGTTTATGATTCAAAATGGTAAACCGATGCTGGAAAAATTCGGTCTGGCATTGCCTCCGAAACCCAAAGCAGAACAAGCTCCTGCAAAGTAATGATGTTGTAAAATTAAACTCCACGTCTTACGGCGTGGAGTTTTTGCTTTTTATGTGGGTTTACCCCGTTGAGCACGGAATCCGTGCGAAACACAGAACCACCCGCTATGCGGGTGCGCATTGATTGTTATACAAAAAATGAGTCATTCCTTTTACAATAGCAAGTGTTCAAGTCACTATTGCAAAGA
>JAFTID010000082.1 GCA_017457085.1 Phascolarctobacterium sp.
ACAACAAAATTAAGACTCTTCGAAGGCAGGGATATGGTTATCCTGATGACGAGTACTTTTTCTTGAAATTATTTGATATTAGCAGAAAGAAATATGTTAGAAACACCAAATCCCACAAAATTTGTGATTGAAACAAAATTTTTTAGAAAAAAGTGAGCCACTTCGCCTTAAATAGGTACACTTATATAGTGAGTTTTCTTTTTTGTTCTCCTTGCTCTTCTTCTTTTGGTAAGTTTTCTTCTTCTCGTTCCTCTCGTTTTTTCTTTTGCCCTAACTTAGCAAAGCTGAAAGCTTTGCTACATTGTTCTAAAGATAGTACTAACTTATAGTTATAAATGTTTCACGTGAAACATTTGTAAAAGTAAAAGCCTTACTCCAAGGTGATATGGAGCAAGGCTAGGTAATGCTAAGTATTAAGTTTTTCTTTGATGCGATTAAGTGCATCTAGTTTTTGCCGTTTGATGGTGCTGATGCTGCAAGAAAAATGTTCGGCAATTTGCTTATTACTCATTCTTTGACCGTAATACATTTTCAAAATTTTGAATTGATTAGAGGGTAGAGTACTCAAAACTTGCTTGACGGCTAAAGCTTCTAGTGGCTGTTTAAATGGTTCATAGGTCTGCATTTTCATTAATTCTTCGGAGGCAACTTCGTTGTCCCAAGAGCGCCCTTGTTTGCGAACTTGTCTTAATAGCCCGTAGCATAAATGATACTTGATTAGTCCAGGCAAGTGGTTGTAAGCTCTACCTTTGTAACGGTGGATGAACCGTAAGAAAATAAGCCAAGCGGTGTTCACTGCATCTTCTCCAAGTGCGTTGTAAATTGTTAGGCGACCTGCCTCCTTGTAAACCAACGGCTTGAAGTGTTCGCACAGCTTGTCGATGGCTTCCTGCTCATAGGCTTGCGCCCTTTTGATTAGGGTTCTTAGCTCTGTAGCAGAAAGTTTGGTAAAACGAGGTAAAGCATTGGATGTGGTACTGCCTTTGTCGTTTTGGAAGATTAATTACCTTCTTTCGTTTTAGAATATAAACCATTCATTTCTTGATGAGTATACCGTAATATAACTCTTAAAAATTTATTGGTTAACAATATTTTATTCTCTAATTGTTTATAAATCAAAATATTTTTCGCGAAGTTGTGAAATCCGTGTGAACTTTAAAGGGGTGTTGGAGTATTTTATGCATTTTTCTCTTACAAACATTTTTCTAATTACTGTCTGCTTATTTGCTGTGACATCTTTTTTGTCCATTGCAGCAACCAATGTCTTCTTGGGAATAAGCACATTGCTGTTCTTGATAATTTTATATAAAGACAAAAGTTTTATGCTCAATGAAGATAAGGTGCCTTATTTTAAAGCTATTGGTGTATTTGCTGGCACATTACTTGTTTCAGCATTGTGCAGTGGAGAATTAGTACAAGGCTTAAAAACTTGGGCAGATTTTTTCATTTGGCGCTTTATGCCTTTCTTGATTTTAATGTTTGCCTTTGATAAAAAGGATGCTGCTAAAAAGGTTTACTATGCCTTTTTAGGAGCGTTTTTGGTAGATGCGTTGTACGTAATTTATCAAGGTGTTTTTGTTTATAAGTTAAACATAAATTGGGCAAGACCGTATGGTTTTACTGGACACCCTATGACCTTTGCAGGGTTCTTGTGCATTCTTGTGCCAATTCTTTTGGTGCTGGTGTTTGAATCTAAAGTGCTTGGTAAATACAGCAAGCTTGCATTGCCTGCATTCGTAGTTGGAGTAGGTGCGTTAGTACTTAACTCTACACGTGGCGCTTGGCTTGCAGTTGGTATTGTTGTTGGCTTAATCTGCCTGAACTATATGTTCCGTAGTAAAAAAGTTTTTATTGGCTGTGTAGCGTTGATGCTTGTTGGCGGGGTGGTGCTTTCAAATAACCAAGCTTTTATGAAGCGTGTTAATACATTTAATAGTGTGAAGAATGCTACGCAAGACCCTCGTTTTAAGATTTGGGATGTTGCTGTTGTTTTGTTTAAGGAACATCCGGTTTTAGGTGTTGGTTTAGGGCAGTTCAAAGATGAATATCGCGATAAGTATTCTAAAGTACATCCTGTTAACGAAAAACAGAAACGTTTAGCTGATGAGTACAAAAAGTATTTGGATAATAGGAAGAAGAAAAAGCTAACACCTGCTCAAAAGAAAATGACCAAGGCAAAACGTAATGAATTGTATAATGCATACGTTGCTCAACAAAGATATGAAGGTGTTGGGAGATTAGCTCATGCGCACAATAATTTTTTACAAATGCTTGGTGAGAATGGTTTAGTAGGCTTTGCTGGATATGTTTTGGCATTTGGTTATATCCTGTGGCGTAATATTAAGAATTATTTTCTTAACAAGAACCCATATGCTTTAATGATTGCCGGTTCTACTAGTGCTTTAGTTTTACAAGGCTTGACTGAATACAATTTTGGTAATGGGGCAGTTATGAAATTGTACTGGTTAGTTTTAGGGTGTTTGGTTGTTTTGGCGAGTGCTTATAACAGAGAAGTCCGAAGAGAAAAGTGAATAGAGTTAAAGGCAACAGTACGAGGCTACAATCCTATTTGCAGGATTGTAGCCTTTCGTATAAGTTGAATTGTGTAGAATTAGGTTTTATATAATTATGTAGCGACTGATAATAGCAAGTAGAATAAAAATTATTTTTCTAAATCTATCATAAGTTCGTCAAATTTAGAATATAGGTAATCAGCAGGTAGCTCGTTATTTAATTTCATGTCAATCATTTTAATAATATCTTCATTACTGATGCTTAAAATAAGTTTCCCGTTTTCTCTAAGGGTTCCTCTAATTGCTTTTTCAGCATTAGGTGATGCACCTTTACAAGAGATTATTATGGCGACGCTTCTTAATGCTTTTTGATAAAGATATTTATCGGTAGTATAAATTTCTTTTTGAGTAATTTTTTCATTATAATTTTTAAATTCAAAAATTATATATTTGCTATTGAAAAATTGTATATTTTACTCACATCTTAAACATCGAGTAATTGCCTTAAAGAAACTTGCGCTCCAAATATCAATACTTTTAGTATCTTTGATAAAAGGGATTACATCTTGCTTGGCTTGTTCGTAATCGATTGCATCAAACTTTTCTATAAGCATATTTTTTACATCTTCAAGTGAGAGATTTGTCTCTGGTGCTATTGCTTTGGTTTGGATAAGTCTTTCTTTTAAATGGGGAAGATTAAATGAAGTGTTTTTACTCAGATAAAAGATATAGTCATATAAATCTCTGCCTTTTACTCTATTTTTCCAAGAACGACAAATTACTGCATGAAGCTTTCCTGCGAAAAGGGAAGGTGCATCGTAAAGATTAACTTCGTAAGGAGTCGGAAGAAGTTTAAATTGTGGCTCGAAGTTTGCATATCTGGGGGGATTAATATCGACTTCGAATTTTATTTTAATAAGTTCGTTGTTAGAAATACCAAGAAGGGGACTGTTTGGATAAAAAAGTAGCATATGTTCACGAGTATTTCCTTTTAAAAAAGCAGACTTGATATCTGAGTCAACGGACTTTTCCTTTTCAGTTATCTCTACGTTGAGACCGAAAGACTTAACTTCCTTTTCCAATATAGGGAAATATTTTGAGAGGTCAAAGTTTTGATTTTCTTCTAATAGAGAAAAGTCCAAGTCTTCGGAAAAACGGTCTAAACCGTAGAAAATTCTTAGAGCAGTGCCACCATAAAAGGCTGCTTCTTTAAAGAAGCCTGCTCTACTAAGGCCGCACAAGATAATCTCTTGAATAACTTCTTTAAGAGCGTTCTTTTTATCATAAATTGTTATTATATCATGTTGTTTCAACATTTCTTGAATTATGGTATTCATAAATTTCACCTCAACAATTTTCTTAGGAGTTTTAAGTTGGTTGATTTATAAAGGCCAGCCAAATTACATAAAACTTCTTTATCAAGTTGCTGGAATTCAGTTTCATCAATGCGCAAATCAGTAAACAAAAGCTCAATTAATTCCTTTTTGTTCTTTACGGGACTTTCGATATAAAGCTTATCGCATAAAGCTTTTTCAGGAGTAGCAATTGCAAATGAATAGTGTCCTTCTGAAATTAAGCAAATGCCGTAAGGATAGGCAGATGATGGTACGTCTCTATATGTAAAGGTACCAAAGTGATTGTTGTAAATCTTTTCTTTCTTTTTCTCGAAGGTTGCGGAAGTAAATGTATAGACAGCTTCTGGAATTAAGCCATAGTAGGAAAGTGCAAAGTCGAATGATAAATAAGATGGACCATAAATAATATTTGCCAATAGATAACCGGGAATAGTTTTATCAGTTTCATATAAGCCTTTGGTAATTGGAGTGACACTTCCAGTTTTAACCATACGTGAGATTTTATTATTAGGTGCCCGATAATTGTGAAGTTCATTTAGTAATGTGTTGTATGTTTTTATCATATTCTCACCTCATACTCATATTATATTACATTATCTGGTGAAAATAAAGCAATTTTCCTAACTGACATAAGTGTTTTAAGCGTAACTACATAATGTTAAAGGCTACAGTTCATTCGAGCTGTAGCCTTTCTTCTCTCTCAAACCATATTTACTTGTATGAAACTATTTATAATTCTTCTCTTTCACGTGGTTGGAGTGCAGTAATTCTTCTGCCAAGTGGCTGAGGGGTTTTTCTAAGAAGTTTGCATATACTTCTTGAACGTCAGGATTATTGTGGGATTGACGTAAGGCGCGTTTTTCGTCCAGGTCGTAAAGTTTTGCGCCGCGACTGCACGCCAGCTCTTGTCCGTCATGGATAGGCTGTCCACCGCCTCCAACACAACCACCTGGGCATGCCATAACTTCCACGAAGTCATAATGCACTTTGCCTGCCTTGATGTCATCCATCAATCTTCCTGCATTGCCTAAACCACTTACAGTACAAGTGCGTACTACGGTGTCGCCTAATTTGAAGTTAGCTTCTCTTCTATCAGCGTTGCCACGTACGTCTAAGAACGCATCCATTGGTGCTTCCTTGCCTTCAACTACAGCGTAAGCTGTACGGAGCGCAGCTTCCATAACGCCACCGGTTACGCCAAAGATTACTGCGGCGCCAGTGCTGCTACCCAAGGGGCTGTCAAATTCTGCAGGTTCAAGGGCAGCTACATTAATATGTTCTGCCTTAATCAAGCGAGCCAGTTCGCGAGTGGTGAGTACGATGTCAACGTCGGGCACGCCACTGCTACGCATGGAGAACAGGGCAGCCTCGCGCTTTTTAGATACGCAGGGCATGATGGAGATGGAGCAGATGTCCTTAGCATCAATGCCTTTTTGCTGAGCGAAGTAAGTTTTAGTAAGAGCACCGAAGATTTGTTGCGGACTCTTGGTGCTGGAAAGGTTGGGGAGGAACGCAGGATATTTTTTGCTTACGTAGCTTACCCAGCCAGGACAGCAGGAGGTGAACATGGGCCAAGGATGCTTGTCACGTTCAGCCAAGCGTTCCAAAAGTTCGCTGCCTTCTTCCATAATGGTTACGTCTGCTGCGAAGTTGGTATCGAATACGTAATCAAAGCCAATCTTTTTGAGAGCAGCAACCATCATACCTTCGGTGAATTGTTCTTTAGGCAAACCAAGTGCTTCGCCCCAAGCAGTGCGAACTGCGGGAGCAACTTGCACAACGGTAACTTTGTCAGGATTTGCCAGCACTTCGAAGATTTTGGGAACATCGTCACGTTCTTTGAGCGCACCAACGGGGCAATGGGTAATGCATTGTCCGCACAAACTGCAATCAGATTGGGCAATGTTGGGGAATTTTTGAGCAACATCTACAGTAGTGCGACCACCGGTGTTTACCAAGTCCCAGATGTTCAAGCCTTGCACTTTGTCGCAAATTTGGATGCAGCGCATGCATTTGATACATTTTTTGGAGTCTCTAATCAAGGGGAATTCTTTATCCCAAGGAATATCTACAACGTCTTTTTCGTAGGACAGTTCAAAAATGCCAAGGTCGTTTGCCAAGGTTTGCAATGCGCAGTTACCGCTACGCACGCAGGTTGCGCACAGGCAATCGTGTTGGGAAAGAATCAACTCCACATTGGTACGGCGCACAGCACGCACTTTAGGAGAGTTAGTATAAACAACGATGCCTTCTTGTACGGGAGTGCTGCAGGCAGTTACCAGTTTAGTTTTGCCTTGCACTTCTACTACGCAAACTTTGCAGGCACTGATTTCGTTAATGTCTTTTAAATAACACAAGCGAGGGATGCGGATACCAACGGAATCCGCAGCTTGCATGATGGTTGCGCCTTTAGGGGCAGTTACTTTTTGTCCGTCAATTGTTAAGGTTACCATTTAAAAGTACGGCCTCCTTTCAATGCGCTTAAACCGAATTTGTCGCAGCGCAGGCAACGCCCTGCTTCTTGGCAGGCTTCTTGCACGGTCATGCCACATTCAAATTCTTCAAAGTTATCTTTACGTAAGCCTGCTTCTTTTTCTTTCAGTTGAATACGTCCGCAGGGTTCTTTATCTGCCAATTCCACAGGAGGAATTTCTACGTCACAGGAAATTTCATGTTCAAAGCCCAAGTATTCGTCAATATTAGCTGCTGCAACTTTACCTGCAGCGATAGCACGGATTACGGTAGCAGGACCGGTTACGCAGTCGCCACCTGCAAATACGCCGTTAGCGTTGGCAAGCTCGCCAGTTTCCATGGCTGCGATACTGCCACGTTTAACTTTTACACCGGCTTCTTCAAAGGGGCGAAGCTCAACGCCTTGACCGATTGCTACTACAATTACGTCACAGGGAATGCGGTCTAAGGGCAGGTCTGCACGAATGGGACGAGCACGTCCCCAAGCATCAATGGGACCAATGATTTGGGGTTCTGCCCAAAGTGCAACAACGTTACCGTTTTCATCTGCTTCAATTTTATGGGGAGCCTTCAGTTCGTAAAGCTCTGCGCCTTCAGCTACAGCGCCTTCGATTTCTTCAGGCAGGGCAGTCATGTCATTTTTACGACGACGATAAGCGATGGTAACTTTTTTCGCACCAAGGCGGATTGCACTACGGGTGCAGTCCATAGCAACGTTACCGCCACCAATTACTACAACGGTTTTATCTTTAAAGTCAGGCATTTTGTCTTCGCCAATGGAACCAAGCATTTCAACTGCGGAGATTACGCCGTGGGAATCTTCCCCTGCAATGCCAACCTTTTTATCTTCGTGGGCGCCGATGGCAATGTAAACTGCATCGTATTCTTCACGAAGCTTTTCAAAGGGAACTTCGCCTTCGCCACTGCCAATTTTAGTATTTAGATGAACTTCTACGCCAGTGGAAAGGATTGCTTCAATATCTTGGTCAAGTCTTTCACGGGGGAAGCGATAGCTGGGAATACCATAGCGGAGCATACCGCCAAGCTTGCTTTTCGCTTCAAATACTACTGTGTGATGACCCATCAGTTCCAAATAGTAAGCTGCTGCCAAACCACTGGGGCCACCGCCGATAATGGCGATGCGTTTGCCGGTGGCTTCTGCCTTTTCGGGAACGGGAACAGTATTAGCAGGAGCGTTATCTACTGCCATACGTTTTAAGCCACGAATGTTAACTGCAGCATCAATCATATTGCGACGGCAACGTGCTTCACAGGGATGCTCGCAAATAAGAGCGCAAGCTGTGGGGAAGGGATTGTCCTTGCGGATAAGTTTAACTGCATCTGCATAACGACCTGCACCAACGAGGGCAATGTAACCGGGAATGTCAACTTGTGCCGGACAAAGGGCAACGCAGGGAATGGAGTGAGCAATTCTGCTATTGCACTTGCCAGTTTTAATATGGTGGATGTAGTCATCTTCAAAGCCTTCCATACCAGCCAAAACCATGTGTGCTGCTTCGTAGCCAATGGCGCAATCCGCAGAGTCCATAATATTGTTGGCAGTGTCTTTGATAAGCTGCAAGGTTTTCATGGTAGCCTTGCCTTCTAAGATGCTTTCCAGTAATTTTTGTAATTGTCCCAAGCCAACACGGCAGGGAGTACATTTACCGCAGGTTTGCGCGTGACAAACCTTTAAGAAGGACAGCTGCAAATCAACGGGGCACAGTCCGGGAGGGCTGGCAATGATGTGACGTTCAAGGTCTTTGTAAAGACGTTCAACGGTGAGCTGCGCTTGATCGGGTGTTTCGATTTTTAAACGACTCATAGTTTCCTCCAAAAGATTTATCTGAGAATGGTATATACACAACGTATTGTATGCCTATTAATAGCGTACCACTAATTATACTCCCATTGCAATATTTTGGCAAACGGAAAAAGTGTTACGTGTGAAACGCTTTTAAGTGAAAAATTAAATGTATTCTTTGTTACGCAATCTCTGCTGAGAAAATTTTGTTTCTGGGCGGTCTGCCTTGAAGCTGATGTGGTATACTTATAATGAAAAAAATTTTTTGAAGCTGGTGAATTTTGATGAAGTTATCCTTTGTTCATATATTAAGCTTGATTCTTACTTTGGTGGTAACAATTTTGCCGGGCATTTTGGCTGCTCGAAAAATTAAGTCTGCCGATGATTATAATGTAGGTGGTAGAAGTGCAGGCGTAGGCATGGTTGCCGGAAGTATTATCGGCACTATTGTTGGCGGTGCTGCTACCGTAGGTACTGCTCAGCTTGGCTACAAGCTGGGACTTACTGCTTGGTGGTTTACTTTGGGCAGTGGTATTGCGCTTATCATCATGGCGATTTTTTACGCAGTGCCTTTGCGTAGAAGTAGCCTTACCACCGTAAGTGAGTTCCTTGTAGGCAACTACGGTAAGGTGGCAGGGCCTTTCACAAGTATTTCTGCCTCTGCCGGAATTTTCTTTAGTATTGTTGCCAGTACCTTGACTGCTTTAAGCTTGGTGTCCGGTCTTTTCAACGTAAGCATTGAAACTAGCGGTTTCATTGTTCTAGGCTTGACCGTTGCCATTGTTTTCTTCGGTGGCATCAGTGGCGCTGGTATGGCAGGATTGTTCAAAATTATTTTGATTTTCGGCACCATCTTCGTAGGTGGCATCCTTAGCTACTGCGATTTAGGTGGTTGGCAAGGTTTGCAGGCAACCTTCCCTGCGTACCCTTGGTTCAGCCTTTTTGGACGTGGGGTGGAAGACGGCTTGTTCAGCTTGGCTTCTATGATTGTGGGTGTAATTTCTACTCAAACCTACATTCAATCTATTTTTTCTGCGAAGGATAGTAAGACTGCGGCAGCTGGCTGTATTGCTGCTGCCCTTGTAGTTATTCCTGTAGGCTTGCCTTCTGTAATGATTGGTATGTTTATGAGCGTGCAGCATCCGGAAATTAATTCCATTGATGCGCTGCCCATGTACCTTGCCACTTATTTGCCTGATTGGTTAGGTGGTATCGGCTTAGGTGCTATTATGATTTCTGCCCTTGGCTCTTTGTCCGGCTTGGCGTTGGGTGTTGGTACCATGATTTCCCGCGATTTGGTTAAAAATTTATGGAAGAATGCTACACCTGTAAATCTGCTTTGGGCTAGCCGTATTAGCGTGCTTTTGGTAAGTGCTTTCGCAATTATTTTTGTTTTCTTCCATTTAGATAGCTCCGTTCTGGAGTGGAACTATCTTTCCATGGCGTTACGTGGCAGTGGTATTTTTCTGCCTCTGACCTTTGCGGTGTTCTTCCCCGGTAAAGTGAACCGCAAGTTTGGTATTCTGGCAATCATCGGTGGTATACTGGTGGCTTGCTTGTGGAAGTACGTTGCTCCTTGGAAAATTAACGGCTTGTTCCCGGCTCTTGCCTGCAATTTACTGTTCCTGCTTCCGGGATTACTTGTTAAAGATAAGAAATAGAGGATTGTATGACTTCTAACTTTACTCATTTACATGTGCATACACAGTTTAGTCTTTTAGACGGCGCAGCAAAGATTTCCGATTTGGTTGGCTATGCCAAGGAATTGGAAATGGAAAGCCTTGCAATTACTGACCATGGCGTTATGTATGGTGCCATTGATTTTTATCAGGAATGTAAGAAACAGGGCATCAAGCCCATCATCGGTTGCGAGGTTTACGTTACTACTGGTTCCCACTTGGAGCGTAATAACCGTGGCTTGTTCCATTTAATCTTGTTAGCTGAAAACCTGGAAGGCTACTATAATCTAATGAAGATAGTTTCCTTGGCACAACTGGAAGGCTTTTATTATAAGCCCCGTGTGGACAAGGATATTTTGCGTGCCCATAGTAAGGGTTTAATTTGCTTGAGTGCCTGCATCGCTGGCGAACTGCCTGTATTAATTCAACAGGATAATCTTGATGGCGCACGTCGTTGTCTGGAAGAACACATTGAAATTTTTGGTAAGGAAAATTATTTCCTAGAAATTCAGAACCATGATTTGCCAGAAGAGCACAGGGTTAACAGAGCCTTGAAGCAGCTGGCGAAGGAATATGGTTTAGGACTGGTGGCAACTAACGACTTGCACTATGTCCGTCGTGAAGATGCAGAGGCGCAGGACGTACTGCTATGCCTGCAGACAGGTAGTACCGTTGATGAGCCTAATCGTATGCGCTTCCCTAATGACCAGTTCTATTTGAAGAGTTATAAGGAAATGGCAGAAGTTTTTCCTGATTGTCCCGAAGCTCTTGAAAATACAAATATCATTGCTGAACGTTGCAATGTTGAATTAGAATTTGGACATTTACTCTTACCGGAGTTTACTGTTCCTGAACCCTACGATGCTAAATCTTACCTGCGCCATTTGTGCGAAGAAAGCTTAGCAAAAAAATATCCCAACGCTGATAAAGTAGTTTTAGACAGACTGGATTTTGAATTGCAGATTATTGGTCAGATGGGCTATGACTGCTATTTCTTGATTGTTTGGGACTTTATTGAATACTGTCGCAGGAATAAAATTTTAGTTGGCCCCGGTCGTGGTAGTGCGGCTGGTAGTATTGTTGCTTACCTTTTGGGTATTACTAATATTGAACCCTTGCGTTATAATTTGCTCTTTGAACGTTTCTTGAACCCTGAACGCGTTAGCATGCCTGATATTGATACGGATTTTTGCTATGTAAATCGTGACAAGGTTTTAGATTATGTAGTTCGTCGCTACGGGCAAGAACGTGTGGCGCAAATTGTTACCTTCGGTACCCTGCAGGCGAGGGCAGCAGTTCGTGACGTTGCCAGAGCTTTAGGCTATTCTTATAGTGTGGGGGACAAGGTTGCCAAAATGATTCCCAAGGAATTGGGCATTAGCTTGGAAAAATCCTTACGGGTTAATAATGATTTGCGGGAGCTGTACGAAAGCGACCCTGAGGTTCACCGCCTCATCGACCTTGCCAAAAGCGTTGAAGGTATGCCCCGCAACGTTGGTACCCACGCTGCCGGTGTAATCATCGCTCCTGCTGATTTGAAAAATTATGTTCCTCTACAATTAGGTGTAGAAGGTTCCGTCATTACCCAATACGATAAGGATAAGCTGGAAGGTCTTGGTCTTTTGAAAATGGACTTCTTGGGCTTACGTACCCTTACTGTTATTGGTGATGCCATTAATAATATTTATAAGACAACTGGTGAAGTTGTTGATATTGATAACATTCCACTTGACGATGCCAAAACCTGTGAAATGCTCCGTAATGGTGATACCTACGGTGTGTTCCAGCTGGAATCTGCCGGCATTACTAGGCTGGTTGTAGATTTAGAACCGGAAAGCTTTGAAGATTTAATTCCTCTTGTTGCCCTGTACCGTCCTGGCCCCTTGGGTACAGGCATGGCAGAAGACTTCATTGCCGGTCGTCACGGTAATCGCACTGCGGAAATACTGCACCCCTTAATGGAGCCTATCTTGAAGGATACCTATGGCGTTATCCTTTACCAAGAACAGGTAATGCAAATCACCTCTGCCCTTGGTGGCTTTACCCTTGGTCAAGCAGATATCCTGCGCCGTGCCATGGGTAAGAAGAAAGCTAAAGAGCTGGACTCCATGCGGGAAGATTTTGTTAAAGGTGCTAAAAAATTACACGATATCCCCGTAGAACTTAGTGAAAAAGTATTTTCCCTGTTGCAACACTTTGCAGGCTATGGCTTTAATAAGTCTCACTCCGTAGCTTATGCTTTGGTTGCGTACCAGACTGCGTACCTCAAAGCACATTGGCCTGCAGAATATATGGCTGCCTTTTTGGACAGCGTAATTTCTGATGCTGATAAGATTAGCTGGTACATTGCCATGTGCCGTAAATCTGGCATTCAAATTTTGCCCCCTGATGTTAACGACAGTGGTTCCACCTTTACCGTACACAAGGGCAATTCTATCCGTTTTGGCTTGGCTGGCATTAAGAGCGTAGGCGAAGCTGCGGTTAGCACCATTATTGCTACCCGTACGGCTGACGGCGAATTTAAAAGCTTAGTAGATTTCTGTAAGCGTGTTAACATGCGCGTGGTAAATAAGCGTGTACTGGAAGGTTTGATTCTTTGTGGCGCCATGGATTCCTTTGGTGTGAAACGTTCTCAGCTGATGGCAATCTTAGACAGAGCTGTTGAACTTGGTGCTTCTTACCAAAAAGATAATGCTAGCGGTCAAATGGGACTATTTACTGACGAAAATGATTTCAGTGATGTTAATGAGATTGCTTTGCCGGACCTTGACGAAATGCCTAGAGCACTTATTCAACAGAATGAAAAGCAGCTCATAGGTTTTTACGTGACAGGTCATCCCCTTGATGATTACAGGGAAGCCTTAAAAAAATATACTCCCTTGTATACTTTAATGGATGACGATACCTTGTATGATGGCAAGTCCCTGCAAGTGGCAGGTATCATTACAAGCTGCGTTATCCGTAATACTAGACAGGGTGACAGTATGGCAGTACTTACCCTTGAAGACCTTACCGGTAAAATGGACGTGCTTGTCTTCCCTAAAACCTACCGTAATTTTTCCAAGGAGATTTATCAAGACAACATTGTTGCTGTCGAAGGCTATTATAGCGTAGACGAACGTGAATCAAAGGTTGTTGCCTATAGGGTGAAAAAACTTGCCAAGGCAGATTCAGTAGTACGTTTAAAAATTGCTCCCCATCTGGAAAACGCCTTGGTGCAACGTGAACTGAAGCGTGTTTTTGACCAATACAGGGGTGACGACGAAGTGTATCTGCATTTGCTGAAATCTAAAAAAATAATCAAGACCAATGCAAGCTTCTGGGTAGATTCTTCTGCGGGTGGATTTAAAGAAGCGATTACAAAAATTTTAGGCCCAGACTGCTTTATTTAACGTGGAAAGTGGCTTGTAGACTTGATAGTCAGTTATAAAAGATGTTATAATAGGCTGAATGATTTTGTTTATATAGCACAAGGAGGCTACACATGAATATCTTAGTTTGTATTAAACAAGTACCGGACGTTGAGAAGGTAAAATTTTGTCCGGAAACTAGAACCCTGTTGCGTGAAGGCGTAGAAAACATTATGAACCCCTTCGATCGTCACGCTTTGGAAGTTGCTTTGATGATGAAGGATAAATTTGGCGGTAAAGTTACCTGCCTTTCTATGGGCTTGCCTATGGCTACTGACGTTTTGAAAGAAGCAATCGCTATGGGTGCTGACGATGCAGCATTAATCAGCGACCGTGCTTTGGCTGGCTCCGATACCTTGGCAACCAGTGTTACCTTGGCTGCTGGCATTAAACATTTGGGCGAATTCGACCTTATCCTGTGCGGCAAACAAGCTGTTGACGGCGATACTGCGCAAGTTGGTCCGGAAATTGCTGAACATCTTGGCATTCCCCAAATCACCGGTGCCTTGAAACTTGATTATGTAGATGATAAATTCATCGTTGAACGTGAAAACGAAAGCAGCGTTCAAACCTTGGCATGTGCAGCTCCCCTCTTGGTAACTGTTACCAAAGCTGAAAAAGAACCGCGCTTTGCAAGCATCAAAGGTAAAATGAAAGCTCGTAAAGCAAATGTTCCTATCTTGACTGCTGCTGATTTGAACCTTGATCCTGCTGAGGTTGGTCTGCCCGGTTCTCCGACTCAAGTAAAGAAATCCTTTACTCCGGAACATCCTGTAATCAACAGTGAAATCATCAACGAAGAAGATGTTGATGTAGCAGTAGACATGCTGTTCAACAAATTAGTAGAAGCTAAAATTATTACTCGCTGAGGTGAACATAGATGGCAATGATCGTAGATAAAGAAACTTGTGTAGGCTGCGGTGCTTGCGTAGCAATTTGCCCCGTTGGTGCTATTTCCTTAGAAGACAAAGCTCACATTGATGCTGATGCTTGCATCGGCTGTGGCGCTTGTGTTAATGAATGTCCTGTAGGTGCTATTTCTCCTGAAGTAGCTGTAGAAAAGAAAGCTGTAGAAAACGACCACGGTACTGACCTGTGGGTTATCGTTGAATTGGAAAACGGTGAACCCGTTGGCGTATCCTATGAATTGATTGGCGTTGCTTCTGATTTGGCTGCAAAAGCTAAAGAACACTGCTGTGCAGTTCTCGTAGCTGCTGAAGCTGGTGACGTTCCCCAAAAACTTATCGCTGCTGGTGCAGACAAGGTTTATGTAATCGCTGATCCTAAATTTGCTGATTACAACACTGACATCTACACCGATGCTATCTGCCAATTGGTAGATGCTTACAAACCCAGCGCACTTCTTATCGGTGCAACTGCTGACGGTCGTGACCTTGCTCCGCGTATTGCTGCTCGCAAAATGACCGGTCTCTGCGCAGACTGCACTGCTCTCGACATCGACGTTGAAAACCAAGTAGTAGAATGGACCCGTCCTGCACTTGGTGGTAACATTTTGGCTACCATCCTCTGCAACGAAACCCGTCCGCAAATGGGTACCGTTCGTCCGAAAGTTTTCAAAGCAAAACCTATGGATGCAACCCGCACTGGCGAAGTAATCAACTTCACCTGCGAAAACTTGGTAACCTCTCCTGTTGAACTGCTGAAAAAAGAAGCTTTCACTGGTACCAGCACCATCAAAATTGAAGATGCTGAAGTAATCTGCTCCGGCGGTCGTGGCATGGGCTCTCTTGATAACTTCAAAGTTCTGGAAGAATTGGCAGCTCTCTTTGAAAACGGTACTGTTGCAGGTTCCCGTGCAGTTGTTGACGAAGGTTGGATTGGTCATTCCAGCCAAGTAGGTCAATCCGGTAAAACTGTTACCCCGAAAATTTACTTTGCTTGCGGTATCTCCGGCGCTATCCAACATTTGGCTGGTATGTCCGGCTCCGATATCGTAATCGCAATCAATAAAGATGCTAACGCTCCCATCTTCCATGCTGCTCAATACGGTATTGTTGGTGATGCGAACGTAATTCTGCCCAAGCTGATTGCTAAAATCAAAGCTTACAAAGGCTAAGAATTTTAAAAGAATACAGTTCTGCTAGAGGCTCTTGCAATTTGTAAGAGGTAAGTAGAAATCTTAAAAAGGCATACGGAATGTGTGCCTTTTTCTGAATGTAAGATAGAATATACGCTATGCAGTAGATGCGTAGCAGATAGGTGATAGACCATGAAAAAAACTAAAATTATTTGTACTGTTGGTCCTAGCACAGATAATGTGGAGCTTTTGGAAAAAATGATTTGCGCTGGCATGGATTTGGCACGCTTCAACTTTTCCCACGGCTCCCACGAAGACCATGCTAAACGTTTGGCAATGGTAAGAACTGCTTCTAAAAATGTTGATAAGGTTGTAGCTACCATTGCTGATACCAAAGGTCCTGAAATGCGCTTGGGTATGTTCGCTGACGGAAAGGTAATCCTGCAAAAAGGCAATGAGTTCATTCTTACTACCGAAGAAATTTTAGGTGACGAACATATTGCTCACGTAAATTATGCTAATTTACCCCAAGAGGTTCAACCCGGCAATATGATTTTGCTGGCAGACGGCTTGCTTTCTTTGGAGGTTGTTGCTGTAACTGACAAGGAAATTCACACCAAGGTTGTGCATGGTGGTGAAGTAAGTAACCGTAAACGTGTTGCTTGCCCCGGTGTGGAACTGAACCTGCCCTTTTTGTCCGAGCAGGATAAAAAAGACATCCTCTTTGCCGTAGAGCACGATATGGATTATATTGCTGCTTCCTTCGTGCAAAAGGCAGACGACGTACTGGCTATTCGTAAGGTTTTGGAAGAAGCTGGCTCCGGTATTGGCATTATCTCTAAAATTGAAAACGAAGCTGGCGTTAAGCATATTGATGAAATTATTAACGTGTCCGACGGCGTAATGGTTGCACGTGGCGATTTAGGCGTAGAAATTCCTTCGGAGGTAGTACCTCTGGTGCAAAAGGATATCATCGCCCGTTGCAATAATGCAGGTAAGCCTGTAATCACTGCTACCCAAATGCTGGAAAGCATGATGCATAGCTACCGTGCTACCCGTGCGGAAGCAAGCGACGTTGCCAACTCCATCTTTGACGGCTCTGATGTAATCATGTTGTCCGGTGAAACTGCCTCCGGTGATTATCCCTTAGAAGCTGTAGAAACTATGGCGAAGATTGCCCGTCGCACCGAAGATGCGCTGGACTATGTTGCTATCTTCAAAAACAAGGGCATTTGTGAACGTCTTAATTCTACTGATGCAATTAGTCATGCTACCGTACAAGTTGCTCAAGAAATTAACGCAGATGCCATCTTGACCATTACTGCTTCCGGTTTTACTGCAAGAATGATTGCTAAATATAAACCTCGCGCTACAGTTATTGCTGTTTCACATATGGAAAAGAGCGTACGCGCCATGCAGTATTATTGGAGCGTGAAGCCTCTGCTTGGCCCTTACTCTGAAAATACTGACGAAATGATTGAACGCTCCCTGCAATGTGCTATGGAAAAAGGCTTCATTAAAGAAGGCGACTGCGTAGTTATTACAGCAGGCGTGCCTATTGGCAAGGTAGGTAGTACCAATTTGATTAAGGTGGTTAATGTGGGAACTAAATTATTAAAAGGCATTGGTATTGGCAAAAAATCCTTAACTGGTAAGGTTTGCAAGGCAAGTACCGCTGCTGACTTTAAAGATAAATTGCAAGAAGGGGACATTCTCGTCGTTGATGTACTTAATGACGAATACGTACCCTTGGCTGTGCAAAAGGCTGCTGCCATTATCGCGGAAGAAGGTGGCTTGACATCTTCTACCGCTATTGTAGGTGTAACCTGCGGTATTCCGGTAATTGTTGGTGCAGCAAACGCTACCTCCGTATTAAGTGACGGTCAAATTATTTCCGTTGATGTTGCTGGTGGCGTAGTGTACGACGGTAATGTTAATCTGTAAAAAACTTTAGGGAGGTGCAAGGATGGAAGAAGAAATTATTGAGAAGGCTGTCGATTGGAAACAACTTTTACAAGAAGCTTTTTCTGCGTTGCACCAAGCTAAGGAACAGGAAGCAGAGGAAGCGTTGCAGCAGGTAAGCTTGTTAGGTTGTATTGCTCTTAAAACTAGCAAGTTTGAGGAAGCACAAGCTTGTTTTGCCCAACTGCTTGCTGTTGCTGAGGAAAAAGTTTCTTCAACTGCGTACCTTCATTGCGTAAAAAATATGCTGATTATGTCAGCACGTATGCGTAAGGAGGAACTGTTCACCCAATGGCTTGCTGCTGTGGAAGAAAAAATGTGCGTTGCCTTGCTCAATACGGAGCAGGCTAAGGCAGTTGACTTCATAATCGCTTTAACCTTCGTGGTTTGCGACAGACGTTATTCAAATTGCCTGCCCATTATCCAAAACTTGGCAGAAAAGTTGATCGCTACCATTGGCGATAAAGCTCTTTTACAGAAGCTGTTCAACGAATGGACTAGTCTCATTGCGCAGATTGCTCGTAGGCGTTGGGATGAGGTCAACGGATTTTTGCTTTCTGTTTTGCTGAAAGCCTTGCTTGCTAAAGAAGATATGCAGCTTTTGAAGCATACTCTCCTGCTTTTGAACATGCACTTACAAATGTACAGCCGTTGGGATGGCTTTGAAAATGCTTTTCTTGCCTATAAAGAACTGCAATATTTTTACTTACAACTGTTGCAAAAGTCTGGCGACGTGCAAATTGACGAAGCTGTGCGTAAGCAATACCTTGTTACTGCCTTACGCTACGTTCGTGAATGGATTGCCAATGTAGCCCGCGTAACCATGCAGGATGAACTGGATATAATTCGTCAGTGGCAAGAACTGCTGAAAGCAAATGTTCCTGCTGACCTGCAAGAACTGGCAGATGTTTTGGTACAACTGGAAATCCTTTACTGGAACCAAACCAAGCCCAAGACTAGCCGTAAACAATTAGAATATTTAATGGATTTGCTGGAGCCTAATAAAATTACTGAAGTATATTATCAGGTCTACGAGCAAATCGTCTGGAAGGCATAAAAATTTCCCTGTCGTTTTCGGCAGGGATTTTCTTTTTAGTGTGCCATTTTTAGGCAGTAAAATATGTTAAAATAAAAGAAAAACTTTGTTGGAGGGCACTATGGCAAAATTATACTGCGTACCTTTGGGGCATAGTCCTCGTACTTTATTTTATGAACAATTACAAAACGTAGGTTATGATAAGGGCGTTTTGGTTCTGCCTAGTCGCAACTTAATGCAACAGGCACAGCGTGAAGCTAATATCAGAACCATCGACATAGATTTTTTAGCCACAACAATTTTAAATGACAATGGCTACATGGGGTTGAAACCTCTTAACAGACGTAGCCAAGAACTGGTTATCAAAGACTTGGTTAAGCATCTTGCTAACAGAGATAAGCTGGAATATTTTGCCATCTTAGCTGAAAAGAAAGGCTTTATAAAAGCCTTAACCTCTTTTGTGAGCCAGTTGTCCCGTAATGGGGTGACCGAAGCGCAAATTAAAGAAGCCTTTGCCAATTGGAACAGAAAAGACAATTTAGGCTTAAAGGACGACGAAATTAATCAGTTGTACGGTTTTTATCGTCAGTATTTGCGCAATAATAATTGGGTAGACTTGGAAGGCAAGTATCGTCTTGCCATTAGAGTCTTGCAGGAAGAAAAGGTTAAGCTGCGTTGGCAGGAAGTGTGCATCAGCGACTTCTTCACATTTGATGCCCTGCAGTTAGAATTTATTAAGGTGCTTAGCAGGCGCGCCAACGTAAATATCGGTATGGTGTATGAGGGCGAGGCTAGCAAAGAAAAAGTTTTTGGTGCCGTGGGAAAAACCTACGAAGCATTGGTGGGCTTCTGCAATCTGGAAAAGGTTAACCTGCCTGCGAAGCAAGCACCGGGAAATGTACGAGTATGTAAGCTTCCCACTAGAGATTTTGAAATGGAATGGGTGCTTACGGAAATTAAAAGCCTGCTGAAAAAGGGAGTAGCTGCCAAGGATATTTTGGTAACCTTTCGTAAATTTGATAATTACAGTGGCTTACGCAAGCAGGCAGATGCTTATGGCATACCTGTTTCCATTCCCCAAAGTTCTAGTCTGAACGTACAGCCTTTGTCCGAATTGGTACTGCTGCTTTTGGAAGCGCAGCCTGATAACCGCAAGGGGGCAGAGGCGTATTTTAAAATTTTAGGCAGCAGCATTGGTAAGCTTTTATTTAAAGTGGATGGTGAGGTTGCGGAAGCTTGGCGTGAAGAAAAATATTTTACCTCCCGTAGCCAAGTGCAAGCCAAAGCTAGAGAAGACTTTGCAGAAGAAGCAGTAGCTTTAGATTTGCTAGACAATACTTTAGAAAAACTTCTAGCTAGCGATACCGTTGCTAATTTTACGGCAGTACTGGAAGAATTTTTAAATGCCTTGAATTTGGAACGTGTTTTAGGCGAAATGCATAGAGTGGGTGCCATTGACTTCCAAGGCTTGAAGGCTTGCCTGCATTCCAAGCAACTGCTTTTGAAAACCTTGCAGAGCTTGACTGAAGATTATAAAAACTGCGATGCCGATCAGGAAAAACTTAGCGTGCAGGATTTTGCCCTTGTTTTGAGCGAAGCTTTGGCAGATTACCAAATTAACTTAGTTGGCGGCAGAACTGATGGGGTATTGGTAACGGAAGTTATCAACGCTCAAGGCTTGCCCCACAAATACGTGTTCCTTATGGGTATGCGCGAGGGTGAGTTCCCTACGGGCAACAATGAAAACTGGATTTACAATGATACTGAACGTGGACAGTTACAGCCTTTGGGAATTGACATGCCTACTACTGCCTTAGCTTATATGGAGGACGCTTACTTTTTTGCGACCACCCTTGCTTTGACAGAGGAAAGTCTTGTGCTGACCTATTATGCTGACGATAAGGCAGGAGTTTCCTCCTACGTGGGTGAGGTGCTGGTAAACTACAATATAAAGGAAGAAATAATTTCCGGAAAGCAGGCTGCCTCAATGGGCGAAGCCTTTGCGTGGGGCAAGCAGCTTGACAATGCGTGGGTAGAAAGCAATTTGTCTAAGCATGCCATCGTAGCTACAAAAGTTGATGATGAGCGCAAACAAGCTGTAATTTACAATGGCGTTCTGGAAAATGAAGAATTACAGGCTGATGTGAAGACTGTGGTCGGAAATGTGTTTAGTCCGTCTTCATTGGAAGTTTACGCTCAATGTCCCTTTAGATTTTTAGGGGAACGTATCTGGAAGCAAAGCGAGTTTAGGGAAAAAGAAGAACTGGCGGCGCCTACGGATGTGGGTAACCTGCTTCATAACTGCTTGGCGAATTTCTTAGGTAAGCATCTGAACGAGAAATTACCTAAATACGATTTAGCTTTACTGTGGGAAGAATTGCAAGAAGATTTCAGCAAGCTTTGTGATGAATACATTGCCAACGGCAGCTTACAGGAAAACGAACTGTGGGCAGCAGAGGAAGCTTGCCTGCTGAAAATGTTGAACAAGTGGTTGCGTAATGAATATGAGCTGCAGAAGCAATGGGATTTTGTTCCCTGCGCTGTGGAGTGGGACTTTAGCAGTAAAAATGGTAAGCCCCTACGTATGAAACTTGCTGACGGCAAAAGCTTTGCTATCGTGGGCAGGCTTGACCGTATTGATAAAAATGGCGACAAGGTTTTCGTAACGGATTATAAATTGTCCAGCGTTCCTGCTGGTAGCGAGCTGCCTAATGGCATTGATTTGCAGTTGCCAATTTATCTCTTGGCGGCGAAGAAGCTTTATGGCAAGGAAGTTGCCGGCGGCGGTTATTTATCCTTGAAGGATGGCAAACGTAAGAGCAGTGTAAAATTAGACGATAGCCAGAATTATCCGTTCATCGGTAGTAGAAGCAAGGATTATTTTGCGGAGGCTGACGATAAATGGGAAGCCTTTGAAAATTTGAGTGAGAAGTTTTTGCAGGACTATGTGCAAGGAATTTACGACGGTAATTTTAACGTACAGCTTGTAAAAAAATGTAATCCTTATTGCGCGTTGAAGGATATCTGCCGTGTGAACTTGTTAGAGCAGGGAGGTGAGGATGATGAGTGATTTTACTAGTGAACAGTTAACTGCCATTACTACCATTGATAATAATGTGTCTGTTTCTGCAGGCGCAGGCAGTGGGAAGACTAAAGTTTTGGTAGAACGTTTCCTGCACATTTTAGAGCAGGGGCACATTAAGGGTAAGCCTGTTAGTCCTAGGGAAATTTTAGCCATCACCTTTACCCGTAAGGCAGCAGGGGAAATGAAGGAGCGTGTTCGCATTCGCATCACGGAAAAGCTGGCAGGAGCTGGCGATAAATTTTGGAAACAAGTTCTTGACGAGCTGGAACGTGCTCAAATTACCACCATTCATGGCTTTTGTAGTAGGCTGTTAAAAGAAAATCCCGTGGAGCTTGGCTTGGATCCTAGCTTTAATTTGGCAGAGGAGTTCGAGGGTGAGGAGTACCTTCAAGAATGCTTGCTTGATTTTGTGCGCCAAGGTTTAAAACAGCAAAGACCGGAGCTTAGCTTTTTGACTAACACTTATGGCGTGAACAGCACTATTAGCCAATTGCAAAGCTTGCTTCCTCAATTGGAGGATATTATTGCTTTTGGCGATTTAACTAAAGCATACAACGATAGAATTAACGCTGAACCTGCGGGTAAGGCAAGATTATGCAGTTTAATTGAAGAACTTGCCAACTGTGACGGCTTGGGTAAGACTAAGACAGCTACTGCTGTTGCCTTGCTCAAGGAAAATTTGACGGAAGTTACAGAAGGAATCTTACAAGAGCCTAGTGATTTTACTGCCTACAACAATTATGTTGGCAGTATCAAGAACCCTGCCAAAGCTGTTAAGGACTTGGTGGTGGCAATCAAGGAACTGCAGCAAAGCTTGCTTGATTTGAGCGTGGACAGGGCGGCACTGCCCTTAGTTACTGCTTGGCAAAAGGTTGTGCAGGATTTTGCTGACTACTACCGCGCTCGCAAGAAGCAGGATGATTTCCTGACCTTTGACGATTTGGAAGAGCTTGCTTTAAAATTGCTTCTGGAAAATGAGCAGGTTCGTCATAGATGTCAGCAAAAGTATCGCTACCTTATGGTGGACGAGTTCCAAGATACTAACGACAGGCAAAAACAGATTATCTATTTGCTGTGTGGAGACGATGTGAACAAATTGCAAGGTCGCAAGCTGTTCGTGGTAGGTGACCCAAAGCAGTCCATTTATCGTTTTCGCGGGGCAGATGTCAGCGTTTTTGCCCAGGTGCGTAAGGATATAGAAAAATTGGGTGGCAAAAATATTAGCTTGTCAAAAAATTTCCGCACTAAGGAAAGCATTGTGGAAACCTGTAATTACGTTTTCTCCAAATTGCTTGGTGAGGATTGCTCTAAGGATATTTTCTTTGAGCGTGTGGATATTGGCGAGAAGGAACGTCAAACTGGTGGCGTGAAGCCCGTGTTGTTGGAGGTTCCCTACGATAACGACACTAAACCCTTTGCTCGACAGATGGAAGCGGCGGCGGTGGCAAATTATATTAAAGAATTGCGTACTAAGGGCACGCCCTATGGTAAAATGGCAATTCTTTTGAGCGCCATGACCGTTTGCAACATCGTGACGGAAGCCTTGGAAAATTTTGACATACCTTACCAAGTGGTAGATGGCAAAGGCTTCTACGAAAGACAAGAGGTTTTAGACTTCCTGCATCTTTTGACCGTCCTGCAAAATAGGCAGCGTAGTCTGGAATTGGCAGGCGTACTGCGTTCACCCTACTTTGGCGTGAATGACGAAGTAATTACCAAAATGTTCCTCCTTGCCAACCAAAATGAGCGTTGCTTGTGGGATACCTTAATGGGATTTGACGTAGCTTCCCTCGAAGAAGAGCAACAGGCGCAAGTGCAATACGCCCAAGCTGTTTTAGAAGAACTGCGTAAAAATGCGGCACTGCTGGCTCTGCCGGAGCTGTTGCAAAAAATTATGCAGGTTCTGAATTTAGAAGCTGTTCTTTCGTTACAGGATAATGGTGTTGTCAAACTCGCCAATGTGAAGAAGCTGATTAATTTGGCGCAAGAGTTCTGCGTTGTTAAACAGGGAACCCTTGCCAGCTGGCTCGCGCGTGTGCATGACTTCCGTGAGGCGCAAGTGCGGGAAACTGCAGCCAACTTACCTGTGACAGATGCCGTAACCATTATGACCATTCATAAATCCAAGGGCTTGGAGTTTGATACAGTATTCCTGCCCATGTTGGATAGAAAGGGTGGCTCCGATTGGAGCGTTATCAAATTCCACAAACAGTTAGGCTTGGGCGTGAAGGCGGCGCTGGATAACGGTGATGTTGAAGAAAGCAGCGTGCTGAAGCAAATTAAGGAAGAAGATAAAAATTTAGAAAAAGCTGAGAAGCAACGCCAGCTTTATGTTGCCATGACTAGAGCTGAACAAAGCTTAGTGCTTTCCGGCATCTATAAGGCAGATGGCAAAAGCACCTCTGAAAATTGGTTCAATGATTTGCGTGGTATTTTGGAAAAGGATATCCACGTAATCAAACCTGAATATGATTACGAAGAACTTTTAAAAATTAAAGGCACTTCTGTTGAGACAAACGTTATTCCGCAGGCAGAACTGCTTGCTCCCTTGGAAAGCTATGGCGCTAGCGGTAAAAATTATTTTTCGCCCAGCGCCTTGCAAACTTATCTCCATTGTCAGCGCCAATACTTCTATCAGCAGGAGGGTATGCCTGCTCTCGAAGTTGAAGGCGAAGGAATCAGTAGCGATTTGCCACCACACGTTGTAGGTAGTCTTATTCACAAAGCCTTGGAGCTTTACAATGGCAAGGAGCTGGATAAAGCTTTCTCCCAAGCAGCAGAAGAATTTGCTCCCGGTAATGTAAGTGGTACTGCCAAGGCGAAGCAAATGCTGGAAAACTATGTTGCCAGTGAATTATACAAGGCTTTACCTAAAAAGAAGCTGAAGGAATTGCGCTTTAACCTGCCTGTTGGTGAGCTGTTAATTAACGGCATTATTGACTGCGTGGTAGAAACAGATGACGGTTTGATGCTTGTGGACTACAAAACAGGACGTCCCCCTGCAGAAAATGAAGTGCATTTAGGCTACGCTTACCAGCTGGCAATCTATAAATACGCCGTTGAAAAGCTGTTGGGTAAAAAGGCTGAAACTGCCAAGTTGCACTTCCTGCAAAATTTAAGCCAATGGAATTTGCCAGAGGGCAAGGACTATTTAGACGAAGCGCTTGCCTTGTGCAAAGAGATTGGCAGTAAGGGCGAAGAGAAAGATTTTGCCTGCAACCTTGCCAACTGCAAGTATTGCCCTTATAATTATTTGTGTCCGCAAAAATAAAGTGAGGGATAATATATGGAAAACTTAGAAATGTGGGATTTTATCGCCCTTGGTGCACTGCTTTTGTCAGTATGGGCAGGAACCTACGGAATTAAAATGTGTCGTGAAGCTGATAAAGAAGGCTTCAACGAAAAAAGCTTACGCAATAAGGCATGGGGAGCGGCAACTGCTTCTTTCCTTTATTTGGTTATTAGATTTTTCTCATAAAAAAACGGTATCGCGTTTGGCGATACCGTTAATTTTTTTAGAGGATTTCTTCTCTGATTAAGCTGTTGACCATTTTTTGCTTACCTAAAATCCAGAGCAGGTCTCCCTTTTCAAAAACCAAGGAAACGTTGGGATTAGTAATGGTGTAAGCGCCACGTTCCAAGCCGATAACTAAGGCGTTCCAGTTATCACGGATGTTGGCATCTTTAAGGGATTTGTTAATCAAACCGGAATGTTCGTCAACGGTCAGAGCCAAGGAAACAAATTGCAGTTCAGGTTCTTGCTCGTGGTTATGCAGCATAAATTCTTTCAGACTAATGGGAGCAGTGATAGGTTCCAAATCAATTTGCTTGCCAGCCACAGCGGCGTTGAACATTTTGAACTGGTTGATGGTGCCTATAATCAAGAACTTGGAATTTGCTTCCAGTACCAGTTCCGCACCGGGCATGTCAATCACTTTGTTAGGAGTAGTAATTTGCAGAACGTTACAGCCGTAATTGGAACGGAAGTTAGTTTCCAACAAGGTCTTACCAATTAATTTGCAATCCTTAGGCATTTGGTACTGTGCCAGCTGAATATCTTCGTCGAACCAAGTATCAGGACAACCTTGTTCGGAACAAAGCTTTTCGCGATGCTTCTGCATGTGTTTTTCGTTAAGGTTTACTAAGAAGCGAGATTCAATGCGCAAATATTCGCTGAGCAGCCAATCGGAGGAGTAGATGAAGTAGCCTACGCCTGCAACTGCCACGAAGGAAATTATGTAGGGCAGTTCCATTAAACTGTGGAATACGTACATCAAGAAACAGATTGCCACAGCAATTTTAATGAAGATTAAAATTAAGAGGGGCAAGTGATTGGAACGTTTCTTGAACCACAGGATGGAGAACAGCTCCTCATTATGGGTACGGCTGGTCAGAATAATTCTCAAAATGGGGGACATTACCAAAAGGGTAAGGGCACCGCCAATTAAATTGCTATAGGGCATTGCCAAGGTGTTTTCCAAATAGGGAAGCAGGTAATATTTTCCGCCCATGGCAATTGCAAAAAGCAAGGTCAGGTAAATGAACATGCGGGTAAAGTAAGCTTGCAGAAGTGCGCTCCAATCGCTGTCGTTAGCTTCGTCGTCTTCGTCAGTGTAGCGGTCAAGCCATTGCAGAACCTTAATCGGAAGAATTTTGGTGATAGCCTTGTAGGCAGGATCAGCTGCCATAATGAAGAAGGGGGTAGTAAAGGTAGTTACTACGGAAACTGCAACGATGATGGGGTAGAGGAAGTCGCTGATTACGCCAAGGCTCATACCCAAGGAAGCGATAATGAAAGAGAATTCGCCGATTTGCGCCAAGCTGAAACCACAGTGCATGGAAATATTCAAGTTCTGTCCCGCCGCCAACACGCCACCGGTGGAGAAGATAAGCTTACCGATGATGGTTACAAGTACGAGAACGAGAATGGGGAACCAGTATTGCAAAAGTAGGGACGGGTCAACTAGCATACCAACGGATACGAAGAAGACAGCACCAAATAAATCCTTAACAGGCTTTACAAGATGTTCAATATGTTCTGCGTTGGGAGCTTCCGCAATGAGGGAACCCATGATGAAGGCGCCAAGTGCAGCAGAGAAACCCATGTGAGTTGCCAGTACTACCATTCCTAAGCACAAACCGATGGAAGCGACGATTAGAGTCTCGTCGTTCATTAAGTTCTTTGCTTTTTTAAAGAAGGTGGGGATGAGGTACATACCCATTACGAACCACAGGGTTAAGAAAAATGCCAAGCGAACTACGCCCATGGCAAGCTCCAAAGTAGAAATGCCTGCTGCCGCCAAGGTGGAAAGCATTACCATCATAATGATGCCTGCAATATCTTCAACAATAAGAACGCCGAAGACCATTTCCGTGAAGCGTTTGCCTTTCAGCTTTAAATCTTCAAAGGCTTTGATAATAATGGTAGTGGAGCTCATTGCCAGCATACCGCCTAAGAAAATGCTATCCATGTGGCTCCAACCTAAAAGTGTACCGCTCAGGTAACCCATGCCTAGCATACCGCCTATTTCTACGGCAGTAGCGATGAAGGCTGTGTTGCCTACGCTTTTCAGTTTATAAAAGCTAAATTCCAAACCCAAGGCGAATAATAAAAAGATAACGCCGATTTCAGACCAAACTTGGATATTGGTAGCATCAGTTACTGTGGGGAAGAAAGAAAAATGAGGACCGGTGATGAAGCCGGCAATGATGTAGCCCAAAACGAGAGGCTGATTCAATTTTTTAAAGAGGATGGTCGTAACGCCAGCAACTAATAGAATCATAGCCAAATCCGTTACGATGTTAGGTAAATGTGCCATTTAGTGTTCTCCTTATCTAAGAATAGTTATATAAATAATAAAGACAAAACTTGAAAAATATTATATAATAATATGGTCTATTATTATTATACAGGCAATCTGCCTTGCGACAAATATGTTAAATGTAAAATCTATTTAAAATATAACGGAGGGTATCCCATGAACGAAAACTTGGTTTTAATTAACGGCGAAATCATGCCGGAACACGAAGCATTTATTGAAGTAAACGACCGTGGTCATAATTTTGGTGACGGCGTATTTGAAATCGTACCTGTTTATAATGGTCGTGCTTTCGCACTCCTGCCCCACATGAACAACCTTTTTGAATCTGTTATCCAAGCAAAAATTCCTGCTGTATATATGATTGAAGAATTTGTTGAATTCCACGAAGCTTTGATTCAAGCAACTGGCTTGAGCGAATGCAACATCTACACCCAAATTACCCGTGGCGCTGGCATGTACAACCTTGCTTTCCCAGAACAATGCGTTCCTACCTTGAGCATGTTCGCTGTGCCTGTTGACCGTGATGCTTTGGAAGCAAAACGTGCTAAAGGCGTTAACGTAATCACTGAAGAAGACGTGCGTTGGGAACGTTGCGATATCAACACCTTGAACAGAATGCCGGAAGCAATGGCTCGCCAAAAAGCCTTCGTTGGTAACGCTTTTGATGCGCTCTTTGTACGTGACGGCAAAATTACCGAAAGCACCGAATCCAGCTTCGTAATCTATAAAGACGGCATCCTCTGGACTCATCCGGAAGATAAACACATCCACAAAAACATTACCCGCCGCCTTTTGAAAGAACGTCTGGCTGTTGACCTTGGTCTCCAAGTTGTTGAACGTGCTTTTGATAAAGAATTTGCTCTGAAAGCAGACGAAGCTTTCCTCTGTGGTCCTCGCTGTGAATTTATGCCTGTTACCAAAATTGACCGTAGCTTTATCGGCGACAAACAACCGGGCGAAATCACTAAGAAGCTGCAAGAAGCATACAAAGCTTTCGTAGCTAAGGAATGCCCTGTAAGATAAAATGACTACGAAAAAATTGGTATTGGGTGCGCTGCTAGTTGCTATCGCAGTTATACTGCAGGCAAGCCGATTGGTGTTACCCTTACCGCCACTTGTAACTACCTTTATAATTGGCACGCTTGTAAATATGATGCTAGTGCTGTGCGTAAGGCTTAATGGTTTTACTTCAGCAGCAATTTTATCCGTGCTGTTACCAGTTTTTGCCTACGTGCAAGGGCAATTGCTCTTACCACTTTTGATTCCAGTAGTTGGGTTGGGGAACATTCTTTTCGCCTATGCTGTGATGAAGCTTGGCAAGGGGGTACTTGCGTATGTTGTACCACCTGTCATTAAGGCAGTGAGTATGTGCGCCAGTGCTTACGTTGTCATTGCGTTTTTAGGAATTGAGAGCGTTGCCATGCAGAAGGGGATACTTTTTGCCATGAGCGTACCGCAGCTGGTGACTGGGGTTACTGGAATTGTATGTGCAGAAAAGGTAATAAAGGTTTTGCAAAAGAGATTGTAGATTTTAAGAGGAATGTTTCGAAAGAGGCATTCCTTTTTGAACTTACATAGGAGTTGAAGTAAATGTACTGTAAACATTGTGGAGCACATTTTTCTGAAAAGGATAAGTTCTGTAGAAATTGTGGTGCTCCTGCCAGATTTGCGTTAGGTAAAGTTGAAAAAGAGAAAGTATTTTGGAGACATGCGTGGTTTACCATTTTGATGTTGTTTTTATGTTTTCCCGTGGGTGTGATTCTAGTTTTTATAAATCATCCTAGTGTAGCAAAAACTTTCTTGATGTTTATTTTGGGATTAATTGTTCTGGGAATGATTGCTGTGAGCAGTTGTTCTTTAGATATTGAACAGCCAGCACCTAGAAATAAAATTGAGCAACGTAATGGAAATCAAATAGATGTTAATGTTGGTAGTAAGGTTTAATCTTTAAATTTGATAGCTGTTAGAAATAGAAGCAAGTACTCAGTTTGAGGCTTGCTTTTATTTTTCACAAATGCCTTGAAATTTCCTAACGAAAGCAGACAAAATTTCAATAATGTATGGTATAATAATCTCGGTGTATTATGTGTTTAGATGTATTAGGGGGTCTTTTTATTTTAGAATTTAAACCTGTAACATTGGCGCAGAAGCCTTTGTTTGAAAGTTACTTATCTGCACCTGAACAACGCGGCAGCGAATGCGCCTTTTCTAATTTGTTCGTATGGCGCGATTGCTACAATATATTTTGGTGTGTTGCCCACGACTTTTTAATCATAAAGGTTAAACGTAACGAAGTGGATTTCTTTTTGCAACCCTTTGGCGGCAAGGACGAGGATTTACCCATCCTGATGGCAGAGCTGAAAGAATATCACGAGGGCAAACCTTTTAGACTGCACGGTGTTTACGAATGTACCAAAGAGCGTTTAAGCAGAGTGTTCCCGGATTTAGAATTTGAAGAAGATAGAGACAACTGGGATTACGTTTATCTGCGTGAAAAATTGGCGGCGCTTTCCGGTCGTAAGTACCACGGTCAAAAAAATCACTACAATGCTTTTAAGAAGGCATATCCCGATTTTGTATACGAACCCATTACTGATGCCAACAAGGCAGAGTGCCTTGCCTTTGGTGAAAAATGGTGTGATGATAGAATTCACGAAGATCCTACCTTGATTTGCGAGAAGTATGCCATGCAACAAGCCTTCGGTAATTTTGAAGCCTTGGAGCTGCGTGGTGGTGCTATTCGTATTAACGGTAAGATTGAAGCCTTTAGCTTTGGCAAGAAGATTAACGACGATACTGCAGTGCTCCACGTTGAAAAGGCTAACCACGAAATCCGAGGTTTGTATACTGCTATCAACAAGGAATTTGCTTCCCACGCCTGGGATGATGTTACTTATCTGAACAGGGAAGAGGATATGGGCGTTGAAGGCTTGCGTAGAGCGAAGGACTCTTATCATCCGGAATTTATGTTCAAAAAATATAGCGTAGTTATCAGCTGAGGTATGCTATGACTTATAGAGTTGTTAATGAAGCGCGTATGAACCAAGTCATGGATTTGTGGGATTATTGCTTCGAGAAAAAGGATGATCCGTTTTACCAGTGGTATTTTAGGGAATACTGTGGTAAGGATAATATGGTTATTGGTGACTTTGACGAGCAGGACAAACTGCAGAATATGCTTCACCTTAATCCATATATGATAAATTTGCGTGGTACTAAGCAATTGACACCTTACATCGTAGGCGTTGCTACTGCTCCCGAAGCAAGAGGTCAGCATTTGTTCCGTCCACTTTTGGAAACTACCTTTGAGGTGCTTCGCTCCCAAGGCTTTCCCTTCGCACTTTTGATGCCTATTTACGCAGGGATTTACTTGCCCTACGAATTTAGCTTTTGCTATTATCGTCATAAGTACGATATGGAGCTGGAAAAATTACAGCTTGGCAAAATTGGCGGTGACCTGCGGGTAGAAAGGGTAGCGCTGAACAAGGAAGTGCTTGCTCCGATTTACCAAGAGGTTACGAAAGCGTGGAATGGTACTCCCGTGCGTACTGATTTCCAGTGGAACAAGCTTTTAAAAGTGCACGCTTTGGAAAATGTGCAGTGTGCTGTGGTTTACGAAGCAGATGTTCCAGTTGGTTATGTGCTTTACAAATTGGAAAACAAAAATTTCAATGTTCTTGAGCTATTGGCGCAGGACTTTGCGGCACGTAACCGCTTGCTCCAATTTGCAGCAAGTCATCAGAGTGAGGTTAAGCACTTTACTTGGCTGGCGGAAGCTTGGGACAAAACCTATCTGAGTTTTACAGACCACAACGCTAGCGGAAGCCTGCAACCCTTTATGATGGCACGTTGCATTGATGCACGCTTGGCTTTGGCAAATTTAGAAGTGCCATATAATATGGAAGAAAACAGCGTGGTTCTGCTATTGACTGATAGCGTTATCGACAGGAACAACCACTTGCTGAAAGTAAAGACTGCGCCCGGTAAGCTGGAAGCAGTAAGCACTTTGGATAACGAGGAAGTCGTTATGGATATGGCGGCGTTCACGCAAATGTACTTTGGTGCCTTTACTGCGACGGAGCTTGCGGAGGCAGGCAAGATTAAAGTTCATAATGCAGAAAAGCTTTCTGTATTAGATAGATTATTCCCCAAATGTCATAATTATATTAATGAATATTTTTAATGTTAATTATCCTCAAAATAACTTGGAGGCTGGTGTAATGAGTATGATTAGAAGAATTTTTGTGGAAAAGAAAGATGCTTTTGCCGTTGAGGCACACGGTCTTTTGGCAGACCTGCGCAACAATCTTGGTATGACTGGCTTGGAAAACATTCGTATGATGAACCGTTACGATGTTATGGGCTTGAATGACGAAGAATTTGCAATGGCAAAAAAATTAGTTCTTTCTGAACCTCCTGTTGACAAAGTTTTGGAAGAAGAACTTGCTTTGGAAGCTGGCGCACACGCATTTGCTGTGGAACTGCTGCCCGGTCAATACGACCAACGTGAAGACTTTGCGGAACAATGCATTCAATTGATTACCCAAAAAGATCGTCCGATGGTTGCAGCTGCTAAAGTTTATGTTCTTGAAGGTGAATTGAGCGAAGATGAAGTTGCTAAAATTAAAGCATACTGCATCAACCCGATTGAAGCTCGTGAAGCTGAATGGGGCAAACCGGAAACTTTGGAAAGCACTTGCGAAGAACCTGCTAAAATTGCTCGTGTTGCTGGTTTCTTGACCATGACTCGTGAAGAAGCAGAAGCTATGCGTAAAGACATGGGCTTGGCAATGAGCATTGAAGACCTTCTGTGGTGTCAACAATACTTTAATGAAGAAAAACGCGAACCGACCATCACTGAAATTCGCGTTCTTGACACCTACTGGTCTGACCACTGCCGTCACACCACCTTCATGACTCAAATTGAAGATGTAGAAATTGTACCCGGCACTTACACTAAACCGGTACAAGAAGCTTATGATAAATACATGGCTGCTCGTGATGGCGTATATGGCGAAAATACCGAGCGCCCTGTAACCTTGATGGATATCGCAGTTATCGGCATGAAGAAACTGCGTAAGGAAGGCAAGCTTGCTGACTTGGACGAATCCGAAGAAATCAATGCATGCTCCATCGTGGTACCTATCGAAGTAGATGGTAACACCGAAGAATGGCTGGTTATGTTCAAAAACGAAACCCACAACCATCCCACTGAAATCGAACCCTTCGGTGGCGCTGCTACCTGCTTGGGCGGTGCAATCCGTGACCCGCTCTCCGGTCGTTCCTATGTATATCAAGCAATGCGCGTAACTGGCGCTGCTGACCCGCGCGTTCCTGTTTCTGAAACTATTGAAGGCAAATTGCCCCAACGCAAAATCACCATCGGTGCTGCTGCAGGCTATAGCTCCTATGGTAATCAAATTGGTTTGGCAACTGGCCACGTTCAAGAATACTACAACGATAAATTCGTTGCAAAACGCATGGAAATTGGTGCTGTAATTGGTGCTGCTCCCCGTAGTGCAGTTCGTCGTGAACGTCCTGCTGCCGGCGATATCGTAGTACTTCTGGGTGGTCAAACTGGTCGTGACGGCTGTGGCGGTGCAACTGGTTCCTCCAAAGAACATACTGTAGACTCCTTGATGAGCTGCGGTGCAGAAGTACAAAAAGGCAATCCGCCTACTGAACGTAAAATCCAACGCTTGTTCCGCAATCCGGAAGTTACTGCAATGATTAAACGCTGCAATGACTTCGGTGCAGGCGGTGTATCTGTAGCTATTGGCGAATTGACATACGGTCTTGTAATTGACCTTGATAAAGTTCCTAAAAAATACGAAGGCTTGGACGGCACTGAGCTTGCTATCTCCGAATCTCAAGAACGTATGGCAGTTGTAATTGAAGCTGCTAATAAAGAAGCCTTCATTAAATTTGCTGACCAAGAAAACTTGGAAGCTACCGTTGTTGCAGAAGTATCTGCTGACCCGCGTCTTGTTATGTACTGGAGAGGGGATAAGATTGTAGATTTGTCCCGTGCTTTCCTCGATACTAACGGCGTGGCACAACACACCAGCATCGTAGTTGAAGATACTAAAGCTGACAACGTATTTGATAAAGTTCCTGCAGAAGTTGCAGAAGCTGCTGACCTGAAAGCTGCTTGGCTGGGTAACTTGGCTCGCCTCAATGTTTGCAGCCAAAAAGGTTTGTCTGAACGCTTTGATAGCACCATTGGTCGTGGTACTGTAATGATGCCTTTCGGTGGCAAAACTCAAATTACTCCGTCCGAAGGTATGGTAGGCAGAATTCCTGTGCTCCACGGCACTACTACTGCTGCTTCCGTAATGGCTTGCGGTTACAATCCGGAAGTTGCAATCTGGAGCCCGTTCCACGGCGCAATGTACGCAGTTGTAGAATCTGTAGTACGTGCAGTAGCCTTGGGTGCTGACCCGGCAAAACTGCGCTTGACTTTGCAAGAATACTTCCCTAAACTGAACAACACCTCTGCTTGGGGCTTACCCTTTGGCGCACTCTTAGGTGCGTTCACCGCTCTGGATGCTTTGGAACTGCCTGCAATTGGCGGTAAAGACTCTATGTCCGGTACCTTTATGGATAAAACTGTTCCGCCTACCTTGGTTTCCTTCGCTGTAGGTGTAATTGATGGTAATAAATCTGTTTCCGCAGAATTTAAAGAAGCAGGCAACGAAGTTGTCTTCCTGGCCTGCCCGCGTGACAATGCAGAAGTATTTGACTTCGCAGCATTGCGCAAAAACCTTGGTGCTGTTCACGCTGCAATGGAAGCTGGCAAAATTAAGGCTGCAGCAGCAGTTAAAGATGGTGGTATCGCAGCTCTCGTAACTACCATGTGCCTTGGTAACCAACTTGGCTTTGAATTTATCAAACCCTTCCGTGATACTGATAGCCTCTTCACCTTGCAACCGGGCGGTATGGTGCTCGAACTTGCTAAAGGCGTAGAACCGGAAGATGTATTCGAAGGTTTGGAATATATGCTCCTTGGTCACACCACTGCTGAAGCTGGCGTAGCAATCAACGACGTGGTAATCTCCGAAGCAGAAGCAAAAGCTTCCTACATGGAAACCCTCCAAGGCATCTTCCCCCACAAACTTGCTGACGTGGAAGAACCTGCTGACATTGCACAACCCCTTTACAAAGCAGAACTGCCTTTGACCGCACCCATTACCATTGCTAAACCCCGCGTATTCATTCCTGTATTCCCCGGTATCAACTGCGAATACGATAGTGCGCGTGCCTTCGAAGCAGCAGGTGCAGTAGCTGATACTTTCGTAGTACGTAACCTCACTGCTCAAGCAATTGAAGAATCCGTTGAAAAAATGGTTCAATACATCAACAACGCACAAATCGTGATGATTCCTGGTGGCTTCTCTGCAGGCGACGAACCGGACGGCAGCGGTAAATTTATCGCAACCATGCTCCGCAACCCGCGCATTAAAGAAGCAGTTAGTGATTTGCTCAACAACCGTGACGGTTTGATGCTTGGTATCTGCAACGGCTTCCAAGCTTTGATTAAACTTGGTCTTGTTCCTTACGGCGAAATCCGTGATATGGAAGAAGCTAGCCCCACCTTGACCTTCAACAATATTGGTCGTCACATTTCTCAAATTGTTACCACCAAAGTTGTTTCCAATAAATCTCCGTGGCTGGCAATGTGTGAACCTGGCGATGAACACGCAATTGCAGTTTCCCATGGCGAAGGTCGCTTCTACGCACCGGAAAGCACCATTAAAGAACTCTTTGCTAACGGTCAAGTTGCAACCCAATATGTGGATGCAACAGGCAACCCGACCATGAACATGCCTTGCAACCCCAACGGTAGCTTGTACGCAATCGAAGGTATTACCAGTCCCGACGGTCGTGTGCTTGGTAAAATGGGTCACACCGAACGCTTCACCGATGGTCTGTTCCGTAACATCTATGGCAACAAAGACCAAATGCTGTTCAAATCCGGCGTAAATTATTTCAAATAATATAGTGTGAAATTATTAAAGAGCTCTCAACGAAAGTTGAGAGCTCTCAGACTGTCGATAAAGGTCACCGAAAGGTGGCCTTTTTTGATATAATTAAACAGGGTGATAAAATTGTTAGTCAGAGAAGAAAACGAGCGTAATATATTGGAATTCGTTAATATGGAAGAACTTGTTCCACAAGAC
>JAFTID010000017.1 GCA_017457085.1 Phascolarctobacterium sp.
AGACCCTACTGCATTTCTTATGTAATTTGGGGCAAACCCTCAAGTTTGCCCCTCAAACCAAATCCTCAAAAACGCCCCTCAAGTTTGTCCCTCACGAATGACCCTCAGGAAAGGTGCCCCTCAAAAACTTTGAATACCCAGGTTTTTTTGCTTTTCTTTTATGACTTATAAATCCCACAAGAAAAATGATTGACCCTAAATTTTTTAAGACATACTATGTTCTCACAAACAAAAAATAAAAAATTGAGGTGTATTGTAGTTGTTTGAAAGAAATTAGTATAATAACTAAAACAGTAAAAATCAACTGTGTTTTAGGGAGGTAAGTACTATGTTGTTGGACTTAAGTAAATACGATAATTTGAAAACTTATCAAAGGCATGGCAAAGAATGTTATATGGATAATATAACTAAACAGTTGCGTCCTAAAACCCCGGAAGAAACGATAAGACAAAAAATTTTGATGTGGTTAATTAAAGATTTAGAAGTTCCTGAGTTTGCAATAGCTGTAGAAGAGTCTATGGCTCACTATGAGAAAAAGAATGCTAAGAGGGCAGATATTTGTGTTTATGCACGGTATTATGATGAAAAACAGCAAAAAGTAATTGATTTGGCTTTGCTTGTTATAGAATGTAAGAAAGAGACAGTGCCATTAACGGACGATGTCTTTATTCAAGGTGCATATTACGCTGATACTTTAGGAGCACCTTTAATGGCAATAACTAATGGTATAGAGTTTGAACTTTACAAATATGATGATAAAGATGATAGGTATCATCTTCTGAAAGAAGTGCCTAAATATAAGCAACTATGTGAACCTAATAATCTTGAGGCGTATCCTAATTTGGAGAGCAAATATGTTAGGTATGCAGATTATTTCAATACCACCGAAGAATTATATAGTACTTTGTATGATCATGGATTGATTGGGAAAAGTACAGATATCAAAAAATGCCCAGTTATCGCAAAGATGATAGACCTACTACTTGATGATAAATATATATTAAAATCATTAGATATTGATGGTTGCACATTTATAAAGGATAACGGAGTTAGAAATACCAGTTTTGGTAATTATGCAGGTGGTTCTTATCCTGGTGACTACAGAACATTCGCGATAATGGATGGTTCAGGAAATACCCAGATTATAAGTATTGGAATTTTTGGGACTTTCGACTGTATTAATGATGAGAAGTTTGGAACTAGAAAAGGACATACTACATTAAATGTAGCTATCGATGATTTTAAAAAGTCTCACAATTCATTACAGTTAAAGCTTGATGAAAATTTACATATAAATTCTGGGAAAATTACAATTACTCATAATGGAAAACTAACTAAGGGGAAGAGTGGCGCTGTAAAATCTGAACTTGTTAGGGAATACATTAAGCGAAATAGCAATATTAAATTTTTGGGGGATCAGATGATATTAGGCAGTTGGGTAGATGAAGATGAATATGACATTAACAGTACTAGTATTAAACAATTTTTGTCTAATTTAATTAAATATGCTCTATTACGTGATGAGTTTCGTAATATAAACGATTAGTTTTAGGTAGTAAGGCATTGTATGTTGTTATGTTTGATAAAATTGCTAGGTTAAGCATAATTTCTAAATAATAAATATAGGCACATTATATAGTAGATTCTAAAAGAAATCTGACCGTATAATGTGCCTTTGTTGCTTACAAGCTAGTTTTGACGAGGATTTTTGGGTTGCCTACTTATTATTCAATTCCAACATTTTTTCAATCGCCGCAAGTCCGCACTCAACACCGTGGTCGTGGAGTTCCAGAAGCTTGTCAGGTTTAATGGAAAGACGTGCAATTTCCAAAGGTTTTTCCGGACGGATGATGATGAGGTTACCTTCACGTTCCATCTGCTCAATACGTTCTAACTGTTCGTTGTAAAGCTTAGGACGATTTTGCATTGCTGCCCATAATTTAGGATATTGGCTGTACCAAGCTTTCAAAAGCAATTTGGGGACAGCGCCTTTTTTGCGATAGCCTTCGTTACGGGTGAGGACAACTACAAATTTTTTGTAGCCTGCTTCCATCGCCTTGTTCAAAGGAATGGGAGAAACGATTGCTCCGTCCAGCAAGGGACGGTTGTCAATATTAACGATGGGTGCTAAGAAGGGCAGGGAAGCAGAAGCGATTACAGATTGAAAGGCGATTTCTGCACGCTTATTGTAATGCCAAACAGCTTCACCAGTACTTACATCCGTTGTGCCAACGTGAAGCTCGCCGGGATATTGAGCATAAGTTTCGTAATCGAAGGGTAACAATTTTTTAGGCAGGGTGTCAAAAATAAAATCCCAGCCGAAAAGGCTACCAGTACGTAAATAGTTGTTGATGCTAAAGTAAGGTTTAGTAGCAACATAGTTTTCGATAATTTTACGGGTACGCATGGGTTGGTGAGACATATAGGATAAAATGTTGCACGCCCCCGCAGAAACCGCAGTTATATATGGAAATGTCAATTCTTTTTGCAAGAAAGCTTCGAATACGCCGGCGCTGAACATGCCACGCATACCACCGCCTTCGAGAACTAAGGCAATATTTTCTAAATGCATAGATTTTACCTCCAACATATAGATTATACACCAGCAAAAAATAAAAGACACAAGTTGCAGATGCAACTTGTGTCTTTTATTTATAATCGAGCAATTAAAATCTAATAAACTTAAAAAGTGATAGAAGTACCGGAAGGCGCGAAGCAGTGAAATTCGTGAAGCGAAGGCGTACTGAGCGTACGTCGAGCAAGCGAATGAACTGCGACAAAGCATAACGGTGCTTATAGCACTTTTTGAAGGAGATTGAGTGCGTTTTTGTGAGTGATTTTTTGAATCGTGCTGTCGCTGTAATTTTTGCTTTGCAGATATTCAACAATCTCTTTGTAATTTTGTACGCCTTGCATATCGTAGGGCAGGGTAGTGCCGTCAAAGTCACTGCCAAAACCAATGTGGTCGTCGTTGCCCATCAGGTTCAGCATGTAATCAATGTGGCGGTATACGTCGTCAATGCAAGCCTTGTTAATGTCTTCATTTAAGAATTGTCTTGCGTAAGTAATGCCAATTAAACCGTCATTTTCGTTAATGGCAAGAATTTGCTTGTCATCTAAATTGCGGGGATGGGGGCATAAGCCTTTGGCGTTGGAGTGGGTTGCAATAATCGGTTTGCTGGAAAGATTGATTACATCCCAGAAGCCTGCAGGTGCAATATGGGAAACGTCAATCAGCATACCAAGACGGTTCATTTCTTGGACAACCTTGCGACCAAAAACGGTCAAGCCGCCACCGCTGCTTTCTTCGTTTACGCCGTCGGCAATGTCATTGCGATTGCTCCAAGTCAAAGTCATGGCACGAAGTCCCAGTTCGTACAAGCAACGTAAAGCTTCAATGCTTCCGTCAATAGCGCCACCTTCTTCGATAGCGAGCAGGGTTGCTGCTTTGTGGTTAAGTGCATCTGCTGCATCAGCTTTAGTCAAAATAGGCAGCAAGTCCACGCCGTCAGCTTGCATCTTTTTGATTTCAGTCAAGTATTTGTCTAAGAGACACATGGTATAGCGCAAGCCACCATAATAACGAAACTCGTGAGTGGGAACGAAGATGGCGCAAAATTGCAAGCCGCCGCCCAGTTCAATCATACGTTTTACGTCAAAGTGTTGCTCGTTGCTATACATGGGGATGTTCTTTTTATAGAGTTCGGTTAATGTATCACAATGGCAGTCTACTATATACATATTCTTATCCTTTCTCTGGGAAAATCGTTATAAGCACTGTTATGCTTTGTCGCAACTCATTCGCTTGCTCGACGTACGTCTAGTACGCCATCGCTTCACGAATTTCGCTGCTTCGCGCCTTCCAGCACTTCTAACGATTTTGAGTGGTTTGGGTTATTTATGAGTTTTGTTACACTAATTATACCATACAATAAAAAATGCTGCCTCTCACGAAACAGCATTTAATTTTAGAAATCAGCTCTATTCTCACCAATTAGAGAAGTAGTAGAAGAAGGTCATGCCAATGTTGCACGCCATTGCGCCTGCCATGGGGATTGCGGTACGTTTAATCAAATCGAATGAAGAAACGCCGCCCATACCGGAGGATACTACGATAACCGCAGTAATCGGAGAGCAGTTACGCATAATGGAAGCTGCAAAGTGCATGGGAAGGAGCATCAATACCGGAGCCAAGCCGCTGTGAGCAGCTACTGCCGGGGTAAGGGAAGCAAACGCAAAGAAGGGAGCGTTGCCACTGCCCATAACAATTGCAGAAACAGAGATGATACCAACCATAACCAGCATCATTGCCATCGGAGGGAAGCCCAAATCTTTGGAGCCGTCAATCAAGCTGCTGATTGCGCCCATGGAAATCAAGCCTTGAGCAAAGGTTTGACCTGCTACGATAAGGGTAATTACGTTAGCCATTTGCATACCCAAGCCGTCGAAGAAGGTTTGGATATCGTCAAATACTTTTTTGCCGTTACGCCATCTGATAAATTCACAGCAAACGCCGATGAACAGACCGATGAACATTGCCATAACGATGTTCATTTTGATGGTGGTAATCCACAAGGAGCTGAAGGACAAAATCAAGGACAGGGGGATAACAGGCAGAATTGCGTACCAGATGGGAGCGTTATCTGCTTCGTCTTGAACGCGTTCAACTTCAATAGGAGTTACAACGTGACCGTCGCGTTTATCCATATATTTTTGAGTGAAGTAGTGCAAGGTGCCTACAACGATGAATGCCAATGCAACGATGGGAACTTGGTAGTGGCTCCAGTAAATTACCGGGTCAACGCCTGCCATTTCCGCAGAGTAGATGGTGCCGGTGTCACTGGGGCTCCAGTCGAAGCAGAGGGTGGTAGCTACTGCTGCAGTTGCAGAAAGACGGCTTACACCCAAACCAATCAAAATGGGGAATATGGTTACCATCAAGAGCATGGCCAAGCCGGAAGCACTGTTGATGCACAAGCCGATGAGCATGCCGGTAACCCAAGTGCCTGCCAAAACCAGGTAGGGGGATTTCAATGCCAAGAGGGGTTTAATAGTTAAACGAACCAAGGAACGGGATGCGCCAATTTTATCCATGTAACGAGCAAATGCGCCAACGGACATAATGTTCAGACCAAGTTTTGCTGCGTTGGAGCTCATGGTTCTGCGAATAAACTCAAAAGCATCGAAGAAAGCGCAGCCAGTGGTAGCTTTTGCTCCTAAAATTTGACCATAACCTAAAATAACAGCTAAATACATTAACACCATACCGCCCATGAAGAGAACAGGTTGGGGTTTAAACTTTTTGTAGATTAAGTAACCTACCCAAAAAGTTACAACGGCAGAGATAACCAGTGCCATCTAAATATCATCCTCTCTTTTTAAAAATCAATAGCAAAATTATATCATTTGAAAAAACTTTTGGCAATCAATTTATATTTGCTTAATCCTCAATAAGCCCATTATAACGTAATAAAAAAGCGTTAGAAGTGCTGGGAGACGCGAAAAAAAGCAACTTACACCATTCGATGCAAGTTGCTTTAAAAGTATGTTATTATTTTTCCAATTGCTTTTTGATGCCGTCAAAAGTCTCCGGACTAATGATGTGCTCGATACGGCACGCATCTTTTTCTGCAATGTCTTCGGGAACGCCCAAAACTTCGTTGATGAAGCGAGTCAGGATTAAGTGACGTTCTAAAATGGAAGTTGCTTTTTGCAAGCCTTCTTCTGTTAAGAGCAGGCGACCGTCAGTTTCCATGGTGATGAGATTTTCACGTTTCAAAATGCTCATGGCACGGCTCACGCTTGCTTTAGTAAAGTTCATTTCATTGGCAACATCTATGGAACGCACACTACCGTTGCGTTGTGTCAAAACAAGGATTGTTTCTAAATAATTTTCACCGGATTCAAGTAAGGACATAATAAACCTCCAAGAGTCTTTGTATTAGTATACATTTTATCATACATATACAAATATATAAAGCAGTATTGAGGCAATTTGAAGATAGTGTATAATTAATGTAGGAACTTGGAGGAAATTTTATGCTTGATTTTATAAAAGAAAAGGTAAGCGTGTGGGAACGCTTGCTGCAAACTGAAAAACATATAGTTTTATATGGAATGGGTAATGGCGCTGACAAGATTGTTGACTGGTGTGAAGCCAACTCTGTGAAAATCAGTGGTATTTTTGCCAGCGATGAGTTCGTACGCTACCAAAGCTTCCGTGGTATGACGGTGCAAAAATACAGCGACATCATTGAGCAATTTGGCGAAGATATTTTGGTGGTGATTGCTTTTGCCAGCGAAAGACCGGAAGTTTTGGCACGTTTCAAGGAATTGGCAGAGGCGCATGAAACTTTAGCACCACACCTTCCGCTTTTTGATGAGCCAGAAACTGTAAGTCTTGCGTGGCTAGAAAAGTACGAAGCCGAATTGCAGGAGGTTTATAAAAAACTGGCAGACGATGTTTCCCGTAAAACCTTTGCTGCCGTTTTGAATTATAAGCTGAGTGGCAAGGTGCAGTATCTTTTTGACTGTGATACTGCTCGTGAGGAAGATTTGCGCCAAATTTTTACCTTCGGCGAAAACGAAGTGTATATGGATTTAGGCGCCTATAATGGCGATACGGTGCAGGAGTTTTTGAATTTGGTAGACGGCAAATATCAGCACATTATTGCTGTGGAGCCTGATAGAAGAAATTGCAAGAAGCTTACTGCCCTGGCGGAACAGCTTGGTGAAATTACGGTACACCAGTGTGGCGTGTGGGACGAAGCTGGCGAATTAGGATTTTCTGACAGCGGAGGCAGGCAGTCTACATTTTTAGCAGTGCAAAAGAAAACTGTTCCTGTAAATTCCATAGACAATCTTGCGGAAGGGAAAGCAGTTTCCTACATTAAAATGGATGTTGAGGGAGCAGAGGTACAGGCTTTGCGTGGCGGCGAAGCTGTAATTAAGGAGTACGCTCCCAAAATGTTCATAGCTGCGTATCACTACGACGTGGACGTTTTTAGACTGCCTTTACAAATTTGGCAGCTTGTTCCTGAATACAAAATCTTCTTTAGAAAACATCCCTACGTTCCAGCGTGGGAGCTGAATTTTTTAATTATAAAATAGTGGGACACAAACTGTTCCCGTCAGGACAAAACGCACTGTTTGTAAATTTGTGGTGGAGTGTCTACCATAAAAGCGTTACTGTGACAAAACTTTTAATTTTACGTGAAAGATTTTGTAAACTGTAAGCAGGAAATTTGCAGGATAGGTAGAAATCTAAATTAAGTAGTCTAGATATCTCTATGCCTATGATAAAAACTTATTTTGAAAAGGAGTGTTTTTGAATGAAAAAATCTACTTGGGTTTTAGGCGCAGCTGCATTATTGGCATTGTCCGTAGCAGTAGCTGGTTGCGGTGGCGGCGACAAAAAAGAAGCTGCTAAAGGTGTTAAAGGCGAAGTAATGGTATACACTTCCATTTATCCTGACATCATCGACAATATGTGCAAACCTAACCTGGCAAAAGCTTTCCCCGAAATGAAAGTTAACTGGTTCCAAGGCGGCACTGAAAAAGTTGTAACCAAAATCACTGGCGAAATGAAAGCTAACAAAGTTGGCACCGACGTATTGATGGTTGCTGACCCCTCCTACTATCTGAAATTGGATAAAGAAGGCTGGCTCATGCCTTACAAATCCAAAGAACACAACAACGTTATCGCTGATAAAGCTGAAAACGGTGCTTGGTATGCAGTTCGCGTTTGCAACATGATCATTGCTTACAACGCTGACAAACTGAAAGCAGAAGACGCTCCGAAATCCTGGCAAGAATTGACCGATCCGAAATGGAAAGGCAAAATCGCTATGCCGAACCCGATGCTCTCCGGTACCGCTTATGTAGCCGTTGGCGCATTGGCTGACAAATTCGGTTGGGAATACTTCGACAAACTGAAAGCTAACGGCATCCGTGTTGAATCCGGTAACTCCGCAATTCAAAACAAATTGTTGACTGGCGAATATGCTGCTGCAATGATTCTGGAAGAAAACATCCTGAAACTTGCTGCAACCAAAAAAGAACCGTTGAAAGTTTCCTATCCGGCAGAAGGCGTTATCAACATTCCTTCCCCGATCGCTATCTTCAAATCCACCAAAAACGCTGAAGGTGCTAAAGCTATGGTTGACTGGTGGCTGTCCAAAGAAGGCCAACAAGCAGTTGTTAAAGGCTGGATGCACTCCGTTCGTGGCGACGTAAAAGAACCTATCGGTTCCGTTGAAACCAAAAAATTGGTTGAAAACAGAATTAAAGTTAACTGGCAAAAACTTGCTGACAACAACGCAGCAATTAAAGAAGAATTCCGTAAACGCGTTATGGAATAATCTTTTGGTGTAGTTAATTTAAAATAATTTGTAACTATATGGGAAAACAGGGACGCTTTTGCGCTCCCTGTTTTCACACATTATAAAAGAAGGCTATTTTTGAAGGCTTTCTGGCAATTTTCTTTAGTTTTATTCCCGTTGAACCCCTTAATCTTTAAGGGAAAGGAGAAAATAGTTTTTCATGTTATCACGAATTAATAGTAAATTTATTGTAATATCCCTGTCCGTACTGCTGCTTTTGTATTTTGTAATATTCCCCATGGGCGTATTGCTTTACGATAGCGTGGTTTTGGGTACCAGCATTAACTTTGACAATTATCGCGAAGTATATAGTCAGGATGTAAACTGGCGCGCGCTTACTAATACAATTAACCTGTCCTTATTGGTTATGTTCGCCAGTGTATTGATTACCTTCCCCCTTGCTTGGCTGGTTGGTCGTACTGATATGCCTGGCAAAAAGAACTTCCGTACCTTGCTGGTTTCCAGCTATATGATTCCCCCGTATGTAGGTGCAATTGCTTGGGTACAACTTCTGAACCCTAGCGTTGGCTATATGAACAATGTTTTCAAAGACATTTTTGGTTTGTCTCAAGCGCCCTTTGATATTTATACTTTCTGGGGCTTGGCTTGGGTACTGACCTTGTTCTATTCTCCCTTTGCGTTTATTACCATTTCCCGCGCTATGGAAAAAATGGATCCCACCTTGGAAGAAGCTGCTCGCGTATCCGGTGCTTCCCCGCTCCGCACTTTGCTTGACGTAACCCTTCCCTTGATGGCTCCCTCCATTTTGGCAGGCGGTCTTCTGGTATTTATCGCTGCAGGTTCCTGCTTCGGTATCCCCTCCATCGTAGGTATGCCTGGTAACATCGAAGTTTTGACCACCCGTATCGTAACCTACGTTTACATGGGCAGCATCGAAGGTGTACGTGAAGCAACTGCTTTGGCTGCATCCTTGATGTTCTTGGCAAACTTCCTGCTCTTCACCATGACCTACTTGATTGGCAAAAAAGACTACACCACCATCAGTGGTAAATCCACTCGCCCCAACATCGTTGAATTGGGCAAATGGAAATGGCCTGCATTCTGTGCAGTTCTTGCTTACGGTATGATTTCCGTAATTATTCCCTTGGGCTCCATCGTTGTAACCTCCTTGCTGAAGAGTATGTCCAAGCCTGTTACCTTGGATAACTTGGGCTTTGAATCCTGGATTCCTGTTGTTACCAGTGCTCAATATCTGGAATGCATCTGGAACTCCGTTGTTTACGCTGTTATGGCTGCAACCATCGGTACCGCGTTGTCCCTGTTCGTTGCTTACCTGGCAGTTAAAACCACTGTTAAAGGCAGAACCATTCCTGACCTCTTAACCGTTATCGGTGGTAGTACTCCTAGTATCGTAATCGCTTTGGCGTTGGTAATTACCTTCTCCGGCAATTATGGCTTGAACATCTATTCCACCGTTTGGATTTTGGTAGTCAGCTATCTGGTAAAATATATGACCATGTCTGTTCGCACCATCGCTGCTTCTCTTAGCCAAGTACATAGCTCCTTGGAAGAAGCTGCTCTCAACTCCGGTGCTGACTGGCTCAGATGCTGTAAAGACATCATCATTCCTCTTATTGCTCCCTCCGTAATTGCAGGCTGGTTCTTGATTTTCATGCCGTCTTTCTACGAATTGACTATGTCTTTGCTGCTGTACGGCGCTGAAACCAAAACCATCGGCGTATTGCTGTACGATTTGCAAACCTACGCAGACGCACAAAATGCTTCCGTACTTTCCGTAATCATTTTGGCTGTTGTATTGGTTGGCAATTTGATTCTCAACAAAATTACCAAAGGTAATGTAGGTATTTAAGAAGGAGTGTAATAAATGTCTGAAGTACGTATTGAACATGTATTTAAACGTTTCGGCGCGGTAACCGCTGTTGACGATTTTAACTTAGTAGTAAAAGATGGCGAATTCGTTTCCATCTTAGGTCCTTCCGGTTGCGGTAAAACTACTACCCTGCGTATGATTGCAGGCTTTGAACGTGCAACTGAAGGTGAAATTTATATTGGTGAAAAATGCGTAAGCTCTTCCGAAAAAGGAACCTTCGCTCCTCCTGAAAAACGTGACATCGGCATGGTATTCCAATCCTATGCAGTTTGGCCCCATATGACCGTTGCTGAAAACGTTGGCTATCCTCTGAAAATTCAAAAGGTAGACAAAGAAACCCGCGCTAAACGCGTACAAGAAATGTTGGAACTGGTTCACCTTGGCGAATACGGCGAACGTTATCCTCACCAACTTTCCGGTGGTCAACAACAACGTGTAGCTTTGGCTCGTGCATTGGTTGCACAACCGGGCTTGCTCCTTTTGGACGAACCTCTTTCCAACTTGGACGCTAAGCTCCGTGAAAGCATGCGCTTTGAAATTTTGTCCATTCAAAAGAAATTGAACATTACCGTTGTTTATGTAACCCATGACCAAGGCGAAGCAATGGCAATGAGTGACCGCGTAGTTGTAATGAGCAAAGGCGTTGTTCAACAAATCGGCGCTCCTCACGACATTTACACCAACCCGGCAAACAAAATGGTTGCTGACTTCATCGGTTTGGTTAACTTTATTCCTGGCGAAGCTAAAGGCGACCGCGTATTCATTAAAGGCACCAACGTTTCCTTCGCTAACCCCACCGATATTACTGGCGAAGCTACTATTGCAGTTCGTCCGGAAAATATCAGCATTTCCGCAAACGGCGGTCAATTAGAAGGCACTATGGTAGCACGCTTCTACTTGGGTGACGCTGTTGACTATCGTGTACAATGTGGCGAAAACCTTATCCGCGTTATCGTTAAAGGTGCAGATGTGGAAGCTTATCCTGACGGAAGCACCGTATATCTGGACTTCGACAAAACCATGGTATTTGGTCGCGACTAATTTAAAAAATAATTTTAAAAAACATAAAGAACATCGTACAGTTTGTGCGATGTTCTTTTTTTTGGTATAATAGGAACATCTAATAAAAGGAAGATACATTTTATGAAGAAAGTTTACAGATACCTAATGCTTTCGGTGCTAACTTTGCTGCTTATGTTTACAAGCATTTGCTGTGAGGCTGCTACAACTGAAAAAGAAGAAGCGCGTTCAAATTCTGATGCTGCTATGCATTTATGTAGTAGTATGAGCAAAGGTGTTACAGAGCTTTTGGTAGATGATTTCGTAAAACGCAATGGCGTTAAGGTGCAGATAAGGTATTTGCCAGAAGGTTCTTGGCAGGAACGTAAGGAATTCCTTGAAAAGAACAGCTTTGATTGCTGGCTAGGTGGTACCGTTGAAGAATGTTACCTTGCTGACCAGGAAGGGATGCTTAGTCCCTACAAGCCCAAGGAATTTTACAAGATGCCTGTGGAATTACGTACCAGACAAGGACAATGGACCAGTATCTTTTTAGAATACATTGCTTTCGTCAGCAACACCAACAAGCTACGTGATAATGGACTATACGCACCGGATACTTGGCAAGAACTTTTGCTACCAGAATTTAAAAATGAAATCGCCATGGTAAATTTTGCCAACGGAAGTACCAGCTACGCAATGATTACTTCTATTTGGCAACTACGTGGTAAAGATACAGCGCTAAAATTTGCAGATAGATTGAACCAGCAAAACATCCACTTCACCGAAACCTACGAAGAAGCAGTTGGTATGGTAGATAGGGGAGAGAAAATGGTAGCAGTTGTACCCTTGCGTACAGCAATCCTACTGGAAACGAAGCACAAGCATCTATTTGCAACTGTTGTTAAAGATGCTAACCGCAACCTACTGAACTGCGCTGCGGTTATGAACAAGGCTAACAATCTAGAAGCTGCCCGCAATTTTATTGACTACCTAGTAAGTGATTTTAGCGAAGCAGTGCTTAGAAGCGAAGGCTACCATTATATTTGGCACGCTAAGAATTATCCCTATAATGACGGACGTAAAGAGCTTATTGGTAACGTCAATGTTCCTGTTGATGATTTAAGCTGGACGGCTGTCAGCAAAGATGAAATTATTAAAGAATGGCTTAATGTAAGCAAAACGGAGGAAATAAAATGAAACAAGCAAAACAATACGTACCCTTTGAACGAGTGAACCTGCCTGACCGCCAATGGCCTGACAAAATTATTACTAAAGCTCCCATCTGGTGCAGTGTTGACTTGCGTGATGGTAACCAAGCTTTGGTAACCCCCATGGGCATTGAAGAAAAGTTGACTTTCTTCCATACCTTGGTTGATGTTGGTTTTAAAGAAATCGAAGTAGGCTTCCCCTCTGCTTCCGAAACTGAATATGATATTTTACGTACCTTGATTGAAGGTAACCACATCCCTGATGACGTTACTATTCAAGTTTTGGTGCAAGCCCGCGAAGAACTTATTCGTAAAACTTTTGAAGCAGTCCGCGGCGCAAAAAACGTTATTATCCATTTCTACAACTCCACCTCCACCCTGCAACGTAAGGTTGTATTTGGCAAAGACATGGACGGCATCGTAGATATTGCTGTGCAAGGCGCACGTCTTATCCGTCAATTGACCGAGGAAGAAGTGGCTCGCAGTGGTATGAACATTCGTTACGAATATTCTCCTGAAAGCTTTACTGGTACTGAAATTGATTTCGCTATCAGAATTTGCGAAGCTGTTATGGAAGAAATGGGTGCTACCAAAGAGAACCCCATCATTCTTAACCTGCCTTCTACCGTAGAAATGTGCACCGCTAACACCTACGCAGACCAAATTGAATATTTCTGCCGCAATATGAAAAACCGCGAGGCTGCCATTATCAGTATTCATCCCCACAATGACCGTGGTACTGGCGTAGCTTCTGCAGAGCTTGCAGTTATGGCAGGTGCTGACCGCATCGAAGGTACTCTTTTTGGTAATGGCGAACGCACTGGTAACTTGGACATCGTAACCGTTGCCCTGAATATGTTTACCCAAGGCGTAGATCCTGAACTGGACTTCTCTGAAATTTTGGAAATCAAAAAGATTTACGAAGCTTGCACCCATATGCACGTGCCTGAACGTCAACCCTACGCAGGCGAGCTTGCTTTTACTGCGTTCAGCGGTTCTCACCAAGATGCTATTCGTAAAGGCTTTGAATATATGGAAAATACAGGTACTCCTTACTGGGAAGTTCCGTACCTGCCCATTAACCCTGCGGACTTGCATCGCGAATACGAACCTGTAATTCGCATCAACAGCCAATCTGGCAAGGGTGGTGCTGCTTTCGTACTGCAACACGCTGTTGGCTACAACCTGCCCAAAGAAATGCATCCTGAATTTGGCAATATTGTTAAGGCTGCTGCTGACGAATATGGTGACGAACTTAGCCAAGACCAAATTGTTGACCTGTTCCATCGCGAATACATTGAACGTTCTGGCGCATACAAACTGCTCCGTCATCGCTTCGCAGAACTCCACGAAGCAGATGGTTCCGTTCACAGCCGTTTCGAAGGATCCATTAACGTTGGCGAAAAAGAATGCCACATTGTTGGCGTAGGTAATGGTCCTATCGACTCCTTCTTTAATGCTTTGTCCCACGCTGGCATTGAAGGCTACAAATTTGTTAACTACCACGAACACGCTGTATCTAGTGGTTCCAATGCGCAAGGTATCTGCTACATCGAACTGAAGAAACCCAATGGGGAACATATCTTTGGTGCGGGCATGCATCCCAACGTTAACGTGGCGGCACTTTTAGGCATTATTTGCGCAATTAATAGAGCTGAGCAATAAACTTTCCATAAGCACTGTCTAACTTTGTTGCCGTAAAATTACTTGCTCGACGTACTACTAGTACGCCTTCGCGGCATAATTTTACGTCGCCTCGTTATACAGCACTTCTGAAAAGTTTTTAGTTACTACACTAAGATTTGCCTTTAAAAATTAAGAGCTACTCATTATAAAAATGAGTAGCTCTAATTTTTTACTTGAACTTATTTCTAATACGATTTAACATTCCGCCAACCGCATCACCCGCATCTTGAACACTTTCTTTGAAAACATCCTTAAGGCTTTCCATTTCAAGCCCCCAGTCAATTTTGATAGCATTCTTTGCAAAGCTGCAGTGAACAGGAATATTTTTATTGAAGATATGCCAGAAGTTTTCAGCTAAATGCACACCTTCGTCATCAGTAACTATACGTCCGTGAATACTGCTTAAAGGCAGGTTGCGGTACTTAATATTTTCGATACGGTAAATACCATTAACTGAGCAGCTACGTTCTCCCGTATTACCGCTAATGGTTACGAAGAAGAAGGTTTCTCCCTTAATGGGCTGGTCTGTCAAAAGAGCAATGTCTAATTGTTCACCACTAAGGTGGAAGATGTAATCGCCATTGTTCAAATTAATAAGACAATCGTCAAGGGCAACCTTGCTCTTGTTAATCAAGCAGCTTGCGTGTTTAAAAGTAACAATGCCTTCGTCAAGCTCAACCTTGCCAACGAACTTTTCTGCAGTAACGGAGCTGTGTCCAGGAATATCAAGGCGCAGGGTTCCGTCCATGTTCAAATCAATAACGGTAGCACCGTCAAGCCGTTGAGCAGTTCCGTAAAGGTTAAAGCCATCAAAAATATTGATGTCCACATTGTTTTTCAAGAAAATCTTATCGCTACGCAGCTTAAGCTTAAATTTGTAGGAAGAATCGTCAGCTTGGGGAGTAGTGATTACGCCATCAACACGCAGGGTGTGATTGTAAAGCTTCAGCTCCAGCTTCTTGATGTTAAAGGTATCTAGGTCAGTACTGCTAAAGCGACCATCAATTTCTTCAATAATAATGCCATGACTGGCAAGCATAATGTCATTAAAATTCCAGTTAAGGGAGAGAATGGACCAAGCATTATTCTTGCGCTCTACCAGCATTTTAAAATCAGTAACTTCACCGTCCAGTAAATTGATACGTTCAATTTTAAAAATGGGGGTGAGGATATTCCACAAACGTTTCAAGGAAATTTTGGAAGCGCGAAGCAGATAGCGGTTCACAGTATTCTGGTTTTGAATGCTGATGTTTTCGTCTTCAAGCTGACAGGTTAGGTAGTAGTCAATAACCGGGTCATTACGCCACACACCATTAATATTTTCCAAACGCAGATGCTGTCCGTTGATTTTTAAATCTACCACGCCTCGTTCAAGGTAAAGCTTCAAATTAGGAAGGTCGTCTACAGGGGGTAGGGTAGATGCTTCTTTGGGAGCTTCCGTAGTTTGGGATGTGGTTTGACCTTCTGTAAGGCGTTCCACGTATTGGGCAAGAAGCTGTTTGTTTTCCAAGGTGTATTCCATATTGAACATGGGCTGTTTCAAAATGATTTCCTGCACGATGGAAAGGAACTTGTCCAAAGGCTCCTTGCGAATCAAACTCAAGACAACCTGATAAATATTGGTACGCACTTCAACTTCGTGCACGTTAAGACGTTCCACACCTTTGTCATCTTTCCAGCAAAGGTTGAATAAAATAATCTTATCCGTTTTGATGGAGGGGTTGTCGTCAATGGTTAAGGTGCCAGGCAAAAAGTTTTGCTTCGCCAAAAGACGGTTGACAATTTCCTGGGAAATATTCCAGCCTAAAGACTTGCAGGCAAAAGCAATGATGGCAGAAAAACTCAGCCACATCAATTTTATACTAATGTCGATAATGGCAATACCACCGAATACAACAAGGAAGGCGCACAAAACTGCAATCAATATAATTACGGCAATGACTTTCTTTATCATAGGCGTACCTCGCTCATAAGATTTCTTGCTTTCATTATATCATAGGCTGTTAGATTAGCCAAAAGGAAATGTCAAAAAGTCAAAATAGTTTCACGTGAAACATTTATTTGGATAAGTTTTTTCTCACTAAATCTACCAGCACCATGCTCAACGCAAAGGCTACTACAACGCCCCACTCCTCTAAATTAAGAGGTTCGGTTCGCAGAACGCGTCCGCCTACAAAAGTAAGAGCAACCTGAATGGCAATGATTAGAGCCATAACGTCAATGAAGCCTTTGTTAAGGCGTAAGTTTTCAAAAAGATTCACACCGCTTACACGGACGTTGAAGCCATTAGCAACTGCCATAAAAATATAGGTACAGAAGAAGCCTGTATAAATGTAGATGTTGTTGGGGGCAGTGCGGAAAAGTTCTGCTACGAAGCTGCTCTTGTAGAAGAAGATTGCAACCAAGGTCATATAGGCGCCACCTAAAATGATAGTGGTGAGCATTTTTTTATTGACGATGGACGCGCTTCTATCCTTGGGCGTTTCCGCAAGATATTTTTCCAAAGCAGGCTCGCCACCAAAGGCGATGGCAGCCAGCGTATCCATGACAAGGTTAATCCAGAGGATTTGGGTAATTGTCAAAGGCTTATCAATGCCTACAAAGGGGGCAATGAAATTGATTGCTACTGCAGAAAAGTTAATGGTCAGTTGGAAAACGATAAACTTACAAATGGAATTATAAATAGTTCGTCCGTAAAGGATTGCTTTCTTAATGCTGAGAAAGTTGTCGTCTAGAATGACAATGTCGCCAGCTTCCTTGGCAACTTCCGTGCCGCTACCCATGGCAAAACCGACGTCTGCTTTCTTGAGGGCAGGGGAGTCGTTGACACCGTCACCAGTCATACCTACGACTAAATTCATTTCTTGGGAAAGACGTACCAAGCGAGATTTATCCATGGGCAAAGCTCTCGCCACAACTCGCAGTTTGGGCAGGAGCAGTTTAACTTCGTCGTCACTTAATGCTCCCAGTTCGGAACTGGTCAGAACAATTTCTTCCGGGTGCTGCAGTAGATGAGCATCTTTAGCAATGGCAACAGCAGTTTCCTTACGGTCACCAGTAATCATTACCACTTGAACGCCTGCATCTTGTACGGCAATGATAGCTTCAACTGCTTCTTGGCGTACTTCGTCACGAATGCCCAAAATACCAACTAAGGTCAGATTTTGAGAGGGAGTTTCATTTTCATTAAGAGGTTCTTCGTAGGAACACAGTGCCAGCATGCGGATAGCGCTACCTGCCAGTTCAAGCATTCTATCGTCAAGGCTTTGCTTCATTGCTTCTGTCAAAGGTTGGCGGTTGCCGTCCTTGTCCCAGTAATAGCGAGCCTGTTGCACTAATTTTTCAGGCGCACCTTTCACCAAGCAGTAACGGTCTGCGCCTTTTTGCACCAACGCCCAGGAAAATTTATTAGCGCTGTTAAAGGGAACAAAGTGCAGACGTTTGGCACCTTGCTCTGCACGATAGGTACCAATATATTTGCTCAAGGCAGCTTCCGTCATGTTGCCACCAACAATTTTGCCGTCGGTAACGGTAGCAGAAGTGTTTATTACTACGTTTTGATAAGTAAGCTCCTTGATTTTCTCAGGAAGCTCTGCAAAATTTAAGAATTCATCTTTGGCACCGGTAATGAAGCGTACAACTTCCAACTTACCCTTGGTAATGGTACCGGTTTTATCCGTAAAGAGGATGTTCAAGCTGCCTGCGGTTTCGATGCCAACAAGCTTACGAACTAAAACATTATCGTTAAGCATCTTACGCATATTTAATGAAGAAACAATGGCAATCATCAAGGGCAAGCCTTCCGGTACAGCCATAACGATAATTATGATGCCAAGGATTATTGCTTGGACTAAATCTGCCAAAAGAGTAGGGGTGTTGCTAAGATAAGCAGAAGCACTGGGCGCCTCTAAAAGCTTTTGCGCCATAACTGCGACGGAAATAAACACGCCACCTGCGTAGCCAAACTTACTAATGCTTTTTGCCAAGCCTTTTAGTTTTAGCTTCAACGGGCTGTCGCGTTCGTCGTCCTTTAATTCTTGGGTAAGCTTGCCATAAACAGAGTCGTCGCCAATTTTGACAGCTTCCATAATGCCGGTGCCTTCAACTACAACGCTACCACGGAACAATCTGTACTTGTCTAAAAAATCTATGTTGTCATCGTTCCAGGTGTAATCAGCAGGAGCGATAAGCTTGTGAGCTTCTTCACTTTCGCCGTTGAGGGCAGCTTGGTCAAGCTTAACATCGCCTTCAAGCAGGATACCGTCCACGGGAATTTTGTCCCCTGCTTCTAAAATGACTGCATCGCCTACGACAATATCGTCAATGTGAATTTCTACAGGCTCGCCGTCACGCCAAACCTTGCAACGAATACGGCTAGCTTCTTCCTGTAATTTTTGAAAGGCGTTTTCATTGCTGTATTCGGAATAGGTAGAAACCAGGGTTGCCAAAAGAATGGCGATAAAAATACCGCAGGTTTCAATCCAGTCACCGTGTCCCATAAATACGAAGACAATGTTTACCAGCAGGGCAAAAATTAAAATTCTAATGATGGGGTCTTTGAAATTATCAAGCAGTTTGTCAAGAAAGGTGTCCCTTGGTGGTTGAGACAGGGCGTTGTTGCCATGCCTTGCCAGAGATTCTGCTACCTGCTGAGAATTTAAACCATACTTCTTCATAAACTGTTCCTCCAAAATATTTTGAAATTTATTAATTAGTTTCTTTATGCTTAAAATATAAGAAAGCTGCATAGCAACACGCTACACAGCTTTCGCATTATTATTTTTAGGGGATAGTGGGTGGAATTTTGCTTCCTTACAAATTCATATCTGTTACTAGGGTTATTATAACTTAATCTAAAAATTTTTTCTGCATGTTTTTACAAAGTTTACCAAATCTTAACAAATTTGAGAAAGTTGTAACAAATAAAAATCCCAAAGCTGAAACTCAGCTCTGGGACAAGATTTTTATGGAGCGGATGACGGGGATCGAACCCGCGTCACTGGTTTGGGAAACCAGTGCTCTACCATTGAGCTACACCCGCAGGATGAAGTTGTTGTAGTTTTATCTACAGGAGTTATTATACACCTGTGGTTTTGTATTGGCAAGCTAAGTGAGGGTGGCAAATATTTTTTGACAGTTGCCCTCCTTTGTCCTATCATATAAGTTAAGAGATTTAAGCGAAGGGTAGAGTGACCATGGAACAAGAACTTGTAATTAAAAAGGCTACTTATATAAATGATAGATGCTACATTCCTTTGACGGTGCTTTCTGCAAATCAACAGCAAAAATATATTGACCTGCTGGTTGAAAAGGATGCTGCTTATGCCAACAAGGAAATGGCTGGCAAATTAATTAATGAATATTTGCCGTCTGTAGAAAATATTTTGAAGATGCTTACTTCCATGGAGGAAGAAGCTACCCAATTTACGGGGGAGCTGGAAAAATTATATAAAGCTGCCTTGAAGCTTGCATATATTTTGCGAGTACGCTTCGGCACCTTGCTGGACTTTATCGCTGGTGAAGAAGATGATGAAGCAAAGGTTAACGCTCTTTTAGGACAAACCTTCTACGATTTCCACAATACCGTTTTAGAATTCAACCATCTGTACAGCTTGCTCGCTAAAGGCGAAGGAACCTACAACCTGAATTTGGAAAGTGTTCCCTTAATTCAAAACGGTATGACCTATTGGGAAATCTCCGACGTTTTGCGCATGCCTTGTAGCGTGAACAAGGGCGACACTTATTACTGGACAAGCGACGAGGAAAACTTAACTCTTGTGGTAACCTTTGACAACGAGGGCGAAGCTAGCCACGTACACGTAAATGAATAAACTCTAAAAGATAAAGCACTAGCTTTTCAAGAAAATTACTTGAAAGGTTAGTGCTTTTTTATGTGATATTAACTATTTAATACAAAGGAAGAAAGTACAGAAGCTTTAGTTACGATACCGCAGAACACTCCGTCCTTATCGACAACGGGCAGGGGGAAAGGAGTATCTGCAGAAAGCTGGGTAATATTGGCAACGGAAGCGTTAAGGTCTTCAATAATGGGAACGTCAGTTATGAGAACATCATCAACTGTAGCCTTGCCTGATTGAATACGCAACGCCCCGTCCAAAGTGATGATGCCCACAAAATGCATGTGCTCATTTACGACGTAAGCACTGGAAACGCCACAGTTGCGCATATTACGGAGGGCGACTGCGGCACCGTCACCTCTACGCACCATACAGGTCGGCGTACTCATAACATTGCGCACGCTCAACACTTTACTGGAATTTACCGTGTTGATGAAGTTTTGTACGTATCCGTCAGCAGGATTGGTCAGCATTTCTTCGGGAGTTGCAATTTGTACCATACGTCCGTCACGTAAAATGCCAACGTGGGTGCCAAGACGGAAGGCTTCATTAATATCGTGGGTGATAAAGATAATGGTCTTACCCATTTTTTCCTGGATACGTATAAGTTCAAACTGCAGGTCATTTTTAACTAAGGGGTCAAGGGCGGAGAAGGCTTCGTCCATTAAAAGAATGTCCGGGTCATTGGTCAGAGCACGGGCGATACCAACACGTTGCTTCATGCCACCACTAAGTTCGCTAATTTTTTTGCTTTCCCAGCCTTCAAGGCCAACCATGGCGAGCATCTCTAAGGCTTTTTCAGTACGTTCCTTCAAAGGAACGCCACGAATTTCTAAACCGTAGTAAGTATTTTCTAAAACGTTGCGGTTATCCATCAAGCCAAAGTGCTGGAAAACCATGGCAGTTTTAGTACGTCTAAATTCTTGCAGCTGCTTGGAATTATATTGGGTAATGTCTTCGCCTTCAAAAAGAACTTTGCCGTAGGTTGGTTCGTGGAGCATATTTAGGCAACGGATAAGTGTGGACTTGCCACTACCGGAAAGACCAATAAGCACGAAGGTTTCACCCTTTTGTACTTCAAAGCTGATATCTGCCAAGCCAGCAGTTATTCCTGTAGATTGCAGCACTTCAAAACGACCTTGTCCTGCTTGCAAAAGCTCCATTGCTTCTTCAACATTTTGGGAGGCTTCCAAAGGTACGAACAGCTTATAAAGATTTTCAACTTTTAAAATAGGTTGTCCTGTCATTGTAGTCCTCCTTTTTACGGGCCAAGCTTTGGGTAAGTCTGTCTATGATAATGGCGATAATAACAATGGAGATGCCTGCGATTAAACCACGTCCAGATTCAGTACGGTTGATGGCAATAAGTACTTCCATACCAAGACCATTAGCACCAATCATTGCGCAGGTAACTACCATGGCAACAGCCATCATCATGGTTTGGTTTACGCCAGTCATAATTGTAGGCATGGCTTGGGGAATTTGTACCTTGAACAAGGTTTGCCAACGGGAAGCACCAAAGGCGAGGGAAGCTTCAACAATTTCTTCGTCTACCTGTTGGATGCCATGGCTTGTCAAACGAATGACAGGAACCACTGCGTAAACTACAGTTGCCAAAACTGCAGGAACCTTGCCGGGACCAAGGAGCATTACAGCAGGAATCATATATACGAAAGTTGGCATAGTTTGCATTGCATCAAGGAAGGGGCGTAATAATTTATTCGCCAGCTTGCTGGTAGAAACAAGCACGCCAATGGGCAAGCCTATAAATAGGGAAATTGCCACGGCGGCGATGACTACGGCAAGAGTTTCGTTCATCATATTCCAATAGCCAAAGATGCCAATCAAGAATAAACCTAAGCCATAAAGAATACCATTGCTTAATTTTTGGGTAAGCTTTTTCCCTGCGAAGACTGTCATTAAAATTGTAAGCCACCAAGGAATAAGATTTAAGAGGGCTTCAATGGAGCTAATGCACCAGCTAAGGAAATCTTTAATCGTATTGAAAAAGTTTGCGTATTTAGCGTTGATGTATTTAACGAAGTTGTCAATGGGACCAGTAAAATCTAAGCGCCAATCAGGGAAGTGCAGGAACCAGTTGCTAACTTCTGCTTGCTTGTTGCTTAAGGATTCTTGTACCAGGTCTGCCTTTTCAGGAGAAAGCCATTGCATTAAAAGCTCCGGGTGATTTTGCAGGAACCATTTGGCAGTGGTGTGGTAATCTGCTTTAGTATCAGCAATGTAAGCTAAAGCTTCTGCTGTCAGCGCGCTAGAGGTTCTGTATTTTTTGAGGAAGGCTGCAAATTCTGGAGATTTTTCCAAAAGTTGCACATTAGCAATTACGCAGACAGGTACGCCACGAGCTTCTGTCAAGCCAGCGTTAAAGGCTTCGGGAGAATAGGGCGCATCTTCTAAAAGCACCATATCAAGCTTGCCACTTATCCAAGTTGGTTCATAGCAGTAGCCAACGATTGGTTCGCCCTTGGTGTAGGCAGCCATAAATGCGGTGAAAAGTGCTGCTTCACTGCCGCTACGGAAGTAAATGTAATTTTGGTTTAAGCCGTAAGCGACATACTTCTTGTGCATTACGGCATCAATACCCCAGCCAGGGATGGCACCGTAAATACGACCTTTATCTTTATTTTCATCGTCTTTAAATAAATGAGGGTAACGTGCCAAATCACGGACAGTTTTTAAATCGGGAGCCATGGGGGCAATGTTGCGAGCTTTGTCTCCTTCAATAACGTAGCGAGGAACGTAGAAGCCTTGCTTGTCATCGTCAAAGTTGATGCCTAAATTAACAAGCTTGCCAGTTTTCATATCTGCTTCGAAAGTAGGAATGTTGTCTGTCCAAGCTTCCATGTTTACGTCAATGTCACCACGTACCAGTGCAGCTTGCACGATGGGGGTGGAACCACTGATTGTTGAAAAATTTAGCTCAAAAGCAGTACGACCGATATATTCTGCTACAGCATTGTGAAACTTAACGCTATCCCAGCCTGCATCAGAAAGTATGATGGTGGTTTTGTCTTCTTGCGCATTTACGATGGATGTGCAAAAAGTTGCGGTAATAAAAAGCAAAGAACAAATAAATTTAATAAACAAGCAAAGCACCTCCAAGAATTTTCTGACAAATTTACTTTATACAAATAATATCATATATATACATTTGGTGAGAGTGCGTGTGCAATATTTAAGCTATTGATTTTAAAATAGGTGCTTTATGAAAGTAAAAAATCCGTATAAAAATAAATTTTTGCTTTTTGGGATAAGTTTTGTTAATGAAATAAAATAGCACTATGAGAAAGCAGAACGCTTCACTCATAGTGCTTTGAGTTTATTTTAGTTATTTGTCGAAAATTACTAAGGGCTTAATCAAGTCGGCAGGCTTATCCTTCATAAGCATTAAAGCTTTGTCTACACCTTCCCAACCATGGAAAACGTGGGTAATCATTTTTTCAGGATGGATTCTGCCAGAGGTGATTAAGCGTGCCAGTTTTTCAGAGCGGAGCCTACCTCCGGGCATCAAGCCACCGACAATGTGCTTGTGTCCCATGCCTGCGCCCCATTCTACGCGAGGGATTTTTACGAAGTCGCCTACGCCAAGATAGTTGACGTTACCAATTTTGCCACCGGGTTTCAGCATGCGGATTGCTTGATCGAAGGTATCAACGTCGCCGCCGGCGATGACAATCTTATCAACGGGACCACCGTTCAGTTTCATAATTTGTTCTACAATATCACCGTTACGGTAGTTAACGATGTGGGTTGCGCCATATTCCAGTGCAAGGTCTGCACAATCTTTGCGAGAACCTACTGCGTAGATGTTCGCAGCGCCACGAATTGCCGCTGCTGCTACTGCCATTAAGCCTACGGGGCCAATGCCAATGATTGCCACATTGTCACCGAATTGGATATCTGCCAGTTCAACTCCGTGGAAACCGGTGGGAACCATATCGCTGAGCATACAAGCTGCACCTAAGTCCATGCCTTCAGGAAGATGTGCCAAGTTGCCATCCGCATCGTTAACGTGGAAGTATTCAGCGAAAACACCGTCCTTGAAGTTGGAGAACTTCCAACCAGAGAGCATGCCGCCGCTGTGCATTGCGTAACCTTCTTGCGCTTCATGACTGTTCCAGTCCGGAGTGATGGCGGAGATGATGACCTTATCACCAGGTTTGAAGTCTTTTACCAGTTCGCCAACCTTTACGACTTCGCCAACAGCTTCGTGACCTAAAATCATATCTTCTCTTTCACCGATGGCGCCTTCCCAAACAGTATGTACGTCGGAAGTACAGGGAGCGATGGCAAGCGGTTTGCAGATTGCATCGAGGGGACCGCATTCAGGAATATCTTTTTCTACCCAACCGGTAGAACCAATTTTTAACATTGCATAACCTTTCATTATGTATGCCTCCTTTTAAAAGAACGTTATATTAATGTAAGAAATCTCTTTTTTCGCAACAAGTAGAAAATAAATTGCTTGGTTCTGTGGGAACTGCTTTGTCAAATTTAATTCATATCTTGTTACTAAGAGTTTAACATAATTGTTAAAGTTAGTTGTGTCTAATCGGTGTCCAAGCGGTGAAGAAAAGAAGATGATTGTAGGTTTATTGTATTCAATGTAATTTTAAGATATAATCAAACTAAAGAAGATATGAAAGGAGGCAGCCTTATGGAAAAACAAATGGTAGAAGAATTAGTAGATGGTTTCTTGAAAATTATTGATGAGCAACTGGTTAGTGTCATTCTTTATGGTTCTGTTGCAAGAGGTACTGCTTCCACGGAATCTGATATTGATGTGGCTTTACTTATAAAAGGAAGCCTGAATGCAGAGGCAGAAGATAAGTTATCTGATTTTATCGTAGATATGAATTTGAAATATGATAAGGTGTTTTCAGTAATTGATATTGATATTGATAACTATGAAAAATGGAAAGCAGTTACGCCTTTTTATAAAAATGTAAAACAAGAAGGGATAGTTTTATGGAAGGTAGCATAGTAGATTTATCTAAGTATCGTTATCAAAGTGCAGAAGAAGATTTAACTGCTTCTAAAACTTTACTTAATGCTGGGCAGTATAAGGCTTCGGTTAATCGTTCCTATTATGCATTGTTCCATACGTTAAGAGCAGTTACTGCACTTGATGGCTTTGATTCTAGTAAACATTCTGGTATTATTGCTTTTTTCAACAGAACTTATGTAAAAGAAGGTGTGTTTGATAAAAGTCTATCTAAATTTATAGACTTATCCTTTAGATTGAGAGAGAAAGCAGATTATCAAGATTTTGTAGTGATTACCAAAGAGCAGGCAGAAGAACAATATAATAAAGCAGAACAGCTTATGCTTGTCGTGAAACCTTATTTAGAAAAACAATGGGAGAAAGAATAAAAACAAAACCCCTTACTCGACTAAAAATGTTAAGTAAGGGGTTTTACTATTAATTTTTATTGATTTGATTCTCGCTTTCCCATAAAGAATCTAATATTATATACATACTTTCAGTTAGGGTGTCTGGAACAACAACTCTTTGAGGTTCATGGGATTGATTCTTGGTATATACATAATCATCTTTGTAGAACTTATATATAGTACTTTTTGGCTGAATGGTTCTACAATCTAAGTCCCAGTGCTCAAAGTTCTTCGTTTCTGCGTCTTTGCCGGGATAATAACACAAGAACCAAACATCGGCGGTTCTATGGTTGTAGCAATCAGAACCTTTTTTCTTTTCTCTGCCAAATTTCATGCTTTTTGCATCAAACCACATTATGGCTTGATCGGTTTCTGAAATTTTAATCCAACGTCCAGGGTCTGGTTTTTCAAACTTGGAAGGTTTAGCAAAGCAAACGGATGTTAAAGCGAATACTAATAATAAAACTAATACAGCAAGTTTCTTCATAAATAACATCTCCCAATGGATTTTTACTTATACACTAACTTTAACACAAGTGTTTGCCAAGGTCAAAAAGCTAAAAACAATCAATTTATATTTTAAATCAGCATTTTTTGAGAGAACTAATGTGATAAATTAGTTGATTTTTTATCTCAATTCTCACTCTGTTTCAGAAATTTTGTTTTGCTCAAAAGTGTTTATGCTTTATAATATAAATATATTTAGTTTTGCAAGGAGAGATACTATGGCTGATTTAGAGCGTTTAGGACAAATAAAATGTTTTCTGTTTGATATGGACGGCACCATCAATTTAGGTAACGAGCTTATTCCCGGCATGGAAGGCTTCTTTGACAAATTGAAGGCTGCTGGTCGTGAATATTATCTTTTGACCAACAATTCTTCCCGTGACCACCAACACTACGTGAATAAAATGAATGGCTTGGGCGTGCCTGTTACCCGTGAAAACGTGTTGATTTCCACTGATGCTTTCACCAATTATATGTGCAAGAATCATCCTGACGGAAAGTTCTACGTTTTGGGTACTCCTCAACTGGAAAAGAACATTACTGATGCAGGCCTTACAATGACAAAAACTTTGGAAGAAGGCGCAGATTTTGTAGTTGTTGGCTTCGACCAAACATTGACCTACGAAAAACTGACCACTGCTTGCCGTTTGATTGATAAAGGCGTCCCTTACGTTGCAACTCATCCTGACGTGCGTTGTCCCATTGAAGGTGGCGAGTTCATTCCCGATACCGGTGCAATGATTGAGCTTATCAAAACTGCTACCGGCAAAAGCCCTTCTATGATTTTTGGCAAACCCTTCCAATATATGGTAGACGTTGTGCTTGACCAAACTGGTTTCCAAAAAGAAGAAATCGCTATGGTTGGCGACAGACTTTCCACCGACATTGCCTTTGGCCTCAACAATGGCATTCTTTCCGTAATGGTTTTGACTGGCGAAGCAACTATGGAAGATGTTGAGAACGGCAACATTAAACCGGACATTATTCTGCCCCACGCGAAAGAGATTTTAAACTACATTAAATAATGCCCTAAAGGAGAATTTGCTATGGCAATTTTAGAGCAAACTAATTTAACTGATTCCCTCCGTCCCGTGCCTGCTTCTGAACTGGAAGCACGTTTGGCGAAGTTCCGCCAACTGATGGATAAAGAAAATCCCGGTTGGGAAATGGCAGTAATCAACCACAAAGTAACCATGTACTATTTTGCAGGCACTATGCAAGATGGTGCCCTCATCATTCGTCCTCAGGATGCAATTTTGTGGGTGCGCCGTATGTACGACAGGGCTGTGAAAGAATCCAAATTTGCAGATATCCGTCCCATGCGTAGCTATCGTGAGGTTGTTGCTGAGTATGGTGCTTGTCCTGCGACAGTTTATATGGAAACCAAGAAGCTGACTTGGGATTGGCAGCAAATGTTCCACAAATATTTTGCCTTTGAAGAAATCGCTTCTCTTGACTATGTGCTGACAGATTTGCGTGCGGTAAAGAGTGCTTACGAATTGGAACAAATGGAGCGCAGTGGCAAGATTCACGAAACTGTGCTTGACGTTGTTGCTCCCAAGCTCATTGTTCCCGGAATTAGCGAAACTCAATTGGCTGTAAATGTTTATAGCGAAATGCTTAGCCGTGGCAGCTATGGTATTGTGCGTTTCAACTTGCCCTTGGGCGAAGAAGTTATCGGCATCGCTGCTTTTGGCAAGAGTGGTTTAGAGCGTTGCGCTTTTGACGGACCTGGTGGCACTCCCGGTACTTGCATTGCTTTGCAATCCATTGGCAATGCTTTCCGCAAGCTTGCTCCGAACCAACTGGTTTATCTTGATATTCCCTGTGGCTTTGACGGCTACAACACAGATAAAACTGTAACCTATTATTACGGCGACATTAACAAGGACCCTAACAAAGACGTTATTCTTGATGCCCAAAAGCGTTGCTTGGAATTGGAGCAAAACGTGGTAAATATGATGAAACCCGGCACTCCCATCCAAGATTTGTACACTGTTACCATGGATAACTTCGACAATATCTACGGCGATAATTTTATGAACGGAGGCAAGTTCCTCGGTCATAGCATTGGTCTTGTAATGGACGAAGCTCCGGCAATCGCTAAAGGTTTCAAAGAAGGTTTGCAGGTTGGTATGACCTTTGCTGTTGAACCGAAGATTGCGTTGCCCGGTATTGGCTTGGTTGGCACAGAAAACACCTACGTAATTACTGAAAACGGCGCTCGTTGCTTAACTGGTAAATCCTACGAACTGCGCTGCGTAGAATAAAGGCATAAACAAAAATAAACTCCTGATGATTTTAAAATCGTCAGGAGTTTTTGCTTGCCATTGTTTCACGTGAAACATTTTATCGAGGGGGACATGGCTTTTAAAATTTTTTGTGAATTATTTTTTCTTTTGTTCTAAACGTTTAAGACTCAAGCCAATTCTGTTGCGTGCTTCGTCAATGCTGATGATTTCAGCTTCGACAACATCGCCAACACCAACTACGTCCAAAGGATGGCGGAAGTATTTCACGCTAAGTTCGCTCTTATGAATAAGACCGCTCACTTTAAGACCAATATCTACGAAGGCGCCAAAGTCTACTACGTTTTGAACTTTACCTTTGACTACGCTACCAATTGCCAAATCGCTAAGCTTGGTAACGTGCTTGCGAGTCATGGGAGCAGGAGCATCTTCGCGAGGGTCACGTCCGGGACGGGCGAGGGCGGCGAGAATATCTGTAACAGTAGGCACGCCTGCGTTCAGTTTGCTGGCAAGTTTTTCAGCATTTGCTTTGTGAGCAGCTTCTTGCAGGGCAGCAGTACTGCAGTCGCTAAGCTTGAAGCCTAATTCAGTAACGATGCTTTCAGCCAGTGCATAGCTTTCGGGGTGGACGGAGGTGTTGTCCAACGGGTTTGCGGCACCTGCGATACGGAGGAAGCCTGCACATTGGGTGAAGGCTGCGGGACCAAGACGAGCAACTTTCAGAAGCTCCTTACGACTTTTGAAGGTGCCGTGTTCATCACGATAAGCGATAATATTTTTCGCAACAGTACTGGAAACGCCAGCCACATAGTTCAAAAGGGAAGGTGAAGCAGTATTCAGCTCCACGCCAACGTGGTTAACGCAGCTTTCTACAACGCTGCCCAAGGTTTGGGTAAGTTCCTTTTGGTTTACGTCGTGCTGGTACTGACCAACGCCAATTGCTTTCGGTTCAATCTTAACCAGTTCAGCCAAGGGATCTTGCACGCGGCGGGCAATGGACACTGCGCCACGGAGGGAAACGTCCAAATCGGGAAGTTCTTCACGAGCAAGCTTGGAAGCAGAATAAACAGAAGCACCTGCTTCGCTGACGATGATGTAAGCAGCATCGAAGCTGTATTTTTGAAGCATTTGGGAAGTGAACTGTTCAGTTTCGTAGGAAGCAGTACCGTTACCAATAGCGATGAGAGTGATGTTGAATTTGCGCATCAGCTCAACAAATTGCTTTTCAGCTTGCTCTTGTTGGTGCTTGCTACCTGTGATATACATGGCGGTGGTAGCAAGAATACGTCCGTTGGGATCAATTACTGCAGTTTTGCAGCCAGTACGATAACCGGGGTCGAGACCTAAAACGGTGTGCCCGCTGATAGGTTGGGTAAGAAGTAGTTGGCGGAGGTTAGCTGCAAAAACAGAGATTGCTTGCTTTTCTGCTTTCTCTGTCAGTTCGTTACGCAGTTCACGTTCGAGAGAGGGGAGCAGTAAACGTTTGTAGCTATCTGTAAGTGCAGCATGATAGTAGGTGTAGAAGGGGCTTTGCTCTTTTAAATTAAGCTTTTGTGCAACTTTTGCAATAAGCTTTTCGTCAGGACAACGCAAGTTGATTTTAAGCGCTTTCTTATCCTCACCACGGTTCATGGCTAAAATACGATGAGGGGGAAGCTGACGGACAGGTTCGCTGTAATCACGGTATTGCAAAAATTCAGGAGCATCTTTCTCGTCAATGATAAGTTCGGAAACAAGTTCCCCTGCATTCCACAGTTCGCGGCGCAAAAGTTTGCGTACGTCCGCACTGTCGCTAATGTTTTCAGCGACGATATCGCACGCACCTTGCCAAGCATCTTCAATGGTAGCAATGCCTTTTTCTTCGCTAAGATGCATTGCGGCAAGCTGTTCCAAGGGGAGCAAGGGCTTGCCTTGTTCTTCGATGAGCTGTGCCAAAGGCTCCAGACCATTTTCGCGAGCGATTTGCGCACGGGTGCGACGTTTGGGGCGGTAGGGTAAATACAAATCTTCCAGAGTTTGCATTTTTTCTGCAGCGTTAATGGCAGCTTCCAGTTCAGGAGTAAGTTTTTCTTGGGCAGCGATGGCAGTCAAAATTTCTTGGCGGCGTTGCTCAAGGTTGCGTAGGTACGCCAAACGTTCTTCAATGGTACGGATTTGTTCTTCATCTAAAGAGCCAGTTGCTTCTTTACGGTAACGGGCGATGAACGGAACGGTGTTGCCTTCGTCAAGAAGTTGTACAGTGGCTTCTGCTTGTTTCGGTTTAATGTTTAATTCACGGGCAAGGGCGTTAATTATCTTTTCCATAAGAGACCTCTCTTTTAAATATCGTGACTATATTATACCAGAAAATCGTTTCCTGTAATAATTATTGATTGACAAAAAATAAGTTCTTGCGATAAAATAAATAATAAAGATTATTAAAACGTTATAATAATCCTAGAAAAGGAGGGAATTAAATGCTGGATAATCAACAATTGAGCGATATCCTGCGTGCCAATGGCTACAAGGTTACGCCACAACGTTTGGCTGTGTACGATGCTTTGGCTGCAATGAAAACTCATCCCAATGCTGAAATGCTGTATAGTGTTTTACAGCCCAAGTATCCGTCCATGAGTTTTGCTACTGTCTACAAAACTGTAGAAATCTTGCATAAGATTAATGTAATTCAAATTCTTAATACTGGCGAGGACAGCATGCGTTATGATGCTGATACCAGTATTCACCACCACATTCAATGCATTAGCTGTGGTCGTGTGGATGACTTGAATGGTTTGGATAGCCTTGCGCTGGTCAAAGAAGCTGAAAGCTTGAGCGGTTATGAGATTGCCGGACATCAGTTCTACTTCTTTGGGGTTTGTCCAGATTGCAAGAAAATGGTTCAAAACTAGAAAACTCGTTTTAAAAATTTAGAGCGTGCTTTTGCACGCTCTGTTTGTTTATTTTGACCAAGGTAATTTATCTAAGAAAGATTTAGTAAACGGGAGACCGAAAAATTTTCGAGCTTCTTCAAGATTCATTACCAACCAATCTCTTGACTTATGTGCCTCTAAGGTTTCAGGTAATTCTTTTAGGATACGGTCTGCTTCCCAAGTAGCACCAGCATTATAGCGCAACTCAAGTTATAGCATGAATAGTATCAAAACCAGAAAATAATTCTTGCCAAGATAATGTTTCTGCTTCCATAAAGTCTAATTTAACAACATCTATTTGATTAAGCATTTTCGTAGTTGTAGTTTCTGATGTTTCGTCAGGTGTTCCAAATAATGATAAATCTTCCGTCTTGGCTAACCTCCGTATTTTAGAATATATGCTTATAATATTATTTTAACATACTGGAGTAGTAATAACAAAAAGATAATAAACGTGTATTTTATACAAAAAAGTGGCTCTGTACTTGGCGGGTACAGAGCCTTTTTAAAGGAGAGGTGTATGATGAAAAGATGTTGTTCTATTGCAGCTGCTCTACTCAAGAGCTACTACGGTAAGGAAGTTTGTTTGCTTCCTTGGTTATATGATAGCAAATAGGTTTGTCCAAAGTAGGTACGGTAAGTAAACAATTTGTGAACTAAAACACGTTATATAGCACTTCTAACGTGTTTTTGATTTGATAAATGAATAAAAGGACTGCCGAAGCAGTCCTTTTTACTTATTTACCTGCAAGTTTTTTGTAATTTGCCAAGCGTTCTTTTGCATCAGCTTCGGTCTTTTCAAAGAGAGCTTCTGCAGTTTCGGGGAACATCTTCAGCAAGGAGGAGTAACGAACTTCGCCCATGAGGAATTCACGGAAGTCAGCGGAAGGTTCTTTGGAATCCAGAATGAAGGGATTTTCACCTTTAGCTTTCAGTTCGGGGTTGTAGCGGTAGGTTGCCCAATAGCCAGCTTCAACTGCACGTTTTTCTTCCAATTGAGTGCAGCCCATGCCAAGTTTCAAGCCGTGGTTAATGCAAGGAGCGTAAGCGATAATCAGGGACGGACCTTCATAAGCTTCTGCTTCTGCGATTGCTTTCAGGGTTTGCGCTTTGTCTGCGCCCATAGCGATTTGCGCTACGTAAACATAGCCATAGCTCATAGCCATCATGCCGAGGTCTTTTTTCTTGGTCTTTTTGCCGCTAGCAGCAAATTTAGCTATTGCAGCAGTCGGAGTGGATTTGGAGGATTGACCGCCGGTGTTGGAGTAAACTTCGGTATCGAATACCATTACGTTTACGTTTTCGCCGGAAGCCAGTACATGGTCCAGACCGCCGTAACCGATATCATACGCCCAGCCGTCGCCACCAAAAATCCAATGGCTACGTTTTACGAAGAATTGTTTTTCTGCGTAGAGAGCTGCGCATTTATCGCATTGGTCTTTATATTTTTCCAGAACGCCTGCCAGAGCATCTGCACGTTCGCGGGTGCCTGCGCTTACATTCATGTTATCCAGCCAAGCTTGGAGAGCTTCTTGTAAATCAGCAGGAATTTCTGCTGCCAAAATTTCTTTAGCCAGTTCAGCAACGCGTTCACGGGATTGTTTAACGCCTAAGAACATACCTAAGCCATATTCAGCGTTATCTTCGAAGAGGGAGTTTGCCCAGCTGGGACCATGACCTTGGCAGTTTTTGGTGTAAGGCATGGACGGAGCACTTGCACCCCAAATAGAGGAGCAGCCAGTAGCGTTAGCCAGCATCATTCTGTCGCCAACAAGTTGGGTTACCAGTTTAGCATACGGAGTTTCACCGCAGCCTGCGCATGCACCGGAGAATTCCAGCAAGGGTTGTTCAAATTGAATACCTTTAATGGTATTTTTGTTCATGGGGTTAGCTTTAGGAGCAACTTCTTTCATTGCATAATCCCAGTTAACAGTTTTAGCAACTTGGGTATCCAACGGTTTCATTACCAAAGCTTTGCCTTTCGGTGCCGGGCAGATTTGTGCGCAGTTACCGCAACCGGTGCAATCCAGCGGAGAAATGTTGATGGCAAATTTCAAGCCTTTAGCGCCGATAGCATCTTTAGACGGCAAGGAAGCAGGTGCGTTAGCAGCTTCTTCTTCGGTCATGAGTACAGGACGGATTGCTGCATGGGGGCAAACGAAGGCGCATTGGTTACATTGGATACAAGTATCAATTTGCCATTCGGGAACATTGATTGCGATACCACGTTTTTCATAAGCACTGGTGCCACAGGGGAAGGTGCCGTCAGCATATTTGTTGAATGCGCTTACGGGCAGTTTGTCGCCTTCCAGACGGTTCATGGGAACGAGCAGATTATCTACAAATTCATTACCGGTTACAGCTGCAACTTGGCTATCTTCAGCTTCTGCCCAATTTGCAGGAACAGCAACTTCTACGATAGCGTTGATGCCTTGGTCGATGGCAGCGTTATTCATGTCAACAATGTTTTGACCTTTTTTGCCGTAGGAATGTTCAACAGCTTCTTTCAAATGTTTAACTGCGGTTTCCAGAGGAATAACGTCAGCCAGTTTGAAGAAAGCAGATTGCATAATCATATTGATGCGGCCGCCCAGACCAATTTCTTGAGCAATCTTCACTGCATCAATGATGTAGAATTTAATATCGTTTTGAGCGATGTAGCGTTTCAATTGACCGGGAAGATTTGCATCCAGTTCTTCTGCAGTCCAGGAGCAATTCAACAGGAAAGTGCCGCCTTTTTTCAGACCTGCGGTTACATCATAGTTGTAAACGTAGGATTGGTTGTGAACAGCAACAAAATCTGCTGCGTTAATCAGGTACGGAGCCATGATGGGCACTTGACCGAAACGCAGGTGGGAAACAGTTACACCGCCAGATTTTTTGGAGTCGTAGGAGAAGTAGCCTTGAGCGTACATATCGGTGTAGTCGCCGATGATTTTGATTGCGCTCTTGTTAGCGCCAACGGTACCATCGCTGCCCAAGCCCCAGAATTTGCAAGCTTTGGTGCCTTCTTTGGTAACGTCAATATTTGCGCCAACGGGCAAGGAAGTGTTGGTAACATCATCAGTAATGCTAACGGTGAAATTATTTTTCGGTTCTGCAGCTGCCAAGTTTTCAAATACTGCCACAACGTCAGCAGGAATCAAATCTTTGGAGCCTAAGCCGTAACGACCGCCAATAATCACCGGGTTTCTGTCGCTTGCATAGAAGGCAGCGCGTACGTCGAGGTACAAGGGTTCGCCGAAGGCACCCGGTTCTTTGGTACGATCAAGAACTGCAATGCGTTTTACGCTAGCAGGAATTGCGTTCATGAAATGTTTAACGCTGAAGGGACGATAGAGGTGTACGCAGAGTACGCCAACTTTTTTGCCTTCGTTGTTAAGTTTTTCCACAACGGTACGAACGGTGTCTGCACCGCTACCCATGATGATAATCATGTCTTCTGCATCTTCAGCTCCGTAGTAGTTGAACAGGTGATATTCGCGACCGGTGATTTTGGAGATTTCGCCCATGTATTCTTCTACGATTTCCGGAAGAGCATCGTAGTAATTATTTACTGCTTCACGAGTTTGGAAGTAGATGTCCGGGTTTTGCGCAGTACCGCGGATAACGGGGTTGTCCGGGTTCAAGCCACGTTGACGGAAAGCAGAAACAGCTTCTTTATCGAGAAGTTTTTCCAAATCAGCGTAATCCATAACCTCAATTTTTTGGATTTCGTGAGAAGTACGGAAGCCGTCAAAGAAGTTCAGGAAGGGAACTCTGCCTTTGATTGCAGAAAGGTGAGCAACGCCAGCCAAGTCCATAACTTCTTGAACGCTACCTTCTGCCAAAAGTGCGAAGCCAGTTTGGCGAGCTGCCATTACGTCTTGGTGGTCACCAAAAATGGAAAGGGAGCTGGTAGCCAAAGCGCGTGCAGAAACGTGGAATACTGCAGGCAAAAGTTCGCCAGCCATTTTGTACATATTGGGAATCATCAAAAGCAAGCCTTGGGATGCGGTGTAGGTAGTAGTCAACGCACCAGATTGCAGGGAGCCGTGAACAGCACCTGCAGCGCCAGCTTCAGATTGCATTTCTAAAAGTTTTACAGCTTGCCCAAAGATATTTTTCTTGCCTTGAGCAGACCATTCGTCAACAACTTCCGCCATGGGAGAGGACGGAGTAATGGGATAAATAGCAGCAACGTCGGTAAATGCGTAGGAGATATACGCAGCAGCGGTGTTGCCGTCCATAGTTTTCATTTTTACCATGTTATTACCCTCTTTCGTTTAGATTTCATTAATTTAATAGAGCAATAGCCTCTTATACTCCTAGCTTACATTGTACAATATTAGTAGTTCTTTGTAAAATAATATGAGTGTATACTTGCGTTGTTTACAATAACTCTACAAATAAAAAGTTACTTTGACAATTAAAGGCACCCGCTTTAGAGCAGGTGCCTTCATTTTATTTAACAATTATCACGGGAATATCTGCGTGTTCCAAAACCACTTGGCTAACACTGTTTTTTAACAAGCCTTCCAAGGTTCCGAAACCGCGACTGCCTAGAACAATAGCATCACAATTTTCACTTTTTTCTGCACGGAGAATATGCTCTGCAACTTTTCCGCCACGCTCTAAGATATAGGAACAATCAATTCCTTGACCACGCATTACGGAACGTGCTGAGTCGAGAACTTCATCACCAATATGTGTCGTTAAGCAGTCCCCATCAGCAAACAAAACGGGCACTGGTGAGTTTTTGGGTGCGACAGTCATAATTACCAGGCTGCCACCGCTTAGCTTCACAAGGGAGCAAGCGTATTCGAGGGCACGCCAAGAATAATCACTACCGTCAATTGCTACGAGTACTCGTTTTAACATAAGCTTATTTTACAATCAGAACAGGAACGCTTGCGTATTGAGCAACTTTGGAGCTTACGCTGCCAAGGAAGAATTCTGCAATACCGGAAAGACCACGGCTGCCTAATACGATAGCTTCAGCTTCTGCTTGTTTTGCCAACGCAATAATGCGTTCAGAGGGATGACCAACTTCGAGGGAATACTCAACCTTATGGGGATAGTTAGCCATTCTTTCTTGAGCCATTTCCAAAACTTTATCACCGATTTTTTCTAATTCGGAATTGCCTTTTTCCATTCTAGCGTGATCCAAAGGAATAGCCAACAAAGAAGCATTGTTGTAGGGTTGAATTACGTTTGCAACGATAATAGTGCTTTCAAATTTTTCACCCAGAACAACTGCGTGTTCTAATGCGCGCCAGCTACCTTCACTGCCGTCTACAGGTACTAGAATTTTTTTGAACATATTAAGACACCTCCATGTGTTATTTCGATATTTCGGTTAGAGCGAAAACTAACCTATTTCTAGAATATAATATTCTTTGCCAGGTATTAAAAATCCTGCAAGATTATCTGCCGCCACGTTTTTTCCTAGCTTCGTGAATGCGTTGAGATTTTTTGCTGAATTTTTTCGGTTCAAGCACTTGGTTTTGCGCAGCAGCCATTTGAGAAGGAGTTTGTTCACCCAGAACGCTTTCGCCTTTGATGAAGTAATAGTACAAAAGAATTAAGCCAATGAGAGCGAGGGGGATACTGCCAACCCAGTATTTGTATTCGCCAGATGCAATGCAAATGAAATCAAAGAAGATTACGCAAGCAGGAATGCAGATGATTTGGGTCCAACGGCTCAAAGCGCCTTCTTTACCCATGCAACGAACAACCAGAGCGTAAGCTAAGAACGCAACAGCGAAAGAAATTACGGACATAAAGATCAGGAACATAAAAAACTCAAAATTCATTTTAAAATACAGCCTCCTTAATTTTTAGCACGCTCGCCTATGATGCGTGCTGCCCAAACACCGCTGGCGCTGGCTTGGGATAACCCGCGGGTAATGCCTGCACCGTCACCGATGGCGAACATGTTGGGAATTTTTGTTTCTAAGTTTTTATCTAACTCCAGACGTGCACTGTAGAATTTTACCTCCACACCGTAGAGTAAGGTATCGGCATTTGCCATACCCGGAGCAATTTTGTCTAAAGCATAAATCATTTCAATAATATCATCTAACTGGCGTTTGGGCAAGACTAAGCTTAAATCTCCCGGTGTTGCAGAGAGGGTTGGCTTGGTAAAGCTTTTTGCCATACGCTTTTCGTCAGTACGGCGACCTTTCACTAAATCGCCAAAACGTTGTACCAGTACGCCGCCTCCCAGCATATTGGAGAAGGAAGCGATACGTTTGCCGTATTGGATTGGTTCGTGGAAGGGTTCCGTAAATTTATTGCTTACCAGTAAAGCGAAATTGGTATTTTTACTTTGCAGTTTGGGATCACGGAAGCTATGACCGTTAACCGTAATGATACCGTCAGTATTTTCTGCTACCACGTAGCCATAAGGATTCATGCAGAAGGTACGCACTAAATCATTATACTGATGAGTGCGATACAAAATTTTTGCTTCATATACTTCATCAGTAATGTGCTTGAAAACTTGGGCAGGAACTTCCACGCGCACGCCAACGTCAACTTGGTTGTTGATGAAGCTTAAACCAAGCTTTTTGCATTGCTCGCTAAACCATTCTGCACCGGCACGACCGGGAGCGGCAATTAAATATTTGCAGTCAATAATTCTTTCGTCGTTAGCGAGCTTTAAGGTGAAGCTGCCGTCTGTGTTGTGCAGAATTTCTGAAACGGTGGTGTTGCACAGGATATCCATCTTCTCGCGTAAAAACTTGTAGATGTTTTCCATTATAATAAGGTTGTTTTCTGTGCCAAGGTGGCGCACCTTAGCATTGAGCAAATGCAAATCGTGCTGCAAAGCCTTTGTGCCAATGGTGCTGTTTTTGGTAGTGAAATATTCTCCGGGTGCGCCGTGACGACAGTTCAATTCGTCAACGTAATCAATCAGTTCAATAACTTTCGCTTCCGGCAAGTAATCATTCAGCCAGCCACCAAACTCCGTCGTGAAATTATACTTTCCGTCAGAAAATGCACCTGCACCGCCAAACCCACGCATGATGCTACAGGGTTTGCAGTTAATGCAATGGTCAACCTTTTTCGCTGCCAAAGGGCAGAAGCGTTTTTCAATGCTGTTGCCAGCTTCAAGCATAATCAGCTTCAGTTCAGGATATTTTATTGTAAATTCATAAGCGGCAAAAATAGCTGCGGGACCACCGCCGATAATAGCAACGTCGTACATAAATACACCATCCTTATAGAAAGTTTTGACGACTAGATAGATTAGGTAGGTTTTATTTTATGATGTATATTTCGGAAAGGGAGGGACAAATTCCTGCCTTAACCTTCCATAAAAAAACCGCAGTCAAGAAAACTGCGGTTGAAAATTTTATTGTTGCGCTGCTTCGTGAGCTTCGCGTTCTGCCTTTCTCTTGCGGGTGTAGTCAGTTACCAGATATTCGCTGTCTTCTAAAATAACTAAGCCGTTGGTAACATTCTTTTCCAGATAGGGCAGGAAGGCTTCCAGTTTTTCGCGGGTATCAACAATTTCAATGATGATGGGGTAATTTGCGTTACCGCTTACGAAATAGTTGATGGCTCTGCCAACGCCACGCATTTTGGTTGCATAGCCTTCAATACCTTTAATGACAGTACCGCCAGCCAATTGCATTCTTCTTGCTTCTTCAATAATTGCTTTGTACAAGGGTTTATCATCTAACATAACGTCTTCGCCGGTATAGATTTTTAAGAAAGTAATTTTTTCAAATTCCAATGCCATATAAGTCACTCCTATCTAGTAAATTAAAGCAATTTACAACTTAATTATAGCAGTTTTAGAAATCTGATGTAAGTAAAATTTTTGTGAAGGCTTTTAAAAATTTTTGTGGGAATACAAAATGTGGGCAGGAAATTTTATTGGGGCGTAGAATACTATATATACACAAGAGAATGAGAAACTTTCTTAAAATACACAATATGTTTTGTTAACTTCTTAACAGTTTTACTGTTAGTTGTTATAAAGGTGATTGGTTTACATTAAAGGAGTGCTTGCCATGTTAAAGAAGAAATTTATTCTAGTTAGCGGCAGAGTAGTGCAAGCCGCTGCGTGCTACTTGGTGTAGACTCCCCATTGCGTAACATATATTTAGAAGGTTGATTATTGGACGCAATCAACTCACCCCCCATCCATATAATTGCTGCTGTGTCCGTCTGCAGCAGCGCGAAAAGCCCCTTGAACGTTGGAGTCAAGGGGCTTCTACTTTTTAAAAATTAGCTATAAGTATTGTTATGCTTTGTCGCAGTTCGCTTATTTGCTCGACGTACCACTAGTACGCCTTCGCTACATAAGCTTCACTGCTTCGCGCCTTCCAGCACTTCTAGCTAATTTTACTGTTCGTGAATTGAAACGTTCATGCTTCCACTACGGAACCCTTCTAAGTCGAGTGCCACATACGCAAAGCCTGCATCCTTGACTGCGCTGATAATTTGCTCACGTAATTCTGTGGCAGCAAGCACAATTTCTTGTGGTGCTACCTCTACGCGAGCTAAATTATTGTGGCATCTAACACGTACATCATTTAACCCCAAGTCTTTCAAAGCATCTTCTGCCTTTTCAATTTGGGCAAGTTTTTCTAAGGTAACAGCTTCGCCGTAGGCAATGCGAGAAGCAAGACAAGCGTAAGCAGGTTTTTTGGCAATGGAAAGCTTGTACTTTTCTGCGAGAGCACGCACGTCAGCTTTTGTAAAGGTACATTCTAAAAGGGGGCTAACTACGCCCAGCTCCTTCGTCGCCTGCATGCCCGGTCGGTAATCGCCCAAGTCATCAAGGTTGGCGCCGTCAAGAAGTGTTTCACAGCCAAGCTTTTCCGCTTCTGCCTTAATGGTACTGAATAGAAGCTTCTTACAATGGTAGCAACGCTTGCTGTCGTTAGCACAGAACTCCGGCAAATTAAGAGGATTAGGGTATAAAAAATTAACCTTAAAATCAAGCTCGAAGATTAGCTTAGTTATATCAAGCTTTTCAAAGGAAGGCATCAAGGGCGTGATGGCGCTAAACACTTTTAGATTCACCTTTGCCTTTTGGCAGGCAGCTAAAAGCAGTGCGGAATCAACTCCTCCGCTAAAGGCGAGGGCAGGGGCTTCCAGCTTTTGCAGAAATTTTATTAAGTTAGATTCTTTTTGCTCTAAAGTATTTATCATTTTAGCACCTTAATAGGAAAAATTTTCTTCTTTTCTCTAATTATATCGCATTTGCACTTGCCATAAAACAATTTTTGAATTATTATTGTATACGTTGAATTTTAATGGGATAAAAAGGAAGAGGAAATATATTATGGCAAATTTACAAGCAGGTCTTAACGGCACTGCAACAACTATTGTTTCTGATAAAAATACTGCGCAAACCATGCGTAGTGGTTCTTTACCGGTATTTGCTACTCCGGCAATGTGCGCTTTGATGGAAGAAGCTGCTTGTGCAGCTCTCGTTGGTTGCCTTGAACCGGGTATGGGCAGCGTTGGTGTAAGCTTGAACATTACCCACAACGCACCTACAGCTTTGAATAGCGAAGTAACTGCCACCGCACAACTTACCAGCATTGAAGGTCGCAAGCTTACTTTTGCTGTAGTAGCTAAAGATGAGCACGGCGTTATCGGCAAAGGCACTCATGAACGCTTCATCATTGACAATGAAAAATTCATGGACAAGCTGGCACAACTGAACAAATAATAAGAAAACGGAAATGTTTCACGTGAAACATTTCCGTTTTTTACGTTAGAGCATATTATTTTTTGATTACATTTAAGAAATGTTTAAGACGTTCGTTGGTGGGGTTCTCGAAAATTTCTTCGGGAGTGCCACAAGCTTGAACGTAACCATCTGCCATAAAGACAACTTTAGTTGCAACTTCGCGAGCAAAACCCATTTCGTGAGTTACAACCACCATGGTCATTTTTTCTTCCGCAAGTTCACGCATGGTGCGCAGTACTTCGCCGGTAAGTTCCGGGTCCAAAGAAGAAGTAGGTTCGTCAAAAAGCATGATTGCCGGTTTCATGGCAAGAGCGCGGGCAATAGCTACACGTTGTTGCTGACCACCACTTAATTTGCGGGGGTAAACGTCACGTTTATCAGAAAGACCAACTTTTTCCAAAAGGATTTCTGCTTCCTTAATAACTTCAGCTTTATTGCGCTTTTGTACTTGTACGGGAGCTTCAATTAAATTTTCCAGAACGGTCATGTGGGGGAACAGGTTAAATTGTTGGAACACCATACCCATTTTGCAGGCAATGCGTCGTGCATCTTCAGTAGAAGCGTATTCTGCACCTTTACCTGTATCCTTTGCCAAGGTTTCGCCGTCAATGATGATGGTGCCTTGCTCGATGGTTTCCAATTTATTCAGGCAACGGAGCAAAGTAGACTTGCCACCGCCGGAAGGTCCGATTACGGCAACAACTTCGCCTTCGCTTACTTCAAGGTCAATGCCTTTCAGAACTTCAAGGTTTTGAAATCTTTTATAAATATTACGTGCTTCAATCTTTTTCATGACAAATCTCCTTATTGGTCGTATCTGGAGAAATGTTTTTCCAGATTTTCAAACAGCACAGTTAAAACTAAGGTAGCCAAGAGATAGAACACGCCTGCAACTAAGAAGGGAGTGATATCAAAGTCTCTTTGTACCAAGTTACGGGTGGTGCGCATCAAATCGTTCATTGCCAGTACGTAAACCAAGGAGGTATCTTTTACCAAGGTAATGGTTTCGTTACTTACAGGAGGCAGAACAATGCGGAACACTTGGGGCAGTACGATACGGCGCATGGTTTGCACGTAGCTCATACCCAAGGTGTGAGCAGCTTCGTATTGTCCTTTAGGAATTGCTTGGATACCTGCGCGGAAAATTTCGCAGAAGTAAGCAGCATAGTTCAGTACGAAAGCAATCATTGCTGCGGTAAAGTCATCAAAGCGAATGCCAACGGAAGGCAACGCAAAATAGAAGAACAATAATTGCAACATTAAGGGAGTGCCACGCATTACCCAAACGTAGAAGGCAATGAAATGTTTAACTAAACTCAGGTTGGAAACCCTGCCAAAGGCAAGGAGCAAGCCCAAGGGAATACTCAATATAATGGTAAGAAAAAATACTTGGGCGGTTACTTGGCAACCTGCCAGCATTTGGGGAATAATACTAATAATATAATCTAGCATAATAAACTCCGTTTTTAAGAACAGTTAAATAAACAGGCAAAAGGGGCGAAGGTTTCTTCGTCCCTTTTGGTTAAAATCTGTATTTTAGTATTTGGTAATGTCGGCGCCCATCCATTTTTCAGAGATTTTTTTGCAGGTGCCGTCTTTTTTCATTTCGTCAAGAACTTTGTCGATTTTTTCGCGGAGAGCATTATCGTCTTTACGGAATGCAACTGCTACAACTTCATCGCCCATGGTTTCGTCAAGAACTGCATATTTGCCAGGATTTTTGGTGTTGTAGTAACGAGCGAGAACTGCGTCTACTACCATAGCATCAACACGACCAGCGTCCATATCCATGTAAACTGCTGCGAAGTCAGGATATTTTCTGAAATCTTTCAAGGAATCTTTCAACGCTTTGTTTTCCGGAAGGTTGAACAGGTAATCGCCAGTAGCGTCGTCTTGTACTGCTACAACTTTGCCAGCCAAGTCAGAGATTTTTTTGATGCTGGAGCCAGCCGGAGTAACGATGATTTGAGAATTGGTGATGTAAGGTTTGGACAAGCCATAAACTTTTTCACGTTCCGGGTTAACGGTGAAGCAGTTCCAGATAGCATCGATGCGTTTGGATTTAATTTCAGCTTCTTTTGCACCCCAATCGATGGGTTTGAATTCTACTTCCATTTTCAAGCGTTTGCAAGCTTCACGAGCCAAGTCGATGTCGAAACCAACGATTTCATTTTTTTCGTTACGGAAGCCCATGGGAGCAAAGTTGTCGTCCAAACCGATTACAACTTTTTTCGGAGCATCATTACCGCAAGCGGTCAACATCATAACCATTGCTAAGCTCATTAATACCATTAATAATTTTTTCATAAATAAAACCCCTCTCCATATTTTGCTTGTCGCTCCGTCGCGACAAGTGGTTTGTTATTTGGTATGAGCCTATTATACTTTAGTTCGCTAAAATTGTAAAGTGTTAAAAGTGAAATTTTTCAACAATTTTTTTCAGAATGGTTTATAATAAATTCTATAAAGCAAAGGAGGGGCTAAGATGCTTTTCACAGATAAAAAGACTGACATTGCTACCAATCGTTTTGGTGGCGACGGAGATGTAATTATTAACCACTATATTGATGAAAAAATGATTAACGATTCCATCGTGATGTACGCAGAAGTTGTTTTGAAACCTGGCTGCAACTTAGGTTATCATCAACACAGCGGCAACAGCGAGACCATCGTAGTTTTAAGTGGTAATGCTGAATATAATGATAATGGTAAAACCATGACCTTGAAGCCTGGCGATACTGTGCATTGTCCTGACGGAGAATGGCACAGCATTGGCAACGCGAAAGATGCAACCGAAGACTTGCATTTGCAAGCACTCATCGCAAAAAGCAATTAAATCTAATGAAGAAATAAGAAGGAGGAAGTTGGCGTGCATATAGAACGAGGCGCTTGGGCGGAAATTAATTTAGATGCCATTGCTCACAATGTGCAAGTAGCAAAAGCAAATTTAAAACCGTCTACCAAGCTGTGCGCAGTTGTCAAAGCAGATGCTTACGGACATGGTGCAGTGCGTGTTGCCCAAGAAGCTGCTAGAAATGGCGCTGACTTTTTGGCTGTAGCACTTTTACAGGAAGCGGTTAAACTGCGTGAAGCAGGAATTGACCTGCCAATTTTAATCTTAGGCTCCATGCTTCCGGAAGTTGCAGATTTAGTGGTGCGCTACGATATTAGCCAAGCAGTTTTCGATGAAGAACGTTTATATGCTTTAAACGAAGCTGCCTTAAAACAAAATACCAAGGCGAAAGTTCACATTAAGATAGATACAGGCATGCATCGTATTGGTGTGCACGTACGTGATGCTGGCAATTTTGCCAAACTGGCGGCAAGCTTGCCGGGAATTGAAATTGAAGGCGTGTTCTCCCACTTCGCCACAGCAGATGCAGATGATAAGGGTTACGCTGCTTATCAGTTCGGGCGTTTTCAAAAAGCACTTGCTGCCATTGAAGCAGAGGGCGTAAATCCTGGCATTCGTCATATTGCCAATAGTGCGGCTTTGACAGAACTGCAGGAATATCAAATGGATATGGTGCGCCAAGGCATTACCTTGTACGGCTTGCACCCTGCCCACATGATGGACTGCTACCAAGGTTTTGAGCCTGTAATGAAAGTTAAAACAAAAATTTCCTTCATTAAAGAACTACCTGCAGATGCAACCATTGGTTACGGTAGAACTTATACTTTAAATAGACCTAGCATTATTGCAACCTTGCCCATTGGTTACGCTGACGGAGTAAGCCGTCGTATTTCTAACAAAGGGTATATGATTATTAATGAAGAAAAAGCTCCCATCGTTGGCAGGGTATGTATGGATCAGGTGATGCTTGATGTAACTGATATTCCTGATGTCAAAGTTGGGGATGAGGTTATCGTTTTTGGTGGACGTGAATTACCTATGGAGCTTGTGGCAGAATGGGCAGATACCATTTGCTACGAAGTCGTTTGTGGCGTAAGTCCTAGAGTGCCGAGACATTATGTAAGAGGTAATTAAAAAGAGTACTAGTCACAATCTTACTCCTACACTCTCGAAACAACTTCTACAGCATCACCTTGACTGCGAAGCCAAATGTCCAAGCCTTTTCCGAAAACTTCTGCGGTGACAAGGTAACCTTTTTCGTCTTGACCGCACACCTGAAAAATATTTGCAGGTCGTTTTGGCTAATGGTACAATTAAAGGAAAAGAACCAGAGAAAGTAAAAAATTTGACAAGCTCTTAAAGAGTGCATTATAATTAAGACACAAAGAGGTACTACCGGTGACGGTTAGCCTTATAAGTGAATTACAAAAGTAACCGCTTAGTTTGCAGACCGGCGGTTATTTTTTTGCGTTTTTTCCGAAAGAGAACCCTATCTGTAAAGCTTTAAGTTTACTAATCCTGCGAGTGAAAGCTTGCAGGATTTTTCTTTGCTCAACTATTGTAAAAGTAAACGCAAAAACTTTGAATCCCCGATTTTCTTTTGTATAAATTTACCTCCAAGGTAAATAATGTTATTGACCGATTGTAAAACTAACGTTATAATTAATTTACCTAACAGGTAAATTAAGAGAGGTGGTTTCTTGGAAATTACTTACAAAAACAAAAAGATGAAAGATGTGTGTACGAATTATTCCTGTGCGGTAAAGAAGTATGGTGAGCATATAGCTTATAAAATTCATCAACGTATTGATAGTATTAGAGCTTTTGACAGAGTTGAAGAATTGATAGCTCATAAAATTGGTAGATGTCATGCATTACAAAATGACCGTAAGGGACAATATGCTATGGATTTAGAGCATCCGTATAGACTAATATTTAGTAAAAATGGGAATGAAATACAAATAGTTAATATTTTGGAAATTGTAGATTATCATTAATTTTCGAAATGCAGGCTTAGGGGGAAATAAGATGATTAAGAGTAGAACTTATATAGCGATACCACCTGGGGCAACCATAAAAGAGCAATTATCTGATATGAAGATGACACAGAAAGAATTTGCAGTAAGAATGGATATGTCAGAAAAGCATATAAGCAAACTTATAAATGGTGAAGTGCAGTTAACGTCTGATGTCGCAGAAAGATTAGAGTTGGTTTTGGGTGTGCCTGCAAAGTTTTGGAATAATCTAGAAGCACTTTACCGTGAAAAACTTGCTAAAGCTAAAGCGGAAAACGAAATGGATAACGATATTATTATTGCTAAAAACTTACCATACAATGAAATGGTAAAATTAGGCTGGGTATCTTACACAAAAAATCCTGTAGAAAAGGTTACCAATTTGCGTAAATTTTTTAGAGTTGTAAATTTACCTTTGCTGGAACATTCTCAAATAAGTAAGATTGCTTGCAGAAGATTAATGATAACTGAAAAAGGAGATTTTGCGTTGCTGGCTTGGGCAAACAAAGTAAAAATTTTAGCAGATTTCATTCCAACAGCGCCTATTAATATAAAGAAGCTGTCTAATAATTTGTTAGCCATTAAGAAGATGACTACACAAACACCAGAAGAATTTAACAAGCCGTTAAAAGATTTGTTGGCAAGCTGTGGTATTGCTTTAGTGTTCTTACCGCATCTTAAAGGTTCGTTCTTACATGGTGCAACCTTTCTAAGTGGGAATAAAATTGTTTTGGGATTAACAACCAGAGGTTATGATGCGGACAAGTTTTGGTTCAGCTTATTTCATGAATTGGCACACATTGCGCTAGGTCATATTAGCAAAGCAGGAGAAATTGATGAGCAGGACGAGAAATCCGCAGATTTTTGGGCAAGTGACATCTTGATACCTAAAAATGATTTAGAATTATTTTTGCGTTCCAACGAATTGTCCCATCAATCTATTTGTGCATTTGCAAATGATATTGGCATTGCACCTGGTATAGTTGTTGGCAGATTACAATATGACAGAAAAATTAAATACAGTGAGTTTAATGAACTTAAAGAGCATTATGTAATAGCGTAGAAATATTGGGCAAGATTAAGGCTATTAAGAATTAAAAAGAAAAGCTGTGGCTAATCATAACGACTAGCTACAGCTTTTTTGTTATTTATAATCTTACTCCTACACTCTCGAAACAACTTCCACAGCATCACCATGGCTGCGGAGCCAAATGTCCAAGCCTTTGCCGAAAACTTCTGCGGTGACAAGGTAACCATTTTCGTCTTGACCGCACACTTTTGCGGTAGGAAGTCTATCTAGCACGGCTTCAAGGGACTTTCCTTTATAGTCATATCCTCTAAAAATTTAGTCAAGTATGATTTTGTAAATCGTGTTTGAGTAAAAATGTGGATTAAGGAAAATAATCGTTTAAATTGACTATTAAAGCGTTAAATTTTTTTCTTTTCATGAAAGTTCACGGGGATTTCACAAACTCGCGAATTTTATCTAGAATATTAGATAATGATAAGGTAAAATGAAGATGCGCAGTACCATTAAGACATAAAAGGAAGTGTAGAAATGTTAAAGTTGGAAATAAGGCTAAATGAAGATTTGATAAAGCAAGAAGCAAAATATACTGCAATCAGCATTTATCAAGCTTTAGACAAAATCTTTTTAAAACATGATTTCCATAAAACTAATTTACCAGACGGTACTGTGTGTTATTCTGGCACAGGCAAGAAACAAGATTATGGTGTTTTTGGTTATCTAATTACAACCTTAAAAGATAAACAGTGGTTTATGGCTTATTTAGAAAAATGGTTGTGGTATAACAGTGACGATGGAGTCAATGAAGATGACTACATTGTTGAGGATGTTTTGTACTTTTATACTAAGAAGGAGAGTGCTGCCTAATAGAATGAAAGTTGTCTTGCCGTGGTTAAAATATTGTATCAATCATTTTGAAGTAACCAATATTGGAGCTAATTATGATTTGTTGCCATTGTTTGATGCTAGTATTGATGAACCAATATAGACATAAAAATTTATAAGTTTACTAATCCTGTGAGTGAATGCTTGCAGGATTTTTCTTTGCTCAACTATTGCAAAAGTAAATGCAAAATTTTTCTAGGAAAGCAAATTCGTTGTTAAAAGTGCCAAAGTATGACACATACAAAATATATAATTAGGGTATCTACCTGTATAAAAGTAGTATGTAGATTTAATTAGACAGGTACTTATTGCCTTAAAGTAGAATATAGCTATATAATTAAACTGTATTAGTGTATCTAATGCGTAGTTATATTTTGTTTTACAAAGAGGTTTAAAATGCAAGAAGTAAACCAAAACACTGTTGATATAAAAGAAAATTTAATAATAGAACAACATCCAGAATTATTAGAATTGCTTTTAAAAGATTGCACTACAAAACGAAATATAATTTGGGCTACTGATGATTATTCAGAATTAGGTATAGGTTATAGTGCTAGCGATGAAATAAAGATTGAATCCATTACTGGTGTCAACGGTCAAATCATTATGCCACGTTCTGTAAAATCCAAAGAAAAACAAGGTGCTAGAACAAGAAATATGGCTGAAGTTTTTACACCTACTTGGATTTGTAATAAGATGAATAATTTAGTAGATGGCGCATGGTTTGGGAAAGAAAATGTTTTCAACGTAGAAGAAAATACAAGTTGGAATGCTTGCGTTGAAAAAATTGACTTCCCTAATAAAAGTAAAACTGGCATTGGTAGCTGGATGAATTATATTGCTGCCAAAAGATTAGAAATTACCTGTGGCGAAGCACCTTATCTTGTAAGTCGTTACGATACTGTTACTGGTGAAACTATAGCTTTAGAACAGCGTATTGGTCTTTTGGATAGAAAGTTACGTGTTATAAACGAAAAAGTACGCAATTTTAAAGATGTGGATAGAGCTAAAAAACGTTGGCTTCAATTAACAAAATTAGCGTTGCAAAGCACTTATGGTTTTGATTGGCAAGGCGACAACGTACTTTTAGCTAGAGAAAATTTATTATATACTATCGTAGATTATTACGAGGCTAAATTTACTGAACAATTACCAACCGAAAGCTTACTTGAATTGGCGAAAATCATTGTTTGGAATATTTGGCAAATGGATGGTATTAAGTGCGTTATTCCAGATTCTTGTCATGACTATAAAAAACAAAGAAAGCCAATGGAGCCAAGTTTGTTTGACAGCAAAGCTTTTGGCGCAACTACTTTAAAACGTAGTGTGAGCCTTTGTGATGTAAACGAAGATGAATTGCAGAAATGCCAAGGATGTTTGAAAGACAATGTGTATTTACACAATGGTATTTATTGCAAGGTGAAAAATTGGTCTAATGGGAAAATCTACAAATTCAAGGATTTGTTAAGCAAACAGGAGAGTGGAGTAGATATGAGTAAAGATTTTAAATTTGATGTGGTAATTGGCAATCCTCCGTATCAGGTTTCAGATGGTGGTGGAGTTGGTTCAAGTGCTTTGCCTGTTTATCAAAATTTTGTAATGCAAGCTAAAGAAATGCTGCCCAATTATATAGTGATGATTACTCCTTCTAGATGGTTTGCTGGAGGAAGGGGATTGGATGCCTTTAGAGATAATATGCTAAATGACAAAAGAATAAGGGCATTACATGATTATATGGATGCAAGTAAATGTTTCCCTGGCGTAGAAATTAAAGGTGGCGTTTGTTATTTTTTGTGGGATAGGGAGCATAATGGCAACTGTAAAATTATAACAACTGATGCTAATGGTAATGTATTTGCAAGTGAAAGACCGTTGTTGGAAGATAATATGGATACATTTCTACGTTACAATGAACAAATTTCTATATTGAGAAAGGTAACTAGTAAGAATGAAAAAAGTTTCTCCGAACTCATATCTGCAAACGATCCTTTTGGGTATGATGTAAGGGTTGCTGGTAGTTACAAGCGTGTAAAGCCTAATTATCGGTTATCAAAGTTTGATGGTGCACTTGAATTTTACTATAACGGTTGGCGTAAAGAAGGTGTAGGGTACATAGAACCTGATAGCGTTAATAAAAACAAAGAATTTGTTGATAAGATAAAAGTGTTTATCCCCAAAGCTTGGGGTTCTGGTAATCCTACAACTGATAGGTTAAATCCGTTTGTTGTTGGTGTTAATAGTGTATGTACCGAAACGTATTTGTGTGTTGGTCCATTTGATGATTTGAATATAGCTAACAATGTTGTTAGTTATATTCAAACTAAATTTTTTCATTTCATGGTGTTCATGAAAAAGATAACACAAAATACAATGAAGTATGTTTATGGCGTAGTGCCAATTCAAGATTTCACAAAACCATGGACGGATGAAGAACTTTATCAAAAATATAATTTAACAGAAGAAGAAATTTCTTTCATAGAAAACACGATTAAGCCTATGGATTAGAGGTGGATAATTTGACTATAAAATTTAATCCTTATACTGTAATCAGACCACAAGTTTATGCCTACACCACTCCAGAAATACCGTCTCACGATGGTTGGACGAAGATTGGTTATACCGAAAAGCAAACTGTAGAGGAACGCATTAAACAGCAAACCCATACGGCTGATATTAAATACAATATTGAGTGGCACGAGATTGCCCAATATACAGATGGTGTTAGAAAAGGTGATTATTTCAAAGACCATGATTTCCATGATTATTTAGTACGTTTTCATCAAATACCACGTATGGATGGGAAAGAATGGTTTAAAATCGATGGCGATAATTCACATAAGCTGTTCAGTAAATTTGCTGCACAAGATTATAGTGGCTTACAAGTAGATGGTGAAGGTGCTAGGTATATACTGCGTAAAGAACAGCAAGAAGCAGTAGACAAAACAGTTGAATATTATAATGATTGTAATTTATCAATTGGCGGTGAGTTTTTATGGAACGCTAAACCTCGTTTTGGAAAAACCTTAACTGCTTATGATTTTATGTGCCGTATTGAAGCAAAAAATGTACTTATAGTTACCAATAGACCTAGTATTGCAAATTCTTGGTACGATGATTTTGCTAAATTTATAGGTTGGCAGGGTAAGTATTATTTCATTTCTGAAACAGATGCTTTGAGTGAAAGACCTGCATTAAAGAGAGATGAGTTTCATGAAATTATTACACCCATAATTGCCGAAGATGAAAATGCCGATGTACGACAAGTATGTTTTGAAAGCTTACAAGGTTTAAAAGGTTCTATTTATTTTGGTGGTCAATATGACAAGCTAAAATGGATTTTAGAAACTGAATGGGATTTACTAATTGTAGATGAAGCCCATGAAGGTGTAGATACTTATAAAACGGATAAGGCATTCAAAGATATTCGCAGAAAATTTACTTTGCATTTATCAGGAACTCCCTTTAAAGCTATTTCTATGGGTAAATTTGGACAAAGGCAAATCTTTAATTGGTCTTTTTCTGATGAACAAGAAGCCAAAGAAAATTGGTATAAAGAATCTGAGGAATATAATCCTTATGCAGTTATGCCAAAGATGAACCTTTTTACCTATCAAATGTCTAAAATTATTCAAGAACAAGTTAATCAAGGTCTTGATTTGACTGATGGTGAAAACGTAGAATACGCTTTTGACTTAAACGAATTTTTTAAGACAAATGAGAGTGGTAAATTTGTTTATGAAAAAGATGTTAAAAAGTTTTTGAACGCGTTAACAGAACAAGAAAAATTCCCGTTTTCTACACCGGAATTAAGAAAAGAATTAGCACATACTTTTTGGCTTATGGAACGTGTAGATAGCGTTAAAGCTATGGCTAAACTTTTAAAACAGCACCCTGTTTTTGAACAGTATGAAATTGTAGTAGCTGCTGGTGATGGACAGCTTGGTGATGAAAGCGAAGATAACCAACAAAGCAAACGTAGCTACGACAAAGTGCGTGACGCTATTGCAAGTAAAGAACGTACTATTACTTTAAGTGTTGGACAGTTGACAACTGGTGTAACAATTCCTGAATGGACAGCAGTGTTTATGCTTAGCAATATGCGTAGTTCTGCTGAATATATCCAGGCTGCTTTTAGGGCGCAAAATCCTTACGAGTTTGTAAAAGATAACAAGGTTTATCGCAAGGAGAATGCTTATATCTTTGACTTCGCTCCAGAACGCACCTTGCTTGTATATGATGATTTTGCTAATAGCCTTTATTCAAGTACTGCTGGCGGTGGTGGTACTAAAGAAGAACGTGAAGCAAACATCAAACGTCTTATAAACTTCTTCTCTGTCTACGCAGAAGATGATGAAGGTAAGATGGTAGAGCTTGATGCTGCCCAAGTATTAACTGTTCCCATCAAAATTAAAACAGAAGAAGTTATCAAGAGTGGTTTTATGAGCAACTTTTTATTCAGCAATATTTCTAACGTTTTTGCTGCACCAGCAGAGGTAGTAAAAATTTTAGAGCAAATTAAACCTGTTGAAGAACAAGGTCGTAAAAAAGATATTCCGTCAATGGATAACATAG
>JAFTID010000083.1 GCA_017457085.1 Phascolarctobacterium sp.
AAACCTCAGCCTTCCAAGCTGATGTTGTGGGTTCGATTCCCATCGCCCGCTCCATAATAGACATGGTTCAGTAGCTCAGTCGGATAGAGCAACGGCCTTCTAAGCCGTGGGTCGGGGGTTCGAATCCCTCCTGGATCACCAGTAAACAAGCCATTTCTGAGACATTCAGGAATGGCTTGTTCCTTTTATACATCGATTATGCACAAAAATTTCCTTTAATTTAGGTAATATTCAACAATATAATGCAATATTCGACAATAATCGTTATACCATTTTGGGCTAAAATCAGAAAAACAGGTTTACACTTATATGATTTTATAACTTATCTAGAGTTTTAATGCTTATAGCCTATTTTTCAAGGTATGATTATGCTTGTTTATGCATAATCGCATGAAATCGTTGTGTTCCTATATAATAGAGCCATAGGCTTCTTTGAATGGTTTAAGCAAGCTAAAATCATACTAAAAAATAAAACTGGTAATCTCGTTTTGACACTCAGTTTTGACACCTTAAAACCCACGAAAATAGGTAGATGAAAAATGAGAGCCAAAACTCTTGAGTTATGATACTTTTAAATAGTCTAACATGAAATATCATTTAAAAAGGCAGTCCGTTTATGGACTGCCTTTTCCTATTCATCCAATTGTTGTCGTTGTTTTAATCTTTTGAATCTTATTATGCTAGATTTGCTTATTCCCGTTAAGTTTTCAACTTGCTTATAGGTTCTATTTGCTTTTAATGTGAGAGCCAACTCCATTTTTTCTTCAGCAATTCTAGGTCTGCCTTCTTTGAAACCATTTTTCGTGCGAGCTATTTCTTTGCCAGCTAATGTGCGTTCATAAATCATTGCACGTTCTAATTCTGCTACGGCTAATAGAGTAGTAATGAAAAAATTACCCATAGCAGTATTTTCAAGTAATCCGACATTCAGGATATACACCTTAACGTTTTTCTTAAATAGTTGTCGTATAATTGATATGCCTTCAGTAACATTTCTTGCAAACCTATCTAGCTTCGTAACAACTAAAGTGTCACCAGCTGATAATGTGTTTATTAGCTGTTCAAATTTTGGGCGTTGGGTAGTGCTGCCTGTAAATTGTTCCTCTACTATTAACTCACACCCCTCATTCTTCAAGCAATCAGTTTGTTCTTTTAGAGAATAACCTTTTACTTGTTTCTTAGTACTTACTCTTGCATAACCGTATAACATAAAACCTCCTTAAAAGAATAATATCCTCCGCAGAATTTCTGCGGAGGATATTTAAATTGAGCTAAAATGTGTATCGTTATAAATTTGAAAAATTCATTAGAACCAAGTACAACTCATTGCCAACAAATTTACTTCCAAAACATCTTCACCTTCGATTAACTTTATGACTCTAACTTTAGAATAGTTCAAATAATTTCTTCTAACCCGATAAGCGTACCATAACAGATAAATGAAGAAAAATGGACCTAAAATCATAGAAATCATGAGCACTACACCTAGTCTAAAAATCATCTCTATTCCAGTTGAGAGTTTCTTTATATCAAATTTCTTACTCCATTCGTCATAGTTCTTGAAACCAGCTTTTGCTTCTTCGACATTAGCTATGTTGGCTTGGGCTATTACTTCTTTGATTTTTTTATTTTTCCATTCTTGTTCATTTGTACGTTTTAAAATTTCTTCTTCTTGTTTGAGCTTTCTTTTCTCTTCTTCTTCTTTCTGCTTTGCTAAGCGCTTGGATTCATCAGAGATTTCTTTGGCTCTTTTTCTATCAGCTTCAAGTTGTAATTTTTGTAATCGTTCTTGTTCTTTTTTCTTCTCTTTTTCTTTTCTTTTCCTTTCCTCATATTCCTTTCGTTTTGCTTTGATTTCAGCCTTTTGCCTTTTATAATTAATTTTAGAACCTTTTTCGGTGTCTTCGTCACACTTATCTACTACTGTAAAACGGTCATCAGAAATAATATGCTTTATGGCTTCAATAGCGGAATCAATCTTGTTTTTATCAGGATATTTTTCGTTATGAATAGATGTTTTAGCATATCCAATTAACACATTGTTTACTAATATTTGTTCACCGCACCATATATGATCACATTTTAAAGAACAAATTAAACCATCCCAAGAATGTTCAAAATACATTATATCTCTATCATCATCGTAAATATAAAGTCCATTTGAACAAAGTAGCAGATTACCTTTTAAATACACATAAGGCTCATAATCTCGACAGTCAGAAAATTCATTGTACATATCTTGTGGAAACAAATCACCAATATACAATCCATTTCCAGCATATGCATAAGAAGCAGCTTTAATATTACGTTTTACATCGAGAGGTATCAAATTATTAGAATTTACAATACCATTTTGGCAAGTTTTTTTGCAGAAAAAGTCTTTATCTTTTTTATTTATATATTTTTGATAAAAGGCTTCTTTTTTATTTTCGAATTTTGCTAAAATGCCTTGTAAGTAAGACAGAATATAAGTTTCTTCTTTTTTAACTGTACTTATGATAAGTTTAGTTGATTCTATACACCAATTTATGGCAGTTAAACTAATATCCAACTTCGGTGAATCTAGAATTAAATCCATTTGATTCCCTTCATGATAACTTTGCCAATAATACCCAGTAAATTTAATATTAGAATTTATGCTAGTTATAAGAGCTTCATTATAAAAAGCAATCTGTTTTGCTTGTTCTGCGGTGTCAAATTCTTTACCATTAAATTTAAAAAAAGAAGATATATCTACTCTGAAATATTTGGCAATTTCTTTAATACCTTTTTCACCACCGCTTGTTAATTTTATAAAATCTTCGTATGTTGACGGTGTATAGGGATCTAATTTGAGTGCTTCGATTAATGCATCTTCAATTAATTGCTTACTACTGATAGAACCATTCTTTATGTTTGATATTATATTTTTAGCCTTTTTATCATCGTAATTTACATGCACATTAAGTTGATGTAAAACCACCATAAAAATTTTGGAAATAGTTATTTGATAACCAGTAAATAATTCATACCTAATGGTATTATGCAATTCGGATTTCATATCTTTTATTTTATCGTCTGCCTTCATTTTTTCAAAAACATTCAGACCATCATATGCCAATCCAGATGCTATATTTATTGCGCCTGCTTGCAACATGCCTTTTGCGGCACCACTAATTCCGAAACCACCACCGACAACTCTGCCTCTTAGCGCTTTATTCAAATCTCTATTAAACGCAGCTTTTTTATCAAAATCGCTAATGAGTCCTAAACTTTGATTTAACTTATAATAAGCTTCCATAAATGGATTCATTACTGCAAACATTAGGTCTTCATCACCGGTTAAATATTCTGGGGAAAAATCAATAAAACCTTGAGCAATATAAAATTCACTAAACGATTTATAAAATAAGGAAAAATAGTTTACTGCCCTATCAAGAACGGTTTGTGATAATTCGTCAACATTATTACTTTTTTGTAGAAAAGATAAAAAGGAATCTACGTAATAATTTTGTTGCTTTTGAAAATGCCAATATAGATTGTTATATTCTTCGACATTGCCTTCAAAAATTATCGGCTTCCCAGCTAAAATAAATTCTTTACTCATTTTATTTCCTCCTAGATATTTAGATAAATCCTAAACAATCTAAATTTTTATAGGTTTTCAAGTAATTTACTAACTTCTACACCTAAATAATCAGCAATTCTCATCAATGTAGACAGAGATACGCTTTTCGGATAACTACCATTTTCTATCCTAGACAAGTATTGAGGAGAAATACCCACTTCAGATGCCATCTTTTCTTGAGTAACACCTTTGAGTTTTCTGTAGTAAACAATTTGTGCTCCTATTTTTTTGTACTGAACAGCAAACATCTTTAGCCCCCTTCCTTATGTATAATTATCCCACTTTGAAAGTTTCACATATCTACACAATAGTTTCATATCTATACAAATAGATTAATTGCTACATCATTAACACGAATTCTTAATATCTAATTCGCCAACTTCTAATCTGCTAACAAAAACTTCTCCATTATTAACTTGAAGTTCTGGGATATGGTTTATTAAAAACACGTCCACATACCTAACGTTTATATCATCACCTTTATGCTCTAGTACTCTTTTAAGTATCATTTTCATGGTTCTACTTGAATGCACATACTCGACGTAGATTCTTTGGTCATACATAGTGTATCTAATCTTAAAAATCATAACTTGTACCCCTTGTAAAAATAATTATTTATGAATGGACATAAAAACTAATTAAAGGAAAGAAAGAGGTCAGGGCGAAATAACCCTGACCTCTAATCTACTTCTCATTAAACCAAAAATCGTTTTATTATTTTAACCAACAACTTTTTATCTGATACCTTCATCTTCTTTAAAGATTGTAGTTCTTTTAATAACACCAAGGTATCATCTTCATCCATTATCCTTAAAAACTTACGCATCCTTGAAATCAAAATGTTGGCAATTCGTTCTATGGTTACTATGTTCTTTATATCATTGGTGTCTTCAATTAATTCAGCTATAAGTCTGTCGCTAGTACGTTGCATATCTAAAAACATATGCTTATCTGATGCTGATAATGGTTTCATTTAGGCTACCTTACTTTCTGTCTTCTGGCAATCCATACATAATGGTCTGCCATACTTTTTAATGGAGAACTGGATAACTTTTTCGCTACCGATAGGACTATTACAACAAGAACAAACATGATTTTTATTATCTTTAACTTGTGTTGGTTGTTTCTGTTGCTTTTCAGCACCCATATTTTCGTCTGTACTATTATCAGCTTCTGGGTCATCACCAGTAGCAATACATAAACTGAGCATAAAGGCATATTTGATTGCAGCAGTCTGTGCCTTCATGACTGCTTTATCTCCTGCATCTTGACCTGATCCAATACCAAATAGGTCTACACTTTCTCCTGTATCACCATCAATAAGATGCACTTGAACACTAACAGTGGCAAGGTGTTCTTTGTTTCCGTTTCGGTTCAGTACATCAATCATTGATTCCAAGCTAGGAGATACAATGCTTGCAATATTGTACTTAGTAAGGGACGCATTTACTTTTTGAAGTACATCTTCTGCAGTAGCATACTTATAATTGTGATAATCATTTTGACCATTCTTGATTATATGGCTACATTCACTCATTACCTTAACTAATTTCTTAGCTATATTTTTATTTTCTAACATTGTTCCTCCTCAATAATCATCAGGAAAAAGTACGGTAATAATGTTATATTCAATAGAATTATCGCTTTCGGCGATTATCCAAATCTTACCTTTGGTAGTTTCATAAACTGCCAATACTCTGTCCTTGTATTTAAGAGCATCATCATTTACTACAATATCTTCTGGTGAAGTATCACCGTAGTTCAAACGCAAGAACTTTGAAACAGAAGTCATTACCTCTCTGCTAAAGATTTCTGATTCTTTAGAGGCTTCATCGATTGCTCTTGTATTATAAATTTTTTGCTTTATCAAACGGTCTCATACTATTCACCTTTACGGATTATCATATGACGAAGAATTTCATCGGTAATCTTCATTACTCGGTCAAGTTCCCTTGTGCATATAGTCATAGCCTTAAATGTAACCAGAACATAAAGAGCATCATTAAAACCATCCATCTCATATGCCAAACGCTTTTTGCCCCAGTTGTCTAATTTTTCGACGATACCACCATTGCTTTCGATTAAGGTTTTGAACTTATCGTTAATTACTTCGAGCAATTCGTCAGCGGTAGGTTTTACGATGTACATAATTTCATAAGCGTTCATTTTTTATTCCTCCCAAAATAAAATAACCGGAAGCCTTGTGCTTCCGGTTTAACTATATTTATTAGCTTCTAAGCAACTGCTTCTGCTAATAAATCTTTAACCTTTCTGCCATACTCACAATTTTCAGCAACGGCACAGTAATCAAGACACTTCCTATCGTTCCAACGCTCTTTTGAACTACATGCAGCAGGAAGTTTTTTGTTTTCTAATGCTTCTTTCAGACGTTTTGACTTTGTTTCCATATAGAGCTTAATCCAATGGTCTGAAATTTTGTTGATGGTGATAATGTAAAGCGGTTTAGTAATATTCCTTTCTGCAGCAATGCGTAGGCTAAAATCTCTACAGAACGCTTGAATCTTCATGTCTTTTACTTCAAACCCACGTTGTTCAAGTAGCACACGGTAGTAGTTCAACTGAATTGCCCAGTCAAGAATATGACGAACACCATCTATACGCCATTCCTTTCTTGTTTTAGGTTGTCCCTTTTTTACTCCGGTCTTATATACCTCGCCAGTCGGCACATCCACCTTATAGTATCCTAAAGCACGCATAAGCTTGTAGGAGCTGGTTATTTTATAATCACCAAGGGTTTTATCGCTGAAATCAATAATTTGCCCATACAAGTCAAACTTACCGCTAGTTACATCATCAGCTAAACGTTCTTCGCTCAAAATATTTCCGTCGGTAAAGCCTTCGTTGATGGTATGGACTGCACTACCATGCAGAGCATAAATCTGTTGGAGTGGATCAACTGCGTAATCAGTTGTTTTCTTTAGGTAGGTTTCCCTTGTGCCACATAGCAGTTCTGTTACTGTCGGCTCTTTGATGTTTCTGTCCAATGACTTGGCTACTGCCCTTAAAGTAGGCAAGAACATACATCTTTGCTCGTTTGAGCATTTACCCAGACATGTGGTTATAGGAATTTTATTCCCAGAAGGACATACAAATTTTGTTGCTCCCATACTTATCCATCTCCCTTACTCATAACTGAACTTATACAGAGTAAAGAAATCATCACTATTTTCATCGATGTATTTTTGGACTTCGTCCTCGATTTTATGTAACGCAGTTTTGATTGTAACTTTGACTTCTGGAAACTTATCTCGAATCCACTCCAAAACTTCTTCCTTACTCTCGAAATATTCAGTTTCGTATTCATCATTGATACAGCTATCCAAATAATAGCGGTCGGTGAAGAAAAAGCCTTCTACATCAGTATTGATATAGATTGCCAGTCCTGGTTCCTCGGAGCAATATTCAAATTCGAACTCATCCTTAAACTTATCTCGGATGATTCTATTGAATATATCTACATTAGGGTTCCATGCAGATTCGGTTTGAAACTTAAAATAATAGACTCCTTCTTTTTCAGAAGTTTTATCATCAACATCAACAAAGATGTCCCTTCCATCTACTAATTTAGAAGCTTCATCTATTGTGTAACCACATGTAACTACAAAATCCCTGACAGTTACATTACGGCTTTCACGGAATGATTTAACCATCAACTTGCGAAATTCATCTACCTTATTTTCTTCATAGCCAAACAAAGCTATGGTGTTACTACAACAATTAGCCATTTTCAAAATCCTTTCTAAGCTACGAATACGTTGGTTGTTTCAGCCATGGTAATTACCTTGCCATATGCAGAACAGTTACCGCCTTTTGCTGCTTCGAAGCTTCTTTCAGTCAACTGCATCTCATCTTGCAATGTATCTACTGCCATTCTTGCAGAACTTTCATCAACAGATTCTACGATAAATACTTTGGTTTCTATAACTTCATACTTCATTGTGAACCTCCACATACAAAATAAGCAGGCAACCAAAATTGGTTGCCTGCCGTTATATTATGCTGCTTGTGGCAGCAGTAAGATTTTACTTCTTGCTTCGGATTGACTAATACCTTCTTCGAGCATAGTACCACCGATACGTTCAAGTTCTGTTGCTCTGTTATAATCCTTGCAGTCTTGAGAGCTACGGGTAATGGCATTAGTCAGACCGAAAAGGGAGAAGTCATTGTTGGTCATATAGTGCATGAGAATATTGGCTCTTTCCTGCTTGTTAAGGATATACCTGTCTCCCAAAACTTCAACCGTTTTCAAATGGTCTTCACCCATGTCGATTGTCTTAGCTTTACGCATTTTGTCTACAACAAGATTGAAGCGTACTTCATCTACTGCAACACTTACCAAATCCTGTACTTTCATGAAGTAGGCTTTGTCGTCTGCTTGAAGGGTAGCATCAGAATAAAGTTCGTAAGCGTTATCGGTGTTTTCTATTTGTCTTCCGGTATGGTATTTCTTATGGGAATAGTCCTTGCTAATCATACCGTTCTTGCAGACAAGACGATATACCAAAGGCTCGATCTTCAACGCACCTAAACCAATCTCGCTATTGCTGATAACGAAACCTGCCTGCACAACATCACCGGTGCTGATTTCAGCTTTCATGGTCTTGTTGATTACTTTAAGGTAAAGGTGTGTTTCAGTAATATCCTGGCTGATGATTTGGCAACCTTGCATTTGAGCGATTACAGGAAGAATATGATCCATCAATTCTAGATTGTCCAGTCTGCGATAACGGTCAGAAAGAAATGCTCTAAGCTTACCATCCAATGTACGAAGCATACGTTTCTGCGGATTGGCAGCAAGCCAACAGTTGATATTATTGTCTAATAGCTCAGGTTGTTCAACACGCATACGGTCATAGTATCGGTAGGGAATACCGAGATAATCTGCTAATTGACGATGTGCATTATCAGATACCTCATAAGATAAAACATCATTGTTTGTATCAATGCTAATAGTACTGTTCCTGTTGTCACTACTGACACTAATGCAAGAGGTGTCAGCAACGAGGTCAGTTCTTGCTTCACGCTGACGTAGAAGTTCATCATAAAGTTTTTCGAGTGTTTTGATTCCTTGTTTCATAATAGATTCTCCTTTTAAATTTTATTTTGAATATTTATATTAAATAACTGCTAACCCAAGCAAGTTAGCAGTTAGGATTTTAGAAACAAAAAACCTGATGGGGTTTCCCATCAGGTTTCTAAGTTCCTATGTTCCTTTGCAAGGGCTTATGGTATAGCCATAAGCTTGCAAGTTCATGTATATAATATATAGTCAAAATAAATTACTTTTACTATCTTTTCACCATCTAAACTCATTTCTCATTATTTGTTACTAACATATATATAAATACATGATTATGAAAGGAGGAATTATTTATGACAAATTCTGTTAGAGTTGAAAAAATATTGTTGAGTATGACAGAGGCTGCCACTCTTTTGAGTTACAGTTATAGTTCAATACAAAAACTTGTTAGAAAAGGAACAATCCCTGCTGTAAAACGTAATAGAACTTACTTTATAACAGTTGAAAGCTTGACCCGTTATGTTAACTCTTTGCCTACCACTAATGCACGTATTTAATTTTATAGTAATTAATTTCATGTCTATATTTATATATAAGTATGTCATAAGTTAATTTAAAAACATTTAACATAATTAGTAATAGTAAAATGAAGGGAGATATAATCATGTTAAATGAATACAGTGACGTTCTAAGCGTAGAAGATGTAATGGAGATACTTGGTATAGGAAAGAACGCAGCATACGACCTTTTTCGAAAACAAGAAATTAGCTCATTTCGTTTGAAAAACAGATGGAAAATACCTAAGCAATCAGTAATCAACTATATCAATGAAAAAGTGAACCCCAAATAAAACATCCCGGTAGCCAGCGTGCTACCGGGATATTTTATGTCTTAAACATGAAACTGTGCTATAATCAAAGGTAATCTCGGTGTTGAAAATTCCTTTATACTGAATTTAAAAAGAATTTATTTTATATAGTTAAAGAGGTGTATTTTGTGGCTACTACAATTGAAAAAGGATATCAAGATTTCATTGAAGTAAAATCTAATGGTGATATTATCCCTATAAATGGGGTCAATAGCAGAACTCCATATGATCATCAAAAAAGTGCCATGGAAGCTTTGGATAGAATAAATAAGGAAAAAGCGTTCAGCACTTTAGTAGTTCTTCCTACTGGTGGTGGTAAAACATATACTGCTTCCACTTGGTTGTTAAAAAACGCAATAAATGCGAAAAAGAAGATCCTTTGGATTGCTCATCGTCAAATGCTTCTGGAACAAGCCGCTGAATCTTTTCAAAAGTTTGCGTATGCCGAAGTAATCCCTAGTATTTCCTCTTTTTGCTTTAGAATAGTATCTGGTTCATCTAATCATGACAGCACTATCGATATTGATCCTAAAGACAATTTGCTGATTATAAGCAAGGATAGTCTTGGACGAAATCTTAATAGAATAGATAAGTGGTTAGAAGGTGAAAATGAAGTTTATTTTGTTATAGACGAAGCTCATCACTCTACTGCAAAAACTTATCGTAAGGTCATTGACCACGTTAAGTCTAAGGTAGCCAATGTCAAATTAATAGGTTTGACCGCAACTCCGTTTAGAACAGCTGAAGATGAACAAGGTCTTTTAGGCAAAATATTCACTGATGGTCTTTATAAAGACAATACTGTTGCTCATGGAGATGTAGGTATTGCATATAAAGTAGATTTAAAAGAACTCATCAGCAAACAAATACTTGCTAGACCTATTTTTGAAAGTTACTATACTGACCAAGAATATGGACAGCATTTAGGTGTAGATGCTTGGGAGAGCATCCAACATTTAGACGTATTACCAGAAAAACTTGCAAAGCAAATGGAAGAAAGTGCGGTTCGTAATAAGTTAATTGTTGAAACTTATAAAGCAAAGCAACACGAATACAGAAAAACCATTTTGTTTGCAGTAAACGTTGGTCATGCGATTCAGCTTAAAACAGTTTTTAAGAAAGCTGGTATTGAAGCTGACTATGTTGTTTCTTCAATAAAAGACATGGGTACTGGTGTAAACAGAAGTCCGAAGGACAATGAATTGGTGCTAGAAAAATATCGAAATGGAAATCTTCAAGTTTTGATTAACGTAAATATTTTAACTGAAGGTGTTGATTTGCCACAAACACAAACAGTATTTCTTGCACGTCCTACAGTTTCCACTATTTTGATGACTCAAATGGTTGGGAGAGCGTTGCGTGGTACTTTGGCTGGTGGCACTGAATCTGCCTATATTGTGTCTTTTATAGATAATTGGGATGAAAACATTGCTTGGGTTAGTCCCGAAAGTGTATTTAATGGCAGCAATGAATTCCGAGAAACTAAATACGATAAATTCAAACGTGATTTAAGATTAATTGCAATCTCCAAAATCGAAGAATTTGCTACAATTCTGGATGATGCTGTAGACACATCCGAGTTAGAAAACATCCCCTTCTTAAAAAGAATACCTATTGGCATGTATGCGTTTACATATCTGGAAGAAAACGGGATGGATCATGCTTATCAGGTCATGGTTTATGATAGCACACAAGAGGCTTACAAAAATTTAATGGAATCTCTCCCTGAATTATTTGATAGCTTTAAGGCTGAAAATGAGTATTTACCTAATGAGTTGTTAGAAGCTATGGAAGAACAATGCAGAGATACTTTCTTCTGTGGAACAATGATTCCTCCCTATGAAAAACGAGATGTTATAAACGTATTAAAATACTATGCACAATACGATGCTGCACCACAATTTTATACGTTTGATGAAGTAGATAGAAAAAAACTTGATTTAACATCAATAGCTAAATATATCTGGGACGAGGATTTGGGTACTCGCAAAAAAGCAGAATATCTTGAGTCTCTTTGGAACTCAACTGACGATAATATAATGAAAATCTTCTTCACCAGAAAAACCTATTTCTTAAAACAAGTGGACATCGAAGTAATGAAAATAGCTCACGGCATTGAGCCAGAAGCTAACAACGTAATTCCTGGCAAGAAATCTTTAGAAAAATTGCCACTCGATAAAATCAGGGAAATTAATCCTGAATATGAAAAAGAACTTCGTCAACAAGCTTTTGAACAAAGTAAGGATGAGGACGGTAATTATTGTTGTGCTAATTGTAAAATGAAATCATCTTCCAAAGTCTATTTCCAAGTTGACCACATAATTCCCATGAACGAAGGTGGAACCAGCGTTCCCGAAAACCTTCAAATTTTATGCCGCAAATGCAATGGTATAAAAGGTGATAACCATTGAGCAAATACTACTATTCAGCATTAGATATTGCTGCAATAATAAGTGGATTTGAACTTGGATGTAAAGCTGAAACTAAAATGATAAACCGTATTTGGGACGGAGAAAGATACATCATCTCCCCTAAGTACGCTAATAAAAAAAGAAAGTTCATTTTGGATGTGTATTACTGGATGCGTTATTTTTACGAGAAACCAATTCTTGATAAAGAATTTCCTATTATCCAAAAGGATTTTGAGGCTATGGGTAGCTCGTTTGATTTGCAACAGTATACTAGTGATTTTACTGACCTTGATTTGTTCTTTAAAAATATTAGAATCAGAATACTATACGCTGATGGAAATGACTATGTGCGTATTAAGTTACGTTCACTTTTAAAACATTATGGTTATAAAAGGCGTTCAAAAGCAATTATGCGACATATCAAAACATGTATGAGGGTCTATAAATTGATAGCTACGCAGCGAGGTAAAATCCCTTGTGTGCTTGAAGATATAGATTTAGATACTATGTTGAGTTTTCGCATAAAGTCATAGCGTATAAAAAATTAAAATACGGTTATTAAGAGAAGTTGAGATACCATAGGGTATCTCAACTTTTCTTTTTTATTTAGGGAATAATCTTTGATATGGGTCTAATTAATTTGTTGTTGGGATTAGTTTCAGGAGTAGTTTCTGTAATAATGCTAATAGGTCTGATTAATTTAACAGGTTCCTCAATATTAGGTCTTGTGTTCTTTATCATTTCTGACAAGTTTTGCGTAAATTGGTTGTCCTTGTTTTGTACCCGGTGAATGTATCCTTCCGTCGTTTTTATATTTGCATGTCCTAACATGTTTTGAACTAAGTTTATTGGTGTTCCAGCCATCAATGCATAGGTGCATGCCATATGACGAAATGCGTGTATTGTAATATGAGGAAGTCCTATTTGCCCAATGTATCGTGTGAACCAATTGTAAAATGAGTCAGGATATATTGGCTTGGTTCGTCTTGTTTTTTCGTCAAATCTTGAAGTTGAAATAAATACAAAATCATCATAATTAACAAGATTATTGTTACGCAGATATTCATCCTGTATTTGCTTGTGAAGTAAAAATAAGTGTTTGGTATAGTCATCAAAACTTACAATTCTGTTAGATTCTTCTGTTTTTGGATCTTTAAGAAAAAGTTCTTTGCCTGGCAAATCAGTCAATGATTTATTGATATCAATGGTATTGCTATAAAAGCTTATGTCTGACCATTTTATTCCGGTGTATTCACCTCTACGTGCACCAGTAGTCCAAGCTAACGTTGCAAGCAATTTGTATTTAACAAACCGCTGAGTATCTGGTAATGCGTATAAATTACTGAAGAAAAAATTAACTTCTTCTATCGACCAAATTTCACGTCGTTTAGATTTCGCTCTAGGTATTTCTTCTCTAGGAATATCATTACAAGGATTAAATGCAAGAAATTTCCATTCTACTGCTTTGTTGAAAATGCTTTTTATAAGTTTGTAAATAATCTCCAAAGACCTTGTAGAAAGACTCCCTTCTTTACCATCTAACCGCATACCTTCAATAGATATAGAGTCTATGAATGAGATGATGGTTATTCCCGTAATCTTTTTTAATTCGATACTACCAAACGCAGGAAGAATTCGTTCTTCTAAAATTCTTTTGTATCTTAATGCTGTGGTTGGAGATAGTTTTACACAGTAACGATTGTACCAGAGTTTTGTAAAATCAAAGAATGAGATATTTTCATAAACTGCATTTGGTAAACTTTGGTATTCGTTATAAAACAGATAAAGTTGTTTATCAGCTTCTTTTTCGTTTTTAGCAGTAATGATTCTGCTTTTTTTAACTTGCTTGCCATCATAACCAACTCCTAGGGAAATTGTAAGCTGCCATTTGTTTTCTCCAATCTGCTTTTTAGAACCATAGCCTTTTTTCATAATTCAATCCTCCTCTTAAATAAAAAAGCATGTCTACTCACGTCGTAGACATGCTTTTGGCTTTTTAATCTAATTTGTATTTTGTGTAAGATTTTGTATTTGTCTTGGTCAATCTGTTTTTTACCCATTGGTCGAGTGCTGTTTTTTCATAAATATAACAACGACCTTCATAGAATCCAGGTATCGTACCTTTACGTGTCATTGCCAATATCTGGCGATAGCTTATCTTACCATCAAAATATACTTCAGCAACTTCTTTAGCATTATAAAATACAGGTTTATCGTTATCCATACTAAAACTCCTTTCAAGTACTCTCATAAAGATAATATACGATTATAATTTGTTACATTTACATCAAGACTTTGACTGTTGATGCATTATATTGTCGTTCTATAACAAATATTTTCTTACATAGGCAAGAAAAAACTTTCAAAGCTTTATTTTTATGTTTAACATTTATAATAAAAAATCACCTCAAATGACGTTATAAAAATCCAGTTGATGTAAAAAATTAATAACAATATAACAATAGTTTAAATATGGTTAGAAAAGGAGCTGGTAAAGCAGGCATGGGTATTAGTAACTAGGTAATTGAGTACGATTATGGTAGTAGAGTTGGTAGCACCATTTGATTGAGTAACACAGATGCTTGAATAAAGTCCGTCTGACGACGTCCATTATTCTACGCCAGCAGTAAATCTAACGATTTACTTATCAAGATATGTATCTGTACAGAAAGGAGACTTTTTATGGAAGATTTTTTTAAAACAGTAAAAAAACAATCAATTTGTAAATATGACAATAGAAACCGTATTGATGACGAAAAAAAGACTTCACGCCTTTCTATAAGGCTCAAAAAGAAATCTATGGATAAGTTAAAGAAAATAGCACAAGAGGCAAATATTACCCAAACAGATGCTATTGAAATGCTCATAAATCATGGTAAGGTTTACCAAATGCCCCCAGAGGCTAAAAAGCTTTCTCACACAATCAATGATTTAAATCAACGTCTGAACGAGACGATTGAACGTTTTGGAGATGGTTACCAAGAAGAGTCTATAAAAAGAGTATATGAAATTGGACGTGAATATTCTGAAGCTAAGAAATCCTGCTTGGCTTCGTTGATTGGGAGGTAAGTGATTTGTCGGTATTTGTTGTTGTATCAGGAAAACAATACACGTTGAAAGGTATGATTGATTACATATTCGACGATTTGGGACATAATGAACTTATCATTGATTCCGGATACTTGTATGTAACCCCCTTTAGCACGCTTGAAGATATGCTACTTACTAAGGTCATATTCAATAATATGAATGGTAGTGAGTACGAACAAATTATTTTATCACTAGACGGGTACGAATATAAAATCGAGCCGCCTATAGAAGAAGAATACGAATATGAGCATTATCGCAATGCAAGTTCGATGTTCAGAGAAGTAGCACATGTGATTTTTAAGCATACTAACACGCAGCTCGTGTATGCAGTACATGCTAACACCTACAATCTACATGCTCATTATGTGATTAATTCTGTTCGTAAGGACAATGGGTTAAAGATCCAACTAAACAAGAAAGCTTTGCTTGACCTTAAAGCTGATATAAATAAGGTGTTAGAGGCAAGAGGTTTTAGTCGTATCAAAAGTCGTTATGACGCAAACAACTACTACGAAATAACTGAATAAGGTATAGAAATTGCTTGTGATATTTTGAGTGATGTGATTTTCCCTATATATATAAAATAACACGCCGCACACTCGGTCAATGTCTTGGTCTCAAAATGTAGGAATTTACAACGTTAGTTACATAAGAGTAATACGATTCCATGAATCGTAAATATAATTTAAGGAAGTGCTTAAAATGATTAAAAGTTTCCCCTATTTCAATGTTGACCTGTCTGATGACATTGAGTTTACTCCAGAAGGAATGATTGCCGTAAGGCATATCGTTGAATACCTTTTAGATGAATACGAATCCAAAGAGTATTTAGCAGAATATATGGCTGAACTCTGCGGTACTAATGACGTTGGCTATTGGGGTGTTCAGGAACACCCCATCATCACAATGGCAGGCTTGTTGGTATTATTGTACAATGCAAATGTGTTGAGTAATGACAAAGCCAAAATTAGAAAAGCTTTAGCAGAAGCTCTTGTTAAAGCTGATATTGCGAAATATAAAAAGACTGAGACAAAACGCTAACAAATAATACCCCACCTCGCATAGCGTGGTGGGGTATTTTGTGCTTTACCATTACTTTTCTAAAAACCAATGACCTTCTTCGTCAAAAATAGCTACTTCCTTGTTACAGATTTTGCAGATGTAACGAACACCTACACCGCCGCACTTGAGTGCGGCGGCTTTTCTTATTTCTAACACTCTGTCGATATGGAACTGCCTACCATCTTCCCATAAAATCTTTATGGGGACGCATTTGCCATCAGGAGTGTGTCTGACAACTATATCAAGTTTAATTTTTGGCATAAAAATCACTTCCTAGCGGAAATAAGAAACAGGGTGGATAGTATGCTCCTCTTTGGAATTGAAACCCGTCAGAGATGAATCTAGAAGGCATGAGGCACGTAAAATAGCATCGTGTCCAAACCGTTGTCGCAAGATATCTATGGTATGAGCGAGATTTTCTTGCTGAATGACCTTTTCATTATCGTCAAATAGCGATAGCTCCATATAGCTGTTTTCTGTAACGAGATCTATGGCTCTTACTCCAACAGAACGAAGTGGATTCTGCCAGTTATAGCTATTGATGAGAAGCTCCATGGCAGCATGAGGATGAGTATTGGGATGCTAATAATATATTGCTTTTTGAAAACACACGTAAAGAATTAAGAGAGCTTATACAGTTCATAGTCCAACCTGGCAAGGAACCGGTATTTACAATTCTTGATGATCCTGTAATTAGTGAAACCGAAGGTAACGACATTGAAACAGGAGATGACTTTGAAGATTACAAATTAAAAGTAAATAGATACATAGAGGAAAATAAAAATACTACTATAGCTATTTACAAATTACAACGCAATCTTCCGTTGTATGTTGGTGAGTTTGAGGAACTTGAAAGAATTCTAACTGTTGAATTAGGCAGCAAAGATGATTACAAACGTGAATTTGGTGATACTCCATTAGGAATTTTAGTTCGTAAGATTGCTAAACTAGACCATGAAGCTACGATGAACATTTTTTCTGACTTCATCAACAACGAATCTTTAAGCTCCAGTCAAATTGAATTTGTAAGAAGGATTATCAATTATATTGAAACCAACGGATATATTGATAATATTGGAGCAACCTTCCAGAAGCCTCCGTTCGATAAACCTACTAAGTTCATTACCCTATTCGAGCCGGAACAACGAGAAGATTTGATTGTTAAAATAAAATCCTTCAAAGATAATGCACTTCAAACAATGGCATAAGTATTCTTATTTAGTGTTGCTTTATTATCACAGCTTTTAAAACAAAAGACAGACTAATTATTAGTTTCGTACTAGTAATCAGTCTGTATTTTTATTTATATGGTCGTAAATATGAAAAAACTTAACCTCTTTTATCTCCTTACTTACAAATACAAATTCCCTTTCAAGCAGGATAAACAATTTTTACTATAGAATTATCAAAGTATATGATTAGAACATTATGGATTTAACACGTAATGTTTGAAAGGGGTTTGAGATTTATGTATGAGGAAAATAATGAATGTACGGATGTAGAATATTCTCTGACAGAACCAAGCAGAGCATACAATATTAATTTCAAAACCAGTGACAAACATGGTTATGTTACTGAATTGATTGGTGATGAATATAAGCAATGGGATGATTTACACCCTGTATTTTTGCATGCTGGAACTGGTAAAGGTAAAAATACATTCATATTGAAGAAAATTGTAAAAGCTGCTGATGATAAACGGTGTAATGTTTTATACTTAGTTAATAGAGTAGCTTTAAATACTCAACAACAAAAATTATTTAAAAATGAAATTAATGAACGTAGAATAGATTTAGCCCTTTTTGACCAAGCAAGAGGCGTTTGTTCTTTAAATAATGAGAATTATTTAGAGTATGGAAATGTGTTTATTATGTCATATCAATCAGCATTGGGTCATTTGAGAAGATTGAATGGTTTAAAAACTTTTCATAAAATCAGGAATATAGATTATATTGTTTTTGATGAATGTGATTTTTTTGTTTCTGATGCAGAGTTTAATGGTAATGTAGGATACATATTAGACCAGCTCATGTCTTTTATCAAAGAAAATTGTAAATCTACTAAACGAATATATATGAGTGCCACAATGGATTCGGTTTTCCCCATACTGTACGGAAAAGAAAAAGCTTTATTTAAACAAATAAAGCCTGACTATATGGCTGATAACGATTTCAACCCATGGTATTATTACTTCCCTCAAAATTACGATAATCATAATTTTTATGTTTTTGAAGATTGGGATTTAATTAAAGACCTTATCGATGAAACAGAAGATCAGAAGTTTTTATGCTTCGTAAAAAGATCGGAAGATGGCAAGAATTTTGCTGATTGTCTGAATAACATATGGGAAGGAACAGACAGGAAAGCAGTTTTTATAAATAGAAAAGAACGAGAAAACTATGATGCTTATAGTCAGATTGTTGCTTACGAAACATTTGATGAAGATGTTGTATTTACAACTATGCTACTTGATAGAGGCATAAATATTACGACAGAGGGTAAAAGAAAGGTTACTAATGTTGTCATTGATTCTTTCTTTGATGAAGCAGAAATAAAACAAATGGTTGGTAGATTAAGAGTTAGTAAAAACCCGATAAATGTATATTTGAAATCTACAAACCAAAATGATTTAGATTATCAAAAACATTTGCTAGACGAAAAAATAAAAATCATTGATTCGTTTACTAGAGTAGAATCACTATATAAACAAATAGAACTTATAAAAAGATTCGATATTCCTTATTATTGCACAGTAGACCGTCAGATTCTTGTTCATAATCTTAACCTATCTGTAATTGAACAAAAACTGAGATTACTATATCTTTATGAAAAAGCAGTGGTAGACAAACAGGCTCAACTAACTTTTCCTTTTTCGATTGAAAGATATATGGAATATATTTCTGGCGCTGCGGAAAAAAATGCCGTTATAAAAACAGCCGGTTATAAAGGGATTAAAGTTATTTCAAAACGTTATTATGATAATTTAACTTATTTTGATACATATGATAAAGTTATATTGTCATGGTTTGCTAAAAATGAAGCAGAAAAAATATCTTTGTTTGGCGACAAAGATAAGAAAAAATGGGAAGACTTTTTTGAATGTATTGCTATAGCTAAACACACGAAAAATTGCACTGATGATACAAACAATCCCATATTAAAGAAAGATTATTATGAGAAATATTCCAATATGGGTTATTGTGGGTTTAAAAAAGAGTCAAATGTTAATATTATGGTAGAAAAACTAAAAGAACAAGGATTGATTAAAGCTTCAAAAGTGTTCTATAAAAATAGTGCAATATTTGAATTTTTCGAAACAGTTATAAAGCATTACAATCTAAACTATAAAAATGAATGTGACAGTGTTTATACGGGTGAAGTTAAAATAAAAAAAGGTAAGGAGGAGAAACTAAGAAAAGACTTTTTATTTATTACTAGGTTGTAGTATAATAATTAAAATTATATTTCCTTCATTTTTGGTAATATTCGACACTAAAATACAAGGTTCGACAGCACTTTAGGATTAGTTTCGCAGTAAAACACTAATGTTTCCAGAACCGAGATTGCTAATTACATTAAATGTAACGGAATTGGGAAAATTTACTTATAATCACCCGCGAAGTGTTAAAAGTTCTCAGCTTTTCTTCTAAGCCGTGGGTCGGGGGTTCGAATCCCTCCTGGATCACCAATGAAAAAGACTCTGGAAAATTCCAGAGTCTTTTTCCATATATGATACTTTTACAAATTAGCGGATACCACCTTTAATAGTTTCCATCAATTCGATACGTTTAATAATTTCGTTGCCCTTTTCACTTTGCAGGTATACTAAGGTGCTTTCGGGAACCATGGAAGCAACAGCGTCCCAGTCACCTGCAAGTACAGCCCTGCGTACTTTGGAAGCACTGATAACTTCGCCATTGATTTCTTTTCTAGGAATGATGTAAAGTTCGATACCATTTTCCGGCAGAATTTCGCTCATTGCTTGGTTGTACGCCATGGTAGTTTTATCGTTAGGTTCTTCACCAACGTAACGAGCAGTAATGTTCAGTTCAGGAGCAATGCGTTGTGCAAAAATCATCGCGTCCAAATGAGTTTGCGCTGCCAATTCGTCAGTACCTTTGATGAAGTAAGTGGGGAAAGTTGCGTTAGAAACGATGTAGTCACCACCACTGATTACGACAACGTTGCGCAAATCTCTAACGCCTTGTTTCATCAGAGCGAAACGGTCAGAGAACGGGATAGCGGAACGGTCTTCTTGCACTGCAAAAATAATTACTTCGTCACTGTTACGAGCAGCTTCTTCAATTACAGCACGATGTCCTAAAGTAAAGGGATTGCAGTTCATAATGATTGCAGAACGTTTTTTACCATTACCTGCGCCCAAGATGCGACCTACACGGTCAAGGTATTCGTCCAAAGTATTAGTACCAGATTCCAGAAGTGCTGCATAAGGTTTAGCAACAGCAACTTTTTTAAAGCCAACATGTTGGAAAACGTCTACATTTTTCGGCTTGGTATAAACTTGGTTACCAGTTACACCACGACGATAGGATTCAATTTGCAGGTTACGGATAATACGACGAGTCAAGCCTTTGCCTTGATAAGCAAGTTTAATAGCAATATCCCTCATTACACGTCCACCCAAGGAACCAGTACCGATAAGTTCGTCATCATCATAAAGTCCCATGGTATAGTCAATATTACCAGTAAAAGTCAGCTGGAAAGATTCCAAGAATTCCACAACTTTTCTTTTTTCCTCAGGGTTAGTTAAATAAATCTCGCGTTCAGTAATCATAATTTACTCCTTCCCAATGGCAGCCTTGCTAGTCAAAGCTTCTGCCATAGTTTAATAATTATTCGAGCTAATATGAAATTGTTATCCCCATTGTATCACAGCAGTAAACAATTTTCACATTATTTTATTTAATTTACCATTTATGCACCGCAAGTATTCAATATGCAAACATCACGCAGTAAAAATTGCCAGAGCAAATAAAAAAACCAGCAGCTACAAATTTCCAACTTGTAACTACTGGTTTACTTTTATTTTATTCGCCCTCTTTACTGATGAGGATATAACCTACTACGCATACCAGCATCAATACAGGATAATACAGGTACGGCATAATCACCAACGGAGTAAGACCGGACAGCGCTGCTGCGGAAAGCAATTGCGCGCCATAAGGAATCAAGCCTTGGCCTACAGAGGAGAAAGTATCCAAAAGGGAAGCACTGCGTTTAGCAGAGATTTTAAAAGTTCGCGCGATTTGTTTTGCCAAAGGAGCTGCCAATACGATTGCGATGGTGTTGTTTGCAGTTGCAAAGTCCATCATCAAAACGAGAGCACCAATACCAAACTGACCACCTTTGTAGCCACCTACTCTACCTTGAACGCTGTCCAAAATCCATTTGAAACCACCATTCATTCTTACCAGAGTACTGATGCACGCCGCTAAGATAGCAATAATGGAAATTTCGTACATGCCGGACAAGCCTTTGCCAGTTAAGCCCAAGATATTGCCAGCAGTAAAGCTATTGGTGTACAAGCCAACCAATACGGATACGATGGTGCCACCACCCAGCAAAGCAAATACGTTTACGCCAAACAGCGCGCCTACCAAAATCATCATGTAGGGCACGATTTGAATAACGTTGTATTTCAAATCGCTGTTTGCAACGTAAGCATTGCCACTAGAAATAGCGTAGAAAATAATTACGGTAGCAATAGCCGCAGGCAAAACAATTTTAAAGTTTGCCTTGAACTTGTCGCTCATTTCGCAACCTTGAGTACGTACTGCCGCAATGGTAGTATCACTAATCATAGAAAGGTTATCACCAAACATTGCACCGCACACAACTGCACCAATGCACATTGCCGGATTATAACCAGTTTTCACACTGATATCTACTGCAATGGGAGCCAAAGCAGCAATGGTACCACAAGAGGTACCCATCGCCAAAGAAATGAAGCAACCCATCAAGAACAAGCCAGGCACAGCAAAATCTACCGGAATAATTGAAAGGGCAAAGTTTACAGTGCTGGTTACGCCACCAGCAGCAGTTACTACTGCGCTGAACACGCCTGCCAACAAGTAGATGATGCACATGGTAATTATATTCACATCGCCTGCACCACTTGCCGCTACGCAAAGTTTTTCTTCAAAAGTAAACTTTTTATTTTGCAGCAAAGCTACAAATAACGCTACCAAGAAAGCCATAGTAGTAGGCATCAGGTAAAAGTCACCGGTAATGATGCCACTGCCCACAAAAAGTACGATGAATACGAAGATGGGCAGCAGCGCCATAATATTTTTATCTTCTTGATAATCTAACAAATCCTTCAAATCTCTCATTATTTCCCCTATCCCTCAATTCAAAGAACTACGCTTACAGACCAGCTTGTTCTCTCAAAGCAGCTGCTTTATCAGTGTGTTCCCAAGGCAGATCTACGTCAGTTCTGCCAAAGTGACCATAAGCTGCTGTTTGTTTGTAAATAGGACGCAGCAGGTCTAATTCTCTGATGATACCGCTGGGACTCAGAGAGAAGTTCTTTTTAACAAGTTCTGCAATTTTTTCTTCATCGATTTTGGCAGTGCCAAAGGTTTCAACCAGAACGGATACAGGTTGAGCTACGCCGATAGCATAAGCCAATTGGATTTCGCATTTATCTGCCAAGCCTGCAGCAACAACGTTTTTCGCAACGTAACGAGCTGCATAAGCTGCACTGCGGTCAACTTTAGAGGGGTCTTTACCTGAGAAAGCACCGCCGCCATGACGAGCCATACCACCATAAGTATCTACGATAATTTTACGACCGGTCAAGCCAGCATCGCCTTGAGGACCGCCAATTACAAAGCGACCAGTAGGATTGATGTAGTATTTAGTATTTTCGTCCAACATTTCAGCAGGAACAACAGCGTTGATTACGTGTTCGATAATGTCTTTACGGATTTGTTCGTTTTCAACTTCCGGAGCATGTTGGGAAGAAATTACGATAGCATCGATACGAACAGGTTTGCCGTCAACATACTCAACGGTTACTTGAGTTTTGCCGTCCGGACGCAGGTAAGGCAGTACACCAGTTTTGCGAACTTGGGTTAAACGCAAGGACAATTTATTTGCCAAGTATGCAGGCATGGGCATCAAGGTTTCGGTTTCATTAGTTGCATAACCGAACATCATACCTTGGTCGCCAGCACCAGTTTCTTCTTCTGCAGCGTTACCTTCTTTTGCTTCCAAAGCTTTGTCAACGCCCATAGCAATGTCGGGAGATTGTTCGTCAATGGAAATGAGCACGCCACAGGTGTTACCGTCAAAGCCATATTTTGCACGGTCATAGCCAATTTCAATAACAGCATTGCGGGCAATGCTAGCAATGTCAACATAGCAGGTGGTAGAAATTTCACCAACAACATGGATTTGTCCGGTAGTTACAACAGTTTCACAAGCAACACGACCTTTGGGGTCTTGTGCTAAAATGGCATCTAATACGGAATCGGAAATTTGGTCAGCAATCTTATCGGGATGACCTTCAGTTACGGATTCAGAAGTAAATAATTTTCTCATTCTAGTATCCTCCTTAGTTCTACAAAATTTAAATACAATGCTTGCCAAAAAATAAAAGGCGTTCTCTAACGAGAACGCCACAAACTACATAATTTATGAAGCATTCTCATCTTACGTTACACGCAGGATTTAGCACCTTTTTGCAGACATCACTCTGCAAGGGTTGCTGCGGTTTCACAGGGCCATTCCCTCCACCGCTCTTGATGAGTAATTTTAAAATTAACGTACCTAATTATAAGGTATATTTTTTAACTTTGCAATAGATATGTAAAGAAATTTACATACTTTCTACAAAATTTTTATCTTATTTGTTTGCCTTCAGTTCCATAACTGCATCAAGGAGCAAATTAGCAACTTCAGTCTTAGCCATTTGTTCCAAGGAACGAACTTCGCCACTGGGATACAGGAATTTTACGATGTTAGTATCAGTGTTGAAGCCTGCTCCCGCTGCGGTTACGTCGTTAGCAACAATCATATCAAGATTTTTCTTGATAATTTTTTCGCGGGCATTGTCCAAAAGGTTTTGGGTTTCAGCAGCGAAGCCTACCAATACTTGATGAGCTTTGCGTGCCCCCAATTCTTTCAGAATGTCCGGGTTTTTATCCATAACGACGGTCAAGGCATCGTCAGTTTTCTTTTTAATTTTTTGGTCAGCTACGTCGCGGGGACGGTAGTCAGCTACAGCAGCTGCCTTAATTACTACGTCCATTTCGTCGTAAGCTGCCATAACAGCTTCCAACATTTCGTGAGTGGTTTCTACCTTCACGCCTTTAACATTGGGAGGAATTGCCAATGCAGAAGGACCAGTTACCAAAAGAACTTCTGCGCCACGTTGAGCTGCCATTTGCGCAATGGCATAACCCATTTTGCCAGAGGAACGATTGCCTACGAAGCGGACAGGGTCAATGGGTTCACGAGTACCTGCTGCGGTAACGAGAACTTTCAAACCAACCATGTCACCATCTTTTTTAGCAAAGAAAGCATCAATAAATTCTACAATCTGCTGAGGTTCAGGTAAACGGCCGGGGCCACTTACGCCGCAAGCCAAATAGCCAACTGCCGGAGGCATTACAGTTACGCCGTGCGCCTCAAGCTTAGCAATGTTTTCCTGAGTAATCGGATTTTGGTACATACCGGTATTCATGGCAGGGCACACGATGATGGGTGCTTGCGCTGCCAACAAGGTAGTAGAGAGCAAATCATCTGCAATACCATTAGCCATTTTAGCCAAAATATTTGCAGTAGCAGGAGCAACTACGAAAGCATCTGCCCAATTAGCAAGAGCAATATGCTCAACGTTAAATTCTTGGTTAGCTTCCCACATGGAAACAGCAACCTTGTTACCGCTGATTTCTTTGAAGGTCAAGGGAGTTACAAATTGTTGAGCGTGCTCGGTCATAATAACGCGCACTTCTGCCCCTTGCTTACGCAAACGGCTAACCAAATCTACAGCTTTATAAACGGCGATACCGCCGGTAACACCTAATACGATTTTTTTACCATTCAGCACGATGGCTTCCTCCTAAACTTATACGTTTTTAGTACGTTCGTAAGTAATGGTATCTACAGAAATTTCTTTCAGAGCGCTGCTTACTTCTTTTTCATTAGCATTAACGCCGGGAACAGTCAATTCACGAGCGCGTTTAGCAGCCAAAATAACCAAGGTGTATTTGCTATCCACCTTTTCTGCCAAATAATCGATGGAAGGATCTACCATAGACATTTTATATCACTCCTTATCTTAGTTAGGTTTACATTTTTCTAAATCTAATTTCAGCTTGCAAATTTCATCGATGATGAAATAGGTTCTTGCCACACGATAGCGTTCTGCTTCCATAACGGTCAAAACCTTTTGGGTAGCTTTCTCAGCAACATCGTTGACAATGATGTAGTCATATTTAGAAGCGTAGGTCAATTCGTCGGCAGCAGATGCCATACGACGTTGGATAACCTCATCGCTATCAGTTCCACGTTTATAAATGCGTGCGCACAATTCGTCTAAAGAAGGCGGTGTGATAAACACAAACACCCCATCAGGGAAATGCTCTTTAATTTGCAAAGCACCTTGGATATCAATTTCCAAAAGCACGTCCTTGCCTGCGTTTAATTGTTCCATAACGTAAGCACGGGGAGTGCCGTAATAATTGCCGTATACCTCTGCGTATTCCAGCAGTTCGTCATTAGCAATCATTTCTTTAACTTCATCAACGGTTTTGAAGAAGTAGTTAACTCCATTCACTTCACCAGTACGGGGCTGACGAGTGGTAACGGATACGGAATAACCCAAGTCCGGCAACTCTTTACGCAACATCCCGCAAATGGTTCCCTTGCCTGCACCGGAAGGACCGGAAACTACCAGCAATACACCTTGAGGTTTAACTTGATTTTCCATCACAAGCCACCACCTATTCTTCGTCTTCGTCGTCAGTTTGAATCAAACGATTAGCAACAGTTTCAGGTTGTACCGCAGAAAGAATGATGTGACCGCTATCGGTTACAACAACTGCACGGGTACGACGACCATAGGTTGCATCAATGAGCATACCCTTGTCGCGCGCTTCTTGGATAATGCGCTTAATGGGTGCAGATTCCGGACTGATGATAGAGATGATGCGGTTAGCAGCAACGATGTTACCAAAACCGATGTTGATTAATTTAATATCCATAAAAGCCTCCCGTGTTTATTCAATGTTTTGAATTTGCTCACGAATTTTTTCAATCTCAGCTTTAATTTCTACTACGATTTGTGCCAAGGTATAATCATTGGCTTTGGAAGCAATGGTGTTTGCTTCGCGGTTGAACTCTTGAATCAAGAAGTCCAGTTTACGACCAACAGGTTGGTCAGAATTGATGATGTTCTTGAATTGCTTAATGTGGCTTTTCAGACGAACAATTTCTTCAGTGATGCTTGCGCGGTCTGCGAAGATAGCAACTTCTTGGAGCAGGCGTTCCGGTTCAACGGTAATATTGTGGTCTGCCAAAAGGTTGTTCAAACGGTCGCTAAGTTTAGCTTGATATTCTTCTACAACCATCGGAGAACGTGCTTCAATTTGAGTAAGCTTTTCAGCGATCAAATCTGCGCGATAGATGAAGTCGCCGTAAATATTACCGCCTTCAGTTTCACGCATAGCTACCAAGTTGTCCAAAGCTTCTTTAACAGCTTGCTCAACTTTAGGCCAAACAGTTTCTACATCGAAGAAGCCTTCTTTAACATTGATAACGTCTTGGCAACGGGAAAGGTACATTACTTCTTGAGCAGTGTTGATGTTCAGCTCAGTAAGTCCGATGGCAGCGCCAACTTCTTGCAAAGCTTTGTGGTAGGCTGCAGCCAAGTTCTTGTCAACTTTCAAGGTGCAGTTTTCGCTGGTGGTGTAATCTGCGTTGATGAACACATCAATACGACCACGGTTAACAGTTTTCAAAATAGTTTTGCGGATTTTGTCTTCCAAGGGATTCAAGAAACGGGGCAAGCGAATTGCTACCTCATTATAACGATGGTTCACGGTTTTCATTTCTACGGTGACGGAAAAGTTTTCGTCTTCGTATTGACCGCGACCAAAACCGGTCATGCTCTTTAACACGTTTTCCTCCTAACTGGCGACTGGTGTCGCGCAACGAACTGTATTCAATAGATAAGTACTTTTATACCTGCTTATCTTGACACATAATTATATCACACTTTTTTCGTTTTTTCAGCGTTTTTCTTTGTTTTTCTTGTGCTTTTTCGTTATAATGAAGTTGCAGTTAACTTTAAACATTCGTAATTTAGCGAGGTACCCAATGAATCTCGAAGGCTTAACCTTAAAACTTGTAACGGACAATTTGATAAAACAACTGGAAGGTGGAAAAATTTATAAAATTTTTATGCCTACTCCCAACAGCTTGCTCCTGATGGTTCGTCGTGACCGTGACACTACAGCTTTGCTGGCAGATATGGGCGGAGGAAGTCCTGCCTTGTATTTTCCGACGAAGCTTCCTGAAAACCCGGAGGTTCCCCCTACTTTGTGTATGCTTTTGCGCAAACACTTGGAGGAAGGTCGCATTGCCCAGATTACCCAAAGTGGACTTGACCGTGTAATTACGATGGAAATAGATTTGCTGGGAGCGAGCAGTAAGATTATTACCAAGAAGCTTATTTTTGAACTAACTGGTAAAAACAGCAACATTATTTTTGTACAAGACGATGTAATTTTAGACAGCTTGAAACACGTTAATGCTGCTCAAAGTAGTTACCGTATCATCTTACCGGGCAAGCCGTACATTGCCCCGCCCCCACAGTCAGGCTTAAACTTACTTACTACTACCGCCCAAGAAATTGCAGAAGCTGCCGGTAGCCTTCCATCAGCAAATATTTCTAAGGCACTCATCAACGTGACCACAGGCATTGGTAAGTTCACTGCTAACGAACTGCTCACCGCCGCAGATATTTTGCCCAACAAGGTTGGTTTGGAATATCACGGCCTTCCCCGTTTGACAAAGGCTATTGAAAATTTACAGGAGGGTATGGAACAGGAACAGCCTGTTTATGCACTGGTTAATCGTACCAATCAAGTTAAAACTATTTTGCCCATGGCTCCCCAAAATTTGGAGCAAGGCATACAGATAAAGGAGTTTGCCAACATCAACGAAGCAATCTGCTTTGCCATGAGCTTGAAGCCTATCCAGCTTCCCCAACACGAGCAGTTGCAAAAAATTGTTAGTGCGGAAATCAGCAAGCTTACGAAAAAAGTAGATGCTTTAGAAACTGACCTGCTCACTGCTCACGATGCAGAAGCCCAACGCATGCTTGCAGATACCATTATGGCAAACATCTACAAAATAAAAAAAGGTCAGCAAAGCACCGACCTTATCAACATTTATGATGGCGAGCCTGTAACCGTAGCACTCTCCCCCATTTTAAGCCCCACTGAAAATGCACAGGCCTATTACAAACGCTACAACAAATATAAGCGCGCGCAAACGGAAGTACAGTTACAACTGGAAGCAACTCAAGAAATGCTCACCTACCTTGCCAGCATCGAAGCTTCCCTCTTAACTGCCACCACTAAAAGCGAGATTGAAGAAATAACCCAAGAGCTTACTGCAGCAGGTGTTATCAAGGAAGTTGGCAAAAAGAAAAATAAAGCAGGCTGGCAAAAATCCCAACCCTTGCATATAAAATTAAGTGCTGATTCTGATTTATATATTGGTAAAAATAACAAGCAGAACGATTACGTAACCTTTACCATCGGTGGTCCTAATGATTTGTGGTTTCACACCAAGGATATTCCCGGAAGCCATGTCATTTTGAAAACTACCCTGCCGGAAGCAAGCGAGCGTGATATTGATATTGCCTGTCAGCTTGCAGGTTACTTTAGCAAAGCACGCAACGGCAGTAACATTCCTGTTGACTGCACCAAACGTCGCTACGTGAAGAAACCTAGTGGGAGTAAGCCGGGGTTTGTCATCTTCACGAATCAGAGCACTTACTACACAACTCCTGACGAAAACTTAATAAACGAACTTCTGAAATAGTCTAACCTCACAAACGTGTCAGAAGTGCTGGATTACAAGGCGCCAAAAAATAAAACAACCTCCTGTTTTACATCGTAAAATCAGGAGGTTTAATTTTATTTTTTTGCAGTCGCCTTCCAAATCATACCAACAATGATACCAACAAGACACGGCGTAATCCAACCGAAGCCAATATTATACAACGGAATGTAAGTGCTCAAAAGCTCACCTACAAAACCGATGTCAGTACCGCTTGCACGCAAACCGTCGAAGATTGCGAAGATGGTAGTGAAAAACATACAGGGACGATAAATTTTCGGGTCACGATGGAAAATTGCATTACCCAAGTTCAGCAGAACAATAACGATGGTAATAGGATACAAGATGCACAGCACGGGAATTGCAAATTGAATCAGCTTGCTCAAGCCTACGTTAGAAACTACAAAGCTGAACAAGCAGATTGCAGCAACGTAACGGTCGTACTGAATTCTTTCCTTAAATACAACGTTGAAGTAACCAGAAACAGAACTGGTAACGCCAATACTAGTAGTAAGACAAGCGAAGAAAATAATCAACGCTAAAATTACTTTACCGTACCAGCCAAAGTAATGAATGGTAATGTTGCTCAAAAGTTGTCCACCATTACCCATCAAACCCATCAAGGACACACTGGATGCGCCCATGTAAGTTAAGGAACCGTAAATTACCGCAAGGAACAAAGCAGCGATAATGCCGGAATAGATGCACATTTTAGTGAGAACCTTTTGATTTAAAACGCCCTTTGCTTCGATAGCGTTAATGGTAGCCGCGCCAAAGAGCAAAGATGCCAAAAGGTCCATAGTGTTGTAACCTTCTTGGAAACCTTTAAAGAAAGGAATGCTTGCATAATCACCATGAGCAGGTTGCACAGCACCCATGGGACTAAAGATAACGAAGGTAATCAAAATACCCAAGCACACAAGCAGCATAGGAGTAAGAATTTTACCGATGTTGTCAATAATCTTAGAAGGATTTACAGACAAGAAATAGGTTACAGCAAAGAACAGGAAAGAGTAAATCATCAGCGCATTGCTTTCCCAACCGTTAGGGATAAACGCCAAGATGCCAGTATCAAAGGATACTGCCGCGGTACGGGGAATAGCAAAGAAAGGCCCGATGGTCAAAGAGGTAATGATAATCAGCGCCTTTGCGTAGAGGGGATGCACTGGATTAACCATAGTTTCCGGGTTATCGCCGCGAGTAAGCGCCATAGCAATAACACCAGTCAAAGGTAAGCCTACGCCACTGATACAAAAGCCGATGATAGCTGCAAGCATATTGTCGCCTGCCTGCTGTCCTAAGATGGGCGGGAAAATAAAGTTACCAGCGCCAAAGAAGAAGGAGAACAGCATTAAAGCTATGGGCAAAATTAATTTCAAAGACAAACTTTCTTTTTCCATCTTATTTAACTACTAAACGGAAATATTTTTTCTTGCCTTTGCGAATCAAAAGGCTGCCTTCTGCATCAAACATATCTTCTGCCAAGAAAGCTTCAGGGTCGGTTACAGCAGTATCTTGCAAATACAGACCGCCTTGAGCAATCATTTGACGAGCTTCGCGTTTGCTACTGAATACTTTGTTGGCAGTCAGAACGTCAATGATTTTTGCAGTTTTATCTTCAGCAGAAATTTCGATGGTCGGAACGTTTTCCATGTTACCGCCGCCACCAAAGAGTGCTTCTGCAGCTTGTTGTGCTTTAAGAGCTTCTTCTTCGCCGTGAACCAATTTGGTAACTTCGAAAGCAAGAACTTTTTTAGCAGTGTTGATTTCAGCGTCTTTCAATGCGCCAAGACGACGAACTTCGTCCATGGGCAAGAAGGTCAACAGGCTCAAGCAGTTTTCAACATCGCTATCGCCAACGTTACGCCAGTATTGGTAGAAGTCGTAGGGAGAAGTTTTTTCCGGGTCAAGCCACAAAGCGCCTTTTTCGGTTTTACCCATTTTGCGGCCATCGCTAGTGGTGAGTAATTTGCAGGTCATGCAGAATGCCGGTTTTTGTTCTTTACGACGGATAAGTTCTACGCCAGCAAGCATGTTGGACCATTGGTCATCGCCACCCAATTCCATAACGCAATTGTGGTGTTTGAACAAATGCCAGAAGTCATAGCCTTGCATAATCATATAGTTAAATTCAAAGAAGGTCATACCTTTTTCCAAACGTTTCTTGAAGCATTCAGCAGCAAGCATACGGTTTACGGAGAAATGCACGCCAACTTCGCGGAGCAGTTGGATATAGTTCAAATCCATCAGCCAATCAGCATTGTTTACCATGATAGCTTTATCATCAGCAAAATCAATGAAGCGGCTCATTTGTTTTTTGAAGCAAGCGATGTTGTGCGCAATGAATTCCGGAGTAAGCATTTTGCGCATATCGTCTTTACCACTGGGGTCGCCTACCATACCGGTACCGCCACCCAACAGGCAGATGGGACGGTGACCAGCTTTTTGCATGTGGCTCATCAACATCAAAGCGATGAAGTGACCAACGTGCAGGCTGTCAGCGGTGGGGTCAAAGCCAATATAAAAAGTAACTTTCTCATTAGCTAAAAGTTCTTTAATTTCTTCTTCGTGGGACAATTGTTTAATAAATCCACGTTCTTGTAACACATCAAATACAGACATCTCGCAACCTCCTCAATATCTTAAAGCCTCTGTAAAACAAGAAGCCCATTAAACTACAGACTATATTATTATACAATATTGTATGGTTTTAAGCAAACCATTTAGAGAAACAAAAAAGGACTACTTTCGTAGTCCTTAATTTTCAATGGTCGGGGATGCGAGATTCGAACTCACGGCCTCTTGTACCCGAAACAAGCGCGCTACCAAACTGCGCCAATCCCCGTAGTTACTAACATCTAAACCGTAGCAACATAAAGTATTTTACTTGATGTTCAGATAAATGTCAATACCTTTTTTAGAAAATTTTAGCCTTGAGTTACAACGCGGATGTTGTCAACTTCGAAAGCTTTTGCGATTGCAGGAAGCAGTTCACGTTCAATGTTAGTGCGATGCAATTCGCTGTTAGCAACAATCAAAATACGCGGAGCAGCGTAGTTGATGTTATGGATTCTGCTTACCAAACGTTTAAAGGTTTCTTCGCCAACCATTTCTTTCAATACTTGCAAGCGTGCAAACACTTCCGGTTTTTCTTTTTCCATACGGATTTCCAACGGAGAAAACGGAATGGTTACAACGCGGGGGTTTTGATTAACGACAAAATTTTCCTCGCCTTCGCCAGGAACTACTAAGTCTTCTCTAATTGCCATGGGTGTGACCTCCAATAATTTATTTTGAAATCCTTGCGATGAAGTCACCGCAAGAGGTTAAAGTTCCTTATAATTATATGATAGGAATAGTTTTCCGTCAAGAAGCAGGAAATTTCAAAAGCAGGAAGAATATTCTTAGTATGAATTTTAGTAGGGGGGATTAAAGATGTCCTTTTTTGATGAATTTAAAAAATTTGCCATGCGTGGTAATGTAGTTGACTTAGCAGTCGGCGTTATCATCGGTGGTGCTTTCGGTAAAATTGTTTCTTCCTTAGTATCCAATGTTGTTATGCCTCCTTTGGGCATGCTTATGGGTAAGGTAGATTTTACCAATCTCTTTATTAGTTTGAATGGTCAAGATTACGCTACTTTGGAAGCAGCTAAAAAAGCAGGTGCTCCTGTAATCGCTTATGGTTCCTTCCTTAATACTGTACTTGACTTTGCTATTATGGCATTCGTTGTATTCGTAATGGTTCGCCAAATCAATAAACTGATGCCTGAAAAACCGCCTGCTCCGGATCCGCGTAAATGCCCGTACTGCAAATCCGTTATCGCAGACGATGCAACCCGTTGCCCTCATTGCACTTCCCAATTGGAAGAACCTGCAAAATAATTTTGCTACCTAGCCTCGCGCATGCGGGGCTTTTATTTTGTTAAGAACTTTCCATTATTTTCTGAAAATGATATAATTAACGTGCAAATATTTCTTTCCTTTCTCCAAAAGGCGGAAGGCTTTTATTTTGTTCTTAACATTTTACATAAAGGAGGTTGCATTTTATGGAGCAACCAAAAATTAGCTTATCCCTCGTTATCCCCATTGGCTTAATGCTGTTTTCTTTCTTTTTTGGTGCAGGCAACCTTATTTTCCCGCCTGTGCTTGGTCAACAGGCAGGTGACAATTTGCTCTTGGCGACTTTAGGCTTCTGCTTTAGTGGCGTAGGCTTCCCTCTCTTAGGTATCTTGGCTATGGCAATTAACAGCTTTGATAATCCTGATATGATGGCAGAGCCTGTCTCCCCCATGTACGGCAAAACAGTTACCATTCTCTGCGCATTAACCATTGGTCCTTTCTTTGCTATTCCTCGTACTGCGGCAGTTTCCTATGATACTGGTATTATGGCACTGCTTCCTGCAGGTATGCACGATATGGGTTTGGCTATTTACTCCGCCTTCTTTTTTGCGCTGACCTATTACTTTGCTGTTAACCCTTCTACAATTATCGACCGCATTGGTAAAGTAATGGCTCCCATGCTTTTGATTTGCTTGGCTGCGTTGATTGGCTGTGCAATTCTGAATCCCATGGGCAATCCTCAACCTGCGCAAGAGGCTTACGCAAGCCTTCCCTTCTTCAAAGGTTTCATTGAAGGCTACAACACCATGGACTTGCTCTGCTCCATGCTCTTTGGCGCGGCAACCATTAACGCTATCGAGTCCAAAGGCGTTAAAGGCTTGAAACAGCTTACCACCATCTGCATCTATGCAGGTATTATTGCGGCAATTTGCTTGGCAGCAGTTTACGGTGCCCTTGCTTACGCAGGCGCAACTAGCGTGAGCGTAACCGGTCTTGTTGCTAGCGGTGGTCAACTGCTGAATAAAATTACCATTCATTATTTTGGTAACTTCGGTAAAATTGTGTTGGCTCTGATTATTTTCTTCGCCTGCATCACTACCAGCATTGGTCTTTCCACTGCAATTCCTGACTACTTCAATAAATTGAGTGGTGGCAAAATTTCTTACCAAAAATTTGTTGCTGCAGTTTGCCTGTTCAGCTTCTGCGTATCTAATGTAGGTTTGAGTAACATCATCAGTTTCTCCATCCCTGTACTCTGTATGCTGTACCCCATCACCATCGCCTTGGTTATCTTGAACGTAGGCAAGGACATTTTCAAACGTGATAAATATATTTTCCGTCCCTGCTTGATTTTAACTACTATCTTTGCAATTTTTGATGGCTTACGCGCTGCTGGCATTGATACTGGTGCTGCCAACGCATTTCTGTCTTCTATCATTCCCATGTACGATATCGGCTTTGGCTGGATTACACCTTGCTTTAGTGGTATCCTACTGGGCTTCATCTGGAAAGCTATCGCTAAAAAGGAGGCATAATAAATGTCTAATGAAGAAAAACAATGCTCTAATACTTCCTGCGGTCGCAGTAGCTGTGAAGGCTGTGAACACGCAGGCAAGCACGAGCCTGTAGATTTTACTGCTCACCTCAACCCCATGAGCAGCGTAAAGAAAGTTATCGGTATTGTCAGCGGTAAGGGCGGTGTAGGTAAATCCCTCGTAACTTCCCTGATGGCTGCTTCCATGAAACGTCGTGGTCACCACACTGCCATCCTCGATGCTGACGTAACTGGTCCTTCCATTCCCAAAGCTTTTGGTTTGGGCGGGCAAAAAGCTGGCGGTAATGAGATTGGCATTATGCCCCTGACCTCTGCTAACGGTATTGAAATTATCAGCGCCAATATGTTCCTGCCCAACGAATCTGACCCTGTTGTTTGGCGTGGTCCCATGATTGCCAACATGGTTAAGCAATTCTGGACAGATGTTGTGTGGACTGACATTGACTTTATGTTCGTGGATATGCCTCCCGGAACTGGCGACGTTCCTTTGACCGTGTTCCAATCCCTGCCCGTTGATGGCATTATCATTGTAACCTCTCCTCAAGAACTGGTTTCCATGATTGTTGCCAAAGCAGTTAAGATGGCGCAAATGATGAACGTACCTATCCTCGGTTTGGTAGAAAACTATTCCTACTTCCACTGCCCCGATAACGGCAAGAACTATAAAATTTTTGGCGAAAGCCACTTGGAAGAAATTGCTGCTGCCTACGGCTTAAAAGTTTTGGCGCAGCTCCCCATTGACCCTGCCATTGCGAAGGCTTGCGATAGTGGTAAGGCAGAAGAACTGAACCTTCCCGAAATTGACAAGTGCTGTAAATATTTAGAAAGTACTTGGAAATAACTCCTAGCTTTTCAAAACAACTCCCCAAAAAATTAAGGCCGTATTCCAAAATGATTTTTTCAAATTGGAGTACGGTCTTTTATTTTTAGTTGTTAATCTAAAGCGGAAATTGTTTCGTCGCTGAAAATTTTGGAAAGCATCAGCTTGGACTTCATCTTTACGTCTTCATCAACGTAAATCTGCACTTTTACTAAAGCAAAAGCAATTGCCACCAAGTCATCGGAATAACCAAGAATGGGAGTAAGGTCCGGTAAAAAGTCCAAGGGTGCGATAAGGTAGCCAAGTGCTCCCATAACGATAGCCTTGGTGCCAGCAGGAACGTCGTCCCTTTGCAGAACATACCACAGCTGTAAAGCCTTGTACAAAATTTCTGCACCGATAACCTTGCCGTATTTGGCAATTTTATCTTTCAAACCTCTTTCGCTATATTCTTTTTCGTATTCAACGAGCGCACGGTCATTAATTTGCGCTTCATCGAATTGTTCAACGTCGTATTTAGGTTTTTTAGCCATTTTATTCAACTCCTTCAGGAAACAGAAATCTCTTGAACGAAGTTAGCAAAATTTGTTAGAAGTGCCGGAAAGCGCGAAACAGCGCAACTTATGAAGCGAAGGCGTACTAAACGTACGTCGAGCAAATAAGCAAGCTGTGACAAAGCATAACGGTGCTTATAACAAATTTTTAACGCATGTTTATGAATTGTAAGTCTACACCATAGTCTCCCGCTTTCAGCATTTGAATAACTGCTTGCAGGTCATCTTTTTTCGCACCGGAAACACGCACTTGGTCGTCTTGAATTTGCGCAGTAACTTTCAATTTAGTTGCTTTGATGGCAGCAACAATTTTTTTGCCATTTTCTTTAGAAATGCCTTGTTGAATTTCGCATTGTTGACGAACGGTGTTTTTAGCTGCCGGTTCAATTTTACCAGGAACTACTGCACGCAGGGGTACGCCGCGTTTAGCCATTTTTTGGCGCAGCATATCGATGATTGCACCCAATTTATATTCGTCTTCAGCTGCAATTTTAATTTCTTTTTCGCCTAATTCAATGGTTGCATTGGAACCACGGAAGTCGTAGCGTTGGTCGATTTCTTTTCTAACTTGGTTAACGCAGTTATCCATTTCTTGCATATCTACTTGAGAAACAACGTCAAAGGAACTATCTTTAGCCATTTTCATACCTCCGAAAATTTTAATATCTTAGTTATTGTACCATAAATTTATGCTTTTGTGGAAGAGTGTTCCTCAGGCATCGGTTTTCCCCCACTCTTTTTCATATATTTATGTTCTTCAGCAATCTCTTTTATAAGCTCCAAGCCACTCCAAGCAGCGTTGTGTTGAGTGAGCATTGCTTTAAGTTCAATGCGTTGCAGCTTGCTTTTTCTTATTGCCACCAGCAGTTTATCTAAAGTAGGTCTGTCAAATCCACACAGGAAAATCATTTCTTCTGTGGCTTCGTCACCAGAATACTTTTCTTCAACAGGTTCAATGCCTTTTACGCCAGCAAGATAGCCTACAGGTTGCAACATATCTTCACGGGTAACAGCTTTTACCTGCGCCTTGCACAAAAGTGCTACCATCTTTAAGATTTGTAAGCGTTCTGGAGAAAAATTATAAGCGAGTATTGTTCTAAGCATAAATGCCTCCATAATCTATATCTAACTTTAAATCATATCTCAACTTTTTAAACGCGTCAAAAGTGCTGGATAACAAGGCGCAACAAGATTGTGCCGCGAAGGCGTACTAAGCGTACGTCGAGCAAGCAATCGAAGTTGCAACACAGTTAGACTGTGCTTTTCACGCGTTTTAGAGAATGTACCACAAATAAGCACTGTAGGAAAGCAGCATTGCAATGCCACCCCAACGTTCCAAGGCCTTGGTCGGAAGTACGAATAGCAAAAGCATAAAGCTGGAAGCCAAAGCTACCCACATATCAAATTCGAAGGCTTTGGAGAAAGCAACAGGAGTAATCAAGGCAGAGAAGCCTACAACGAAAAGAATATTAAAAACGTTACTACCCACGATGTTACCGATAGCAATATCCGCATTACCTTTACGCGCCGCCGCAACAGAAGTAAACAGTTCCGGCAAAGAGGTGCCAAGTGCAACGATGGTCAAGCCAATGAAGCGTTCGCTAAGTCCAGCGTATTGAGCAATTTTTGTCGCTGCGCCTACGGTTACGTGACTACCTCCCATAATCAGCGCCAAACCTGCCACAGTCCACATTAATGCTTGGCTAATGGGGTAGCCAGCCACATCCTCAGTTTCTTCACCAGGGTCAGCTTGTTTAGTAACAATATACAAATAAAACAAGTAGGCACCAAACACCGCAGCCAAGAGCGCGCCATCTACCAAGGTAACAGCACCATCCAAGCCTTGTGCGTATAAGAGAGCAGTTACTGCAATCACAAAAGGTATTTCAATTTTAACGGTGGATTTCGCAACTTTTAATCTAGTAATAGCTGCCGAAGTACCTAAAATAACTAAGATGTTCAAAATATTACTACCTACTACGTTACCGATAGTAATATCTGCACTACCTTTAAGAGCTGCCGCCAAGCTTACTGCTGCCTCCGGAGTACTGGTACCCATGGCAACAATCGTCAAGCCAATTACTAGCTGCGGAATACCAAAACGGGTTGCAATACTTGCAGCGCCTTCAACAAACCAATCAGCACCCTTACCGAGCATAAAGAAACCTACAACCAATAACCCGAATTGTAAAATTATATCCATAAATTATCTCCTCCCCTATATAAAAGCGTTAGAAGTACCGGAAGACAAGGAACAGCGAAACTTGTGAAGCGATGGCGTACTTAAGTACGTCGAGCAAGCAAGTGAGCTGTGACACAGTATAACGGTGCTTATAACGTTTTTAAAAAATAAAAACGAGACTATGCCATAAAGTCACAACAACTTTACAACAAAGTCTCGCTAATTACTTACAAAGCCGGATTCTTACGAATCGTACTGACGACTAGGTAAACATAACAATTGTTATGCCAGCTACTCCCTTTATGCTACGAGTTTACTCTAAAAATAATTAAAAGTCAATTACTTTAACTATTATTTACATAAAAATCTTATGTTCGTTAGAATAAACCGTTTAGTTCATAGCTGCTAACATTTTTTTAACGTAGTCTGCAATATTAGGTGCACCTTCCGCGCCGTGCTTTTCGATAATTTCTGCAATTCTGCAATCAACGACGATGCCATCTGCAATATTACCCATTGCTTTGCCTTCTGCGTAAGAACGTACGCGATAGCCAACTGCTACGGGAACATCAGTTACTTTACGAACAGCATCAACCATTTCAGCAACCTTTGCTTCTACTACGTCATTAGCCAGCACGCCGTAATAGGATACTGCGTATACATAGCCTTTAGCTTCTTTAGCAATCATTTCAATTCTGTGTTTAGAATTAGGAGTAATAATCGCAATCAAGGCAATGTTGCGAGGTTCGCAGTAAGGCAACAGTTCTTCTTTTTCTTCGTAGGGAACATCAGGAACAAGAATACCGCTTACGCCCGCCTCAACACAGTTGTCAAAGAATTTTTCACAACCATAAGTGTAGATGGGGTTCGCATAAGTTACAAGTACAACCGGAATTTGAGTTTCTTGGCGGAGTTCTTTCAGCATGGTGAAGATTTTATCAGTAGTAGTGCCTGCTTCCAATGCACGAGCAGCAGATTTTTGCATTTCTTCGCCTTCAGCAACAGGGTCAGAGAAAGGAATGCCCAATTCGATAATTCCTGCGCCAGCTTCTTCCATGGCAAGAATCAATTCTTTAGTTGCTTCTAAGCTGGGGTCACCAGCGGTGATGGAAGGAATCAAAACTTTTTTATTATTAGCAAATGCTTTAGCAATTTTATTCATGTAAGTCAACCCCCATATAACGAGCGATTGCAGCAACGTCCTTGTCGCCACGACCGGAAATATTTACAACGATGATTTGGTCTTTATCCATAGTAGGTGCCAGTTTAATAGCGTGAGCTACTGCATGAGCGCTTTCGATTGCAGGAATGATGCCTTCAATTTTGGAAAGGTAGTTGAACGCTGCCACTGCTTCGTCGTCAGTAGCAGGAACGTATTCTGCACGACCAATGTCGTGAAGATAAGCATGTTCAGGACCAATGCCAGGATAGTCCAAGCCAGCAGAGATGGAATATACAGGAGCAATTTGTCCGTATTCATCTTGCAGGAAGTAAGATTTCATACCGTGGAAAATACCCAAGGTACCGTTAGCAATGGTTGCAGCGTTATCAGGATGGTTAACGCCACGACCAGCAGCTTCTACACCAATCAAGCGAACACCATCTTCTTTAATGAAATCATAGAAAGCTCCGATAGCATTGGAGCCACCGCCTACACAAGCGATAACTGCGTCAGGCAATCTGCCTTCTTTTTCCAGCATTTGTTCACGAATTTCTTCGCTGATAATTTTTTGGAAGTCACGTACCATTTCCGGATAGGGATGGGGACCCATTACACTGCCCAGAATGTAGTAAGTATCTTCGCAGCGTTCAGTCCATACACGCATTGCTTCGTTGCAAGCATCTTTCAAGGTCATGGTGCCACTTTCTACAGCAACAACCTTTGCACCTAAAAGTTCCATTCTAAATACGTTGAGAGCTTGGCGTTCGGTATCTTCCTTACCCATATAAACAACGCATTCCATACCCATTAGTGCTGCTACGGTAGCAGTTGCAACGCCATGTTGACCTGCGCCGGTTTCTGCGATAACACGGGTTTTGCCCATTTTCTTAGCCAAAAGTGCTTGACCAAGTACGTTATTGATTTTATGTGCGCCAGTATGGTTCAAATCTTCACGTTTTAAGTAAATTTTAGCGCCGCCCAAATCTTTAGTCATACGTTCAGCATAGTACAGCAAAGAAGGTCTGTTAGCATATTCGCGATATAAAGCTTTCAGTTCTTCTTTAAATTGGGGGTCGTTTTTGTAGTGCTCGTAAGCTTCTTGCAGTTCAAGCACTGCGTTCATCAAAGTTTCGGGAACATATTGTCCGCCGTGAATACCATATCTACCTTTTGTCATTTTTTCATTCGCTCCTTACATCAGCTAATTTTTTGCTGTTGGTGTGGTGCTTGCATATAAAAAGCCTGTCCCTGAATTTGTCAAGGACAGGCCAAAATTACATTTACCTGCGGTACCACCTTGTTTCACTGCAATGCAGTGCACTTTCGCAGAGTGCCAACACACCCCTCGTTCTTAACGCGAACGTCACGTTAACAGATACTCTCGTAAACTACGATTTCCCCGTACCCTCAACGGTCCATTTATCGAACTGCATCTCTATCCGGCTCCCAGCACCCCGAACTCTCTGTAAGCGCATCTTTCGACTTGATCTCCGTCTCAACGGTTTGTGGTTAATATTAAACTGTTATAAGTGTACCACCACTAAAGTATTGCGTCAACAATTTTTTTAGTTGTCAGTAGCACCTTGTAAACTAAACTTTTTTCTGTAAACCAAGTAACATTATTTACCAGCAAACACTTCTGGATAAGCCTTTTGTGCCAGCTCCTCTGCTGCCTTGAAGGTATATTGGGAAGTACTTACCAAATAATTGTCCTTAACTTTTACAACCTTGTTATTCTTAATAGCGTTAACGCTGGCATAAACAGGGTTCTTCAAAATTCTTTGACGGAATTTTTCCGGATCACCTTGATTACTGTATTCCCAAGAAGGAGTGATAATCATATCAGGATTAAGCTCCAGCATTTTTTCTTCGGACAGCGCGCCGTTATGAGGAACATCAATACCTTCCAAAGCGTTTAACGTACCACTATAATAACACAAATCACTAAAGGTTCCTTTCATTCCCAAAGGTCCCATAAAAGATAAGCCCAAAACTTTCAAACGCTTGTCTTCAGGCACGCGAACGATAACTTTTTCGCGAATACTATTTAAATCTGCCTGTAATTTGGCAACCATGGCTTCGCCTGCTTTTTGGTCGCCCACTGCCTTACCAGTATCAATGATAAATTTAAAAATGTCCTGCATATTATCGGGAGTAGTGCACACGTACACCCTAATCCCCGCTGCACGCAAAGCCTTTATCATCGCCATGGCGTAGTCAGGAATAATAACAAGGTCAGGTTGCAAGGCAACAATCCATTCTATATTGGAACCTTGCACGCGCTCCTTAACTTGTTTTACTTTCTCTCCTGCACTACACAGGCTAGGGTCATCTGCAAAATAAGTAAGTGCCACAATACGCTTGCTATCTATCAAATCCAAAAGGATTTCGTCAACAGAAACATTCATACTGATAATACGTTGTGGTTTTTCGTAGAAGGAAAGCTTTTGCCCAGTAGCATCTGTAACGCTGTACAAAATCTCGCCACCATGCTTCTGCTCCGGCTTAATGCCACCACAGCCAGCTAGGCAAACCATCAGTACCATTAGGCTAACAGCAAGTATCTTTTTCAACATGCTGCTCACCTACTATTTTCTAACTGAATACTCAATTTCTTACGCAAGTCCTCCATATTTTCATAACTGAATTCGTGTACCACGTATTCAGGCTTAATGCATTCCAAAATTTGACGGGCGGCACCAGTCGCAAACGGCTGGTGTTGGTCAATGGAAGAAACGTGCTTCCAAATCAGAGAATTGTCCACCTTTTCAGGTGCGCATCTGACAAAACTGCGTTGATACTGTCCGGAGAGAGAACAGCTTAAATGCACACCCTTAATAAGTTCTGCACAAGAACCAAGCTTATCCACTACGCGACAAATATATTCAGCAGCCTCTGCTTCATTTTTAAGACGAGGATTAGTATTCATCAAGTGTCCTGTGTCTAACATAATGCCCACATTCTTACGCTCAATACGCTCGAAGAAATATTTTACATTACGCGGGTCAGTTAAACGCAAGCCAGGCCACCATAAATTTTCAAACAACACGGTAACATTTTCAGGAATTTCGTCTGCAATATTATTGAAAACGTCAGCAGAAGCAATAAGCACTTCCCTATCGCTGTAGTTAAATTCCCAAGTGAAGATTTCTTCGTTGTTGGCTTCGGCTACATGCCAAACCATATATTCAGGAGCTTCAGTAAGTGCTGCGCCAATATTTCTTCTGATTACGGAAAGCCATTCATCACGGCTCAAAGCATCACGAAAATACTGATTGCGTTCAATTACATTACGAAACTGCTGTTTTAAACGTTTAGCTTTTTTCAGCCAAAAATCCATCCAATAAGGCCAGTAATTTAAATGGACACCAGTAGTCAAATCCTTATAGGATTTTCCCGGACGGTCCATCATATAAATAAATTGTTCAATGCCATCTAACTGGAACTCTTTCGTAAAATCACGCAGAGTAGTTCCCTTAGCAAGCAAATCGTTTTCGTACCAGTCAATTGTGCAATAATTAAATAAATGCTTAGTCATTGAACCTTCTCCTACGGATATTTTATCAAAGTCAATTATAACATAATTCTTTTCGCAAGCGAAGTACAAAATAGAATTAGTTCTATTTAGAGTAAGACTAATCATTTTTTCAGCAAGAATTTAGGCAAAAACACAAAAACCCCGTCGCCTTTTCAGGCGACGGGGAATGATTTTAAATATGGAGAATCAACCCAACCAAGAACGCATACTGCTACGTTTAGGAGCTGCTTCCTTGTCGATTTCAACGTATTCAGGGGCATACATCAACAAATTATCAGACACTTTGGAGATATGAGCACCAATAATGTAGCTAACACCATTGAGATAGTCAAAGATGCGGTTTTTCAACGCAGAGTCAACAGCATTGAAATCAACCATGATAGCGCAACCACTCATCAATGCATCAGCATATTCACGCACATCACCAAAAGATACCGGAGTGCGCACCAAAATATTCAGATGTCCGGACTTTACCAAACGAGGAGACTCAAAGCCTCTCTCTTCCTGTTCTTCTGCCATAAAAAACTTCATAGCTGTATTCTTCAAGCCCATAATCTTTGCCTCCAAACTATTCCAAAGTGAACTTATTTTTAAAATCGATAGTTAAATGGGTATATTCTTCGTCTATTTGCAGAAATCCTGCAAGTAATTTAAAAATTTTTAAAATTATTGGTTTTTCATGCGACCGCGGATACGACCACGTTCGATACGGTCAAGAACTTTTTTACGCATACGGATGCTTTTCGGAGTTACTTCTACCAATTCGTCATCATTGATGTGTTCCAAAGCTTGTTCCAAGGAGAAAGTTTTGGGCGGAATCAGACGGATTGCATCGTCACTACCGGAAGCACGCATGTTGCTGACATGTTTCTTTTTGCAGGGGTTAACGTCCATATCGTCTTCACGACTGTTTTCGCCAATGATTTGACCTTCATAAACGTTTTCTGCAGGGATGATGAACATGGTGCCACGTTCTTGAGCGTTACCAATACCATAGGAAGTGGTTTCGCCATTTTCAAAAGCAACTAAGCTGCCACGGGTACGACCGGGGATATCGCCTTTATATTCTTCATAACCAGCAAATACGTGGTTCATGATACCGTTACCTTTAGTATCGGTCAGGAATTGGTTACGGAAACCAATCAAGCCACGAGCAGGAACTTTAAATTCCATACGCAGGTAGCCAGCCATTTCGTGCATGTTGGTCAACTCTGCTTTTCTAAGACCCAAGCCTTCCATTACTGCGCCCATGTAATCTTGAGGAACGTCAATGGTCAATGCTTCCATAGGTTCCAGCAAGGTGCCGGTTTCGTCGTAGTGCATGATTACTTTCGGTTTACCTACTTGAAGTTCGTAGCCTTCGCGACGCATGGTTTCAATCAAAATGGACAAGTGCAATTCGCCACGACCGGAAACTTTAAAAGCATCGGGGCTTTCAGTTTCTTCAACGCGCATGGAAACGTTGGTTTCAATTTCTTTGAACAAGCGGTCACGCAAATGACGGCTAGTTACATAATCGCCTTCTTTGCCTGCAAAGGGGCTGTTGTTTACGGAGAAAATCATGGACAAGGTAGGTTCGTCAATTTTGAGACCTTTCAGCGGCTCAGGATTTTCATAGTCAGCAATGGTTTCACCAATGTTAGCATCGGAGAGACCAATGAGAGCAACGATGTCGCCTGCGCCAACTTCGTCAACTTCTACACGTTTCAAACCTTGATAGGTGTACAAGCGACCAATTTTAGCTTTGCGGCTAACTTCTTCGTCGCAGATGGTGATGTTTTCGCCGTTGTGAATGGTACCACGTACAACGCGACCTACAACAATGCGGCCTACATAAGAATCCCAGTCCAAGGTGTTAACCAGCATTTGCAAGGGAGCTTCTACGTCAACATCAGGAGCAGGAATATTTTCCATAATTACTTTAAAGAGCGGTTCCAGGTTGTCGCTTTCTTCTTCCATAGAAAGCTTTGCAATACCATTACGTGCAGAAGCGAGAACAACAGGGAATTCCAGTTGGTCTTCATCAGCGTCAAGCTCGATGAACAAATCCAGAACTTCGTCGATAACTTCGTTGACACGTTGGTCAGGACGGTCAATTTTATTGATTACAACGATGGGTTTCAAATGTTGTTCCAATGCTTTACGCAATACATATTTGGTTTGGGGCATGGGACCTTCGTAGGAGTCTACTAAAAGCAGCACGCCGTCAACCATGGTCAATACGCGTTCAACTTCGCCACCAAAGTCAGCATGGCCCGGTGTATCAAGGATGTTGATTTTAGTGCTGCCGTGCATAACAGAGGTGTTCTTGGACAAAATGGTAATGCCACGTTCACGTTCCAAATCGTTAGAGTCCATTACACGGTCTTCTACATGTTCATTGCTACGGAAGATGCCGCTTTGTTTGAGCATTGCATCTACCAAAGTAGTTTTGCCGTGGTCAACGTGAGCAATAATCGCGATATTGCGCAAATCATTTCTAATCATTAATCTATTTCTCCCCTTCGAAAAACTAAAAAGCCTCAAGGCTCAACTGTCAATTAAATACAAAGAAGGCTGCTTGTCAAGAGCAGCCTTCTAAAAACTACTAAATAATTATATGCCTTTTGAAAACCTGTGTCAACAATTTTGCCTATTTATTTAACAACAGTAGGCAGCCAAGTTGCCAGTTCCGGGAACAGGCACAGAATGAAGATTAAAAGGAACATTGCCAAGCCAAAGGGAATAACACCTTTAACAATGTCAGTCATCTTGCTGTCCGAACTAATGCCCTGCAATACGAACAGGTTCATACCAACAGGCGGAGTAATCAGCGCCAATTCCAAGTTCAGGAGCATTACTACGTTGAACCAGATGGGATCGAAGCCAAGGCTCATAATCAGCGGGAACAAAATCGGCAGGGTAATGAAAATAATGGAAACGGATTCCAAAATGCAGCCCAAGAAGAGCAGCAAGCAGTTAATTGCAATGAATACTACCCAACGGCTGGTTTCCAACCCTGCAACATAATTGGTCAATGCTTGCGGAGCATCCAAAATGGTCAGTACGAAACCAAAAAGGCTTGCACCAATCATAATGGCGAAAATCATACAAGTAGTTTTAATGGTATCGTTCAAAATACCGGGCATATCCTTAAAGCCAAGAGTACGATATACGCAGAAAGTAATGAACAAACTGTAAATGGTACCGATACCAGCAGCTTCAGTCGGAGTAAAGATACCAGTGTAAATACCACCTACTACGATTACCGGAAGCATCAAGCCCCAGAAGGATTTTCTCAAAGCAGTAATGCGTTCATCCCAAGTAGCTGCTGCTTCACGAGGCAGGTTACGAGAGCTGTAAACTACGATGCTCATGAACATGATGGTCATGATTGCACCGGGAACAACGCCGGACATAAACAGCTTACCAATGGATTCGTCGGTGATTGCACCATAGAGAATCATCGGAATAGAAGGCGGAATCAAAATACCAAGGGTACCGCCCGCTGCTACCGTACCAAGTACTAAGGAACGATGGTAGCCACGAGAAAGCATTTCCGGAATAGCAATAGCACCGATGGTTACAGCGCAAGCTACGGAAGAACCGGTAATAGCTGCGAATACTGCGCACGCCATAACAGTCGCAATGCCCAAGCCACCGGGCAAATGACGGAGCCATTTATTAGCCAATTCAAAAAGGTCGTTACCAACTTTACCAGTCAGCAAAATTTGGCTCATCAAAATGTACATGGGAACTGCGGTCAAAACAAAATCGTCTAAGGATTTGTAACCGATAATGGGGACCTGCGCCAACGCACCGTCGCCACCCATAAAAAGAATCATACCTGCTACGCCACCCAAACCTAAAGAGAAAGCTACAGGCAGACCAGAAGCTAAGAGGATTAACAGTAAGAGGGTAAAGCCAACAATCATTTTTCTCCCTCCTTACCAAAATCATCTTTCATAATCTTATTAATATCAATCAGCAGGGTACGAATAATTTGCAGTACCAGCACTGCCATACCGATAGGCATGGAAATTTGGGGAATCCACAGCGGAGTACCCAAGGTAGACGGAGCACAGTTATTATACTCCAAGGAACGCATGGTCATTTCCCAAGCTTCTACAGCGAATATGAAGCTATAGAAAATACCAGCGATGCAAGTCAAAACTTCGATGTAGCAACGGGTCTTAGGGGAAAAATTATTGATGACCAATTCTACGTGAATATGCTTTTTGCCAGCATAGGTAACGCCCATGCCCAAGAAGCCTGCGATAACAACACAATAGGTGGAAATTTCCATTACCCATTCAGTCGGTGTATGGAAGGTGCGGCAAAGAACTTCAAATACAATGACAAAGGCAGTGTAAAGAATTAATGCACCGGCAATGACACCAACAAGCTTTGTTATGGCATTTACAAATTTATCATATGATTTAATGAAACTTTCCACGATAACACTCTCATTTCTTTGAAGAGAGCCGCCGTGAAAGGCGGCTCATAAATTATTATTTAGTGCAGATATCGATCAATTCTTGACCAACTTTGCCGTTTTCTTTAATGAAGATATCCCAAACCGGTTTGGTAGCGTCGCGCCAAGCTTGCAGTTCGTTTTCAGGAACTACGTACACTTCCATACCTTTTGCTTTCAAATCTTCCAAAGCCTTCAAGTCTTCTGCTTTTGCGTTAGCACGAATCATATCACGAACTTCGAGGGAAGCAGCGTCGAGAGCTTTCTTTTGGTTATCATTCAATTTGCTATAGGATTTATCGTTAATTGCAACGATGAATTCCGGGGAAGCATGGTTGGTAACGGTCAAATATTTATGAACTTCATACATTTTGCGGTCACGCATTGCGGTAGTACCAGAAGTTTGACCATCGATGGTACCACGTTGGATGCCCATGTAAACTTCACTGGAACCCATGGTTACGGAAGAAGCTCCCATAGCTTTAATGGTTTCTGCGGAATATTTGCTGTAGCCACGAATTTTCAGGTCAGCAAAATCAGCAGGAGATTTTACCAAGCGTTTGTTATTAGCGTATTGTACGAAGCCGTAGTCAGCCCAGATTAAAGGACGAACGCCTTTTTTCAAAAGTTCAGCACCAAGTTTTTCACCCAAGCCGCTGTCGATAGCTTTGTCAACTTGTTCGTAGCCGGGGAAAATAAAGGGAACGTCAAAAATATCCATTGCCGGAATGATGGAAGCCCAACGACCTACGGTGTTGAGACCCATATCAATACCACCGGACATAATAGCGTCATTCATGTTTTTATCGTTATAAAGTTGGCCAGCGGGATAAATTTGAATGGTAACGGTACCACCGGATTTTTCAGCAGTTTTTGCTTTCAAGGTATCCATTGCTTTTACCAGCGGATGGCTGGAAGGAAGAGCGGTTGCCATTTTCAAGGTAACTTTTTGATCAGCTTTTTTATCTCCACCGCCACAACCTGCTACGGTCAATGCCATTGCTGCTGCCAATGCTGCTACTGCAAATTTTTTAGTCCATTTCATAATAAAACATCCTTTCCTTAAAGCCTTAGCTTTTCATAACATTAATATTTTTTATTTATACTTTTTATCTAGCTCGTTGTAATCATTCAAGCCGATAAAATTATTAAACTGAGTAAAATCTAACATCTTATCCCTGCAGCTTGCAGTAGAGCCTTCGTCCCGCAAAGTGCGGAGCACTTCGGTAAAAGCTTTTGTAACCGTATAAACGGAAGTGCAAGGATAAAAGACTACGTCATAACCAAGGTTTTCCAAATCCTTAGCGTTTAGGTACGGGGTTTTGCCGCCCTCAATCATATTTGCTAAAAGGATTGTATTAGGGAAAGCCTTACGGATTTCTTCCAGCTCCCATTCATTTTGAGGAGCTTCTATGAATAATGCCTCTGCCCCACTCGCCAAATAAAGCTTACCACGTTCGATAGCAGCATCTAGTCCAAGCACTGCTCTGGAATCTGTACGGGCAATGATGATGGTATCTTTGTCAGTTCTAGCATCAACTGCTGCTCTAATCTTCTTAGCATGCTCATCTGCATCTATGACTTGCTTGCCAGCCATGTGACCGCAACGTTTAGGCCAAACCTGGTCTTCAAATAAAATTGCGTCCGCACCAACAGCTTCGTATTCACGAACGGTACGTATCACGCTTAAAGCATTGCCGTAACCAGTATCGCCATCTGCGAAAAGCGGAACATTTGCTGCGCGCTTAATGTTGCGCAAGGCTTCTGCCATCTCCGTCATGGAGAGGTAACCAACGTCAGGCTCGCCCAATCTTGTAGCTGCAACACCATAACCGCCCATTACCAAAGCTTCAAAGCCAACTGATAAAGCAATCTTCGCAGTCAAAGCATCGTAAACGCCCGGTAGCATCAAGATTTCTTTTTGCTGCAACCTTTGGCGCAATGCCTTTCTTGTACTCATCTTAACATCTCCTTCAAATATAAAAACCCCCACCAGCTCTGCTGATAGGGGCGTGGATACGCGGTACCACCCTAATATTATACTCATTGCCTTAACGCAGCTTCACGCTTTTCCCTACTCTAGTTCAGGAAAAGAGCTCGTGGGCGAGAAAAATAAAACCAACTTTTTCAGCTTGCACCAACCGCTGAATCTCTGGAACGTGCTTTTATTTCATTCCCATTCATAGCCTTTACTATGTTACATTTTTGTCGTAAAAATTAAACATAGTATAACAACGAGTCTGTTATCTGTCAACTAAATTCGAGGAAAATTTTGTAATCTTAACAAAATCTAATCATTATGTATTATAGTTTACAAGTTTCTGTAGCATATTTTGTAGACAGGTTGAAAAATAATCTTCTGTAGATTACATCATTTTAAAAACCAGTTCCAATTAAATTTTTTGCTTGCGGTACAATTACCACAGTTGTCGCAGGAACTAGGAAGCTGTTCTCCAAAATAGCTAAGCAAATATTTTCGCAAGCAGCTGGAAGTATTACAATAGGTAACCATTTTATCAAGAAGCTTCAGTTCCCTATCCTTCCACACAGAATCCTGTTGGTTATTTTCAATAAGGTAGGTGTTAATAGCAACGTCACTCTTATCATAAAGCAATAAACATTTGGCAGGCTGACCATCACGACCTGCACGACCTGCTTCTTGGTAATAGCTTTCTAAATCTTTGGGCATATTGTAGTGAACAACAAAACGTACATCAGCTTTATCTATCCCCATACCAAAGGCATTAGTCGCTACAATAATCTGCACCTTACCACTAACAAAATACTCTTGGTTTAACTGCCGTTCCTCTGGCGTTAGACCTGCATGATAACGCAAAGCTAGATAACCATGTTTGAGTAAGAGCTGAGTGACAGCCTCCACCTTATTACGGGTAGCGCAGTAGATAATTCCACACTCGTTCTTATATTTAGCAAGAAAGTCTAACAAATCGCGGTCCTTGCTACTAGTACGTTGTACATCGAAATACAGGTTAGGTCTATCAAAACCAGATACTACTACTTTCGCACTCATAATCTGCAAACTACTTAAAATGTCCTGACGAACTTCTTCCGTCGCCGTTGCAGTAAAGGCAGCAATCAAAGGACGTTTAGGTAAATGTGCAATAAAGTTTGGAATATTGTAGTAATCTTTTCTAAAGCTATGCCCCCATTGGGAAACGCAGTGGGCTTCGTCAACAGCAACTAAGGTTATCTTGGCACGTTTAGCAAAAGTAATAAACTGTAGATTAGCTAAGCGTTCAGGAGCTACATATAAAAACTTTACCCTGCCATTCAGGGTGTCATATAAAATCTTGCCATATTCATTGCTGTTCAAACTGCTATCCAAATAGGCAGCACCTATTCCACGGGCACGCAAAGCTTCTGCTTGGTCTTTCATCAGAGAAATTAAAGGAGAGATTACAAGAGTAATACCTTCCATTAATAATGAAGGAAGTTGAAAACAGAGGCTCTTACCTGCGCCGGTAGGTAGCACTGCAAGAACAGGTCGTTTATTTATAATTTCTGTTATTATTTCCTCCTGTCCTTGACGAAAAGTGTCATAACCAAAGTAGTATTGGAGGGCATTGTGGAGGGTAAGGCTCAAAGAATTGTTCATGGTACACCTAAATTAAAAGAATTATATATAATTATAACACAAGTATAGAAAAAAGAAGCACACCATTTGGTGTGCTTTTATTTTCTAACCGGCAGCTATCTATCCTCCCAGGCCGCTTCCAGCCAAGTACTTTCGACGTATAAGGGCTTAACTACTGTGTTCGGGATGGGAACAGGTGGAT
>JAFTID010000084.1 GCA_017457085.1 Phascolarctobacterium sp.
AAGTGTCGGTATTTATGTTGCTAATGGTACTTATGAAGGTAATTGGGGTAATGAAAATACCGAAAATAATGCACGTGTATTGATTGGTAAAAATACAGTAACTACCATAGATGTTAAAGATACAGCGATTGAAGCAATGAGTGAAGGTGTTGTAGATATTAAAGGTGATTTGACTGCTACTGCAAAGAATGCAATTCTCGCTCGTGGTAATGCAACTGTTAATATTAATGATGATGGACAAGGTAATTCTTTGGGTAGCACTGTAGTTTTGAATGGTGATATTGCATTTGACTATGATGGTGTTACTTCACAAACACCTGTTGACGCTAATGTGAATGTTAATTTAGATGGTGCGGCTTCTTCTTGGACAGGTAGTACTACGATGTATGAAAATGGTGTAAAATTAGAAATTGGTATGAGTGAGAATGGTACTATCGGTCTTCCGGATGATGATACTAACTCTAATGTTAACAACCTCAAAGTCAACAACTTTACCATTGGCCTTTCTAATGGTGCTACTTGGATTGTAACAGAAAAAGGTTTTGTTAACGAAGTGATTGGTAATGGTGGTACAGTAGTATTGGCTACTCAAGGTGAAGATGTAAGTGATGAAAATTTGAAAGTAGCTACCGCTTCTATTGGTAAAAATACCAACTCTGACTTAACTGTTTCTGGCGATGATAAACTGACTAAAGCTATTGAAGCTGGTAAAGTTTCTGCTGATAAAGCACTTGGGGCATTGAATGATGCTGCCAAAGTTAAAGATGAGGATAATAGTCAAGATATAGCTACCGTTAAAACCGCAGAAGGTAAAATTCTTGGTTCCTATGTTCTGACTGAAAATGGTGCTGAACTTCAAGAAAGCTCAAAATCTGCAGCAGTAAGTGAAGCTGGTATGAACTTGAAAGCTCACTGGCGTGCTCATATGAACGATATGAATAAACGCATGGGTGAACTGCGCAATGCCAATGGTGAAACCGGCGTGTGGACTCGTATGGTTCGTGGTGAAACTGAATACGAAGGCGCTAAAATGCAATATAACCAATATCAATTAGGTTATGACGAAAAACTTAGCGTTGATAAACGTTGGACTGTTGGTGCAGCAGTTACTTTTGCAGAAGGCGATAGCAGTTATGGTCAAGGTAGCTCCGAAGATAAGAGTACTGCATTTGCAATCTATGGTACTAAATTGAACAATGATGGTACTTTTGTTGATTTGATTGCTCGTTATGCACGTCTTGAAAGCGATATCGAAGATAGCGTTTATGACAAAGGTGAATACGATACCAATGGTATGTCTGTAAGCGCAGAATTTGGTAAACGCATCCAACAAGGCAAAGGCTTGTGGATTGAACCGCAAGTTGAATTAACCTATGGTACTGTTGATAGCGCAACTGTAAGATTTACTGATGGTTCTGTAGCTAATTATGGCGATATGGATTCCCTGATTGGTCGTGTAGGCTTCCGTATTGGTAAAGATATTGAACAAGGCAATGTTTATGCTCGTGCTTCTTATTTGTATGACTTTGATGGCGAAACTGAAACCACTTTCACCAATGGTACTGTAAGCGGTAAACCCGTTGAAGAAGACTTCGGCGGCGGTTGGTGGGAAGTTGGCGTAGGCGCTAACATTAACCTGTCCAAAGCAACCTATGTTTATGCTGACGTTGAAAAGACTTTTGGTGGCGAAGTAGACACCAACTGGCAATGGAACTTGGGCGTAAGATACAGCTTCTAATTTAATAAAACCCTCAGTCACTTCGTGACAGCTGCTTTTTCAGTGGCGTTATAACAAAAAATAAGGCTCTCGCTCGTAATGAGCGGGAGCCTTTGTGCGTTGTAGTATCTTTTTAAAATTAATGTTGATTTTTTAGATTTTATACGCAACGTAATGCGTTATTTTGCGATAACAAGTATAAACAATATTGGTTCATGCTGATACCTTCTTTTTTAGATTGTTCAGCAAGTTGTTTATGCAAACTTTTGGGCATACGTAATTTAAATTGACCGGAATAAGTATCAATGCTTTCAGGTTCTTGTATGGGAGTACCATCTTCTAATGCTGCCTCAAGCCAAGTTTTTTTCGCATCAAGTGCGTTGGCGATTACTTCTTCTAAAGTTTCAGCACAAGTTAGGCAACCAGGAAGTTCAGGGTAACTTGCAGCGTATCCGCCTTCATGAATATCGGGGACAATTTCTAATCGATAAGGGAGTTTAAGATAGTATTCAATGTTCTTCATTGCTTAACACCTCGTTTTCAACGATATCTCTCACCAGTTCTACATAAACACGTTTGATAGGACTATGTTTTGGGATAGTTATGGATGAGCAACCTCTTTTTCTGAAAGTATAATGACTGCTACCACTTCTATGTGATTGCATAGTATAACCATAACTTTCCAAAACTTTTCGTAATTCTTCAAAGCGTAAGTCTTTAGATAAGGTCAAAATTTTTTGTAAGAGCTTTTCCCATTTTGACATAAGTTTCCTCCTATGTATTATATTATGGTGTTATATACGATGTCAAATTAGCTAATTTAGATGTAACAATTGAATTGCAATTAATTGCTTATACCTTCATTTTAAATCTTTTGTGGAAGTGTTCAAAAATATTTTGGGTCAATCATTTTTCTTGTGGGATTTATAAGTCATAAAAGAAAAGCAAAAAACCTCATGGTAAGATAAAGATGCATCTTGGCAGGATGTAAACATCTTGATCAAACCAGAGGTTTCAAAATGAATTATATACAAA
>JAFTID010000085.1 GCA_017457085.1 Phascolarctobacterium sp.
AGCTATCCTTATATAAGGATAGCTTTTCTGTTACATATTCGCCTTTTCGTTAATATAATCTATTACAGACTGTTTTGGTATCTTCCAACGATTTTTTAGACGGAAGCATTTTATTTCTCCATTTCGGAAAAGGTCATAGGCTGCGATTCTTGGCTTTAAGATTATTGCTTTCATTGATAGAGCTCCTTTTGGATAGAAATAATTAATAAACATCCCAGGACATAAGTACCTAGAGGTGATTTTAAATAAGTATAATTTAAGTAGTAGCACGGATATTAATTTATGTGGGTCAATGATTGGTAAAAGGCATTAACCATTATTCTGCATTTGCTTTCTCATTTAATGGATTCTTTTATTGTTAAATACTGTAATAACCAAAGAGGTTTGCATATGGTGCTTTATTGATGATTTAGTAACCGTTTAGTAACCGTTTGGATAAAGGATATGATTTGTTAGCAAAATGTACTATTTCTGTGTTTTAGTGACGTACAAAGATTGTGACTTAAAATGATGAAAACGTACACCAGGACTGGGTTTTTAGTGATTTTAAATTTGTAAGCTTATAAATCAGTGCTTCCCCTGCGAGTGGTTTTCTCTTTGTGTATGTCGAAACAAACTACTCTTGGAAGATATTAACGTGTTTGATAAAATAAAAGTATGCAAAATAGGAAGCTACTCAATTTAGCTAGCAAATAAATTTTACTGGAGGTTTGCCATGAAAATTTATGATATATCCCAAGAGGTCTTGAGTGGGGAGGTTTATCCCGGAGATCCTGCTCCTCAAAGTGAATTGCTTTCTGATATGAGCAAGGGTGATTTGTATAATTTAACTGCTTTTAGTATGTGCGCACATAATGGCACCCACGTTGATGCTCCCTTTCATTTTTTGCAAGAGGGTAAAACTGTAGAGAAAGTTTTACTGGAAACTTTTGTTGGCCCTGCCTACGTAGTAGAGCATCACGGCATTGTTACTGCAGAGGATGCAGAGGAGATTTTGGAAAAAGCAGAGCAAAAGAATTGGGAAGCCATGGAGCGCATCTTAATCAAAGGCAAGGCAGAAGTTTCCTTGGAAGCAGCAGAAGTCTTTGCTTCCGCAGGTATTTTACTTTTGGGGAATGAGTCTCAAACTGTGGGACCAATGGACGCGCCGATGGCAGTGCATCAAACTTTGCTTGGGGCAGAAGTAGTTTTATTGGAAGGAATTCGTTTAGGGGAAGTTCCCGAAGGAGCTTATCTTCTGAACGCAGCACCTCTTAATTTGACAGGAGCAGATGGTGCTCCTTGTAGAGCAATCCTTATGGAATTGCCACGTTGGTGAAAAAAGTTTTAACTAACGGAGAATTATTTTCAATTTCTTCACAAAAACCTATTGCACAAGTGGGATTACTCTGTTATAATTAAGAAAACAAAAAACACTGACACACAAAAGTCAGAATAAACTCAAAGGAGTTGAAAATTATGAAAAAAATGATGTTAGGTTTACTCGCAGCAATGGTGATGAGCGTAGCAATCGAAGCTCCCGTTTCTGCTCACGAATATAATCCCTTCAAAGACGCTTATAAAGTAGCTTCCCATCGTGAAGTTGTTCCCGGTAAAGTACAATTTGTATATGTACTGGTAGATGAAAAAGAAGCACCGCTGGCAGGTGCAACCTTGGAATATGTAGACCATGATGGTGTGGTTGAAAGTGTAAAAGCTGATGCTGATGGCAAAGTTAGACTTACCTACAGCAAAGGCATGCCCTTCGTACAACTGAGAGGCGTAAAAGTTGACGGCAAACTTCTCCCGGCAATCGGCGAAGACATCACCGCAGATGCTGATCGCGAAGATGTTCGCAAAGGCGACGTTGACTACTATGTACTGCAAAAAGATTCTCGCAAAGGCGTTGTGTACGTTTTTGACGCAGATTGAGTAAGATAATCTCCCTCCAAACAGAAAGAAGTTCCGAGCAAAAACTCGGAACTTCTTTTTTGCATGTGCAGGTATTTATATTGATGATATTGAAATATATAAAGATAGATTTTGTTCGTGAATTTATAAAGGAGGTGGAGGAATGTTATTAGGTATTGACGTGGGTGGTACTTTTACTGATGCTGTTGTCATTGATAATCAAGAAATTTTGGCGCAGGCAAAGGTTCCTACCAATCACGAGGATGTTTTACAATGTGTTTTGGCGGCGCTTGATAAAGTTTTGTTAGACGGAGTTGCGCAAAATTTACAGCGTGTGGTAATTTCCAGTACCATTGTTACCAATGCTTTGACAGAAAATAAAATTGACCCGGTGTTCTTGGCAGTAATGACTGGTCCGGGTATGAACGTGAAAGGAAAATTTCCAGTAGAGCCTCATTACGTAAGTGGTTACGTTGACCATCGTGGTAAGATTACAGCCCAGATTGATTGGACTAAGCATCGTGATTTATTGAACACTAAAGGTAGTGGCGTGTGCGCAGTAAGTGGCAAGTTTGCAGTGCGCCAACCTCAAAATGAATATTTGCTTGAGTATGAGCTGAAGAAGTGCGGTTATAAAAAAGTTTTCTTAGGTAGCGAGCTAAGTGGTGAGCTGAACTTTGTGCGCCGTACTAACTCTGCGTATTTTGCTGCAGCTGTTTATAAGGTTTTTGAGAAGTTCTGTCAAAAGGTGCAGCTTGCTTTAGAAAATAGAGGCATTACTACATCCGTACATATTCTAAAAGCTGACGGAGGAACCTTGCCCTTGAAGGTAGCTTTGGAGCAGCCTGTTGAAACAGTGTTCACTGGTCCTGCGGCTTCCGTTTTGGGAATTGAAGCTTTGGCGGCGCCGGAAGTTAACAGCATTTCTTTGGACGTAGGCGGTACGACGACGGATATTGCCTTTTGGGAAAATGGTTTGCCCTTAATGGCAAAACGTGGTGCTAGCATCAATGGTTATCCTACTGCGGTGCGTGCTTTCCACATGCGTAGTATTGGTATTGGTGGCGATAGTAAAATTACCAAGACTATTGACGGTTACCAAGTTGGTCCTGAACGTGAAGGTTCTGCTGCTGCCATCGGTGGAAGTGTTGCAACTTTAAGTGATGCTCTGATTGTGGCTGGGTATGTTTCCTTTGGCGAGCCTGCTAAATCTTTAGAAGCAATTGCTAAATTGGGCGGTAATCCTGTAATCGAAGCGCGCAAAATTGTAGAAAGTGCTGTGGCGCAGATTACTGCTACCATTAAAGATATGTTGGTGGAATGGGCGAAGCAGCCTGTTTACACCGTTGATGATGTTATCCGTGGTACGGAGTTTGAACCTGCCCAATTGATTGGCGTTGGTGGCGGTAGCCTTGGCTTGGTAAAAGCTGTGGGCGAAGCTATGGCTTTGCCGGTAGAAATTCCTCAAGGGGCAATGGTGGCAAATGCCATTGGTGCGGCGCTGGCAAGACCTACTTTATCTGCAGGTTTGCGTGCTGACACCACGGATGGCTATTACATTATTCCGGAAAGTGGAAGACGTGAGCGTTTGCCTAGCGGTTTTGGTCAACGTGTTGCTGAAAAGCTTTTGGCAGATTGGCTCCACAAGCAAGCGGCAGATTGGCAGCTTCAGGGACAGGAGGTTGAGCTGATTAGCTGTGAACACTTCCGTACAATCCATAGCTATTATGATACGGGGGATATTTTCAATTTGCGTATGCAGTTGAAGCCCGGTATTTTACATAAAATTGTTGGCAGGGAGGTAGAATTATGAAAAACACTCTCGGTTTAGTATTTTTCCCTGCGTTTGACTGGATGATTAGCCCTACTCACCCCGAAAGGCAGGAGCGTTTATTATACACTCGTGACCAATTAGAGGAAGAAGGCTTGTTTGACTGCGAGGAAATTAAGGAGTATCGTCCTCGCTTGGCACAAATAAATGATTTGCAGCGCGCTCACATTGGCGTGCCGGGAATCGCACGTCTTATTACGCCTGCTCACCTTGCTTCTGCAGGCGGTTGCTTGACTGCCGCTGATGCAGTTATGCGTAAGGAAGTTCAGCGTGCTTTCGCACTTGTGCGCCCACCCGGACATCATGCCATGCGTGTTGTTCATGGTATTCGCGGATTTTGTACTGTCAATATTGAAGCAATAATGGTAGAATATTTAAGAAGCAGTTATGGCGTGAAACGTATTGCCGTTATTGATACGGACGTGCATCACGGCGACGGTTCTCAAGATGTGTTCTATCACGATCCTAATACTTTGTATATTTCTTTCCATCAGGACGGACGTACCTTGTATCCGGGAACTGGTTTTCCAGAAGAAGCTGGTAGTCCTGGTGCGTGGGGTACCAATATTAACTTGCCCTTGTTACCGGGAACTGGTGACGAAGGCTTGCATCGCTTGTACGATGGTTTGATTAGCCATATTTTGGAAGACTTCAAACCGGAGCTTATCATTAACTCCGCTGGGCAGGACAATCATTTTTCTGACCCCTTGGCTTCCATGGCGGTAACTGCTCAAGGCTATGCACGCCTTGCTGATAAATTGCAGGCAGATATTGCTGTTCTTGAAGGTGGTTATTCTGTAGAAAGTGCTTTGCCCTATGTTAACACAGGTATCATTTTAGCAATGGCAGGCATGGATTACAGCAAAGTTTTAGAACCGGATATGAGCGAACTGCGTAAGCAGGATCCCCGTTGCAATAAGCGTGTTGACCAGCTTATTGAACAGGTGGGTGACTTATATTTTAATCGTGAGCGCACAAAGAAAGAGCTGCTGAAAAAATGCAATGGCGTTTGGCAGCGTAAGAAACACATTTATTATGATGAAGAAGGTATTCGTGAACAGCAGGTAGAAACCGTACGTTACTGCAATAGCTGTGGCGGTTACTTTACCATCCAGACTGCGGCAGAAGATACCCGCTTTGGTGACCAAAGTGCGTTTATCGTTTGCTTGCCGCGAGATATTTGCCCTAATTGCAGGCAAAAGGCTTATGATGAGGCTTTGCGTGAAAAGAAAACAGGACGTTGGCAATATGTTTTCGTTCAGCAAATTGTGGATGGCTTCATTGAAACAATTTAGTGAGGTTTAAACAGTGGTTAAAGAATTAGTAATTGCTACCCGCAATATGGGTAAGCTGGAAGAATTTAAAGTATTGATGAAAGATTTGGGCATTGATATCAAATGCTTGGCAGACTTTGACGAAATTGAAGAGCCTGCTGAAACTGGTCGTACCTTTGCCGCTAACGCACGTCTGAAAGCAATTTATTATGCTAAGAAAATAGGCGTACCCTGTATTGCAGATGATAGTGGTTTGGAAGTACAAGCTTTGGACGGTGCTCCCGGTGTACGCAGTGCCCGTTATGCAGGCGAAAAGGCAACTGATGCTGAAAATAACGAAAAGCTTTTGCATATCATGAAGTTCCAAGTAAAACGTACCTGCCGTTTCCGTTGCGCTCTGGCTGTGGCTCTGCCTAACGGTAAAGTGCTGAACGAAGTTGACGGTATTTGCGAAGGAATGCTGCTTCACGCTCCTTTGGGCGATGGTGGCTTTGGTTATGACCCCTTGTTCTGGTCTACTGAATTGCACAAGGGTATGGCAGAAGCATCTGTGCAAGAAAAAAATAAGATTAGCCATAGAGGTAAAGCTATCCGTAAACTGGTAGCTTTGTGGGACAAAAAGAAATGAAGATAGGTATCATTGGTGATACTCACGGAAGTCAGCAGGCAATGCGTAAAATTGTGCAGATGCTTCCGCCAGTAGAATTAATTTTACATACTGGTGATTACGCTCCTGATGCAAACGTGCTGGAAACATTGACAGGTTTGCCTGTGATTAAGGTGAGTGGTAACTGCGATAGAGACGGCTTGGCAAATCCTGATGAAATTTTTGAAAAAGAAGGCTTTAATATTTGGTTAACCCATGGTCACAGATATTTTCATCACGGAGAAGTAGGAGAGCTGGCGTGGTGGGCGCATCGTCTGGAAACAAGTATTGTTGTTTACGGACATACTCACGTTCCCATGGCAAAATGGTTTGGTGATGTGTTGCTGGTTAATCCGGGTAGTCCTTCCCGTCCCCGCGGTGGCAGTAAGCCTAGCTTTGCAGTGCTTACTTTAAATGAAGGAACCCGTCCTGAAGTGGACTTTTTTGAACTGCCAGTAGAGGAGCAGAGGCCTTTATTTGGTTTCTGTGCAGATTGTATTTAAATTTGCACGAGCTAAGTTTTTTAAAATCTTTGCAAGAATTTTGCACGGTTTTTAAGTTTAGATAAGCAAAAACTTGCAAAGATGTATGATTTAAATTAAAATGGAAGTGTCACTAGTTACTAAATATTTTAAATTTAGGAGGAACAAAATATGACCTTACGTGATGAAGCTATTAAATTACATCTTGATAACAACGGTAAAATTAAAGTTGTTAGCAAAGTACCTATTGAAAATCGCCATGACCTTTCTTTGGCATATACTCCTGGTGTTGCAGAACCCTGCAAAGACATCAAAGAAGATAAAAACCTTTCCTTTGAATATACTTGCCGTGGCAATATGATTGCTGTAGTTTCTGATGGTACCCGCGTACTTGGATTGGGCGATATTGGTCCCGAAGCTGGCATTCCTGTAATGGAAGGTAAAGCAGCTCTGTTCAAAACTTTTGCTGACGTTGATGCTGTTCCCATTTGCTTGGGTACTAAAGACCCGGACGAAATCGTTAAAACCGTTAAATATCTGGAACCCAACTATTCCGGTATTAACTTGGAAGACATTTCTTCCCCGAAATGCTATGACGTTGAAGATCGCCTGAAAGAAATCTGCGATATCCCCGTATTCCATGATGACCAACACGGTACTGCAATCGCTTGCCTTTCTGCTGTAATGGGTGCACTGCGTTACGTTAAAAAAGACTTCAAAACTGCTAAATTCGTAGTTAACGGCTGTGGCGCTGCAGGTAGCGCAATTGGTCGCTTGCTGGTTAACATGGGCGCAGAAAACGTAACCATGGTTGACCGTTGGGGTACCCTCTATGAAGGCATTGACCAAAAACTTGACCGCATCCAAACTTACCTTGCAACTGTGACCAATAAAGATAAAGTTGTTGGTACCTTGGCTGATGTAGCTAAAGGCGCTGACGTTTTGATTGGCGTATCTGCTCCTAACGTATTCACCAAAGAAATTATGCAAAGCATGGCGAAAGATTCCGTTGTATTTGCATTGGCAAATCCTGTTCCGGAAACTACTTACGATTTAGCTAAAGAAGCTGGCGTAGCAGTTGCTGGTACTGGTCGCAGTGATAGACCTAACCAAGTTAACAACGTAACCGTATTCCCGGGTGTATTCCGTGGCGCTATTGATGTTCGTGCTCGCGCAATTACCGAAGATATGAAAGTTGCTGCTGTATGGGCAATCGTTGACTTGATTGACGAAAAAGATCTGCGTGAAGACTATGTTGTTCCCGATGCATTTGACCCGCGTGTAGCTCCGGCTGTTGCTGCTGCAGTAGCTAAAGTTGCAATCGAAAAAGGTTTAGCTCGTAAAATTGTTGATCCTGAAGAAGTAAAAGCTAATACCATGAAACGTGTTGGCCGCTAAGGAGGCACTTATGAGAGAGATTAATGTTAGCGAAGTAACAAAGGTTGTTAGCCAATTGTGCAAGGATTCCTGCTACTATCTGCCGGAAGAACTGCTTGCTAAATTGAAAGCTTCCATTGATACTGAAGAGTCTCCCCTCGGTAAAGAAATTTTAACTACCATCGTAGAAAATGCTGAACTGGCAAAACGTAAAGACGTACCTATCTGCCAAGATACTGGTTTGACCGTAGTATTTATGGATATTGGTCAAGACGTACATTTTGTTGGTGGCGATTTATATACTGCAATTCATGCAGGTGTAGCAGATGGCTATGTAAATGGCTACCTGCGTAAATCTTCCGTTGATGACCCTCTGTTCATCCGCAAAAACACTAACGACAATACCCCTGCAATTATTCACACCACCATCGTGCCTGGCGATAAAGTAAAGATTACTGTATCTCCCAAAGGCTGTGGCAGTGAAAACATGGGCGCATTGAAAATGTTAAAACCTGCTGATGGCGTTGAAGGTGTTATCAAATTTGTAGTTGACACCGTGCGTAGTGCAGGTCCTAACCCTTGCCCGCCTGTAACCGTAGGCGTAGGCATTGGCGGCAATATGGAAAAAGCTGCTCTCTTGGCAAAATATTCCTTGAGCCGTAAGGTTGGCGAACATAATCCCAATCCGCAGTATGCTGAACTGGAAAAGAAACTCCTTGAACTGGTTAACAAAACTGGTGTAGGTCCTTCCGGTTTGGGCGGCAGTACTACTGCTGTTGCGGTAAATATTGAATATGCACCTACTCACATTGGCGGTATGCCCGTTGCTGTAAACTTAAATTGTCATGCTGCACGTCGTGCAGAGGCAGAAATATAAGGAGGGCATTATGAGCGAACAAGCTGCTATCAAATATATTCAAGCTCCTCTGAGTGCAGAAACTGTTAAAGATTTGCGCGCAGGTGATGTGGTTCGCATTAGCGGCTACATCTACACCGCTCGTGACGCTGCTCACAAACGTTTAACTGAAGCGTTGGCACGTGGCGAAAAATTGCCCTTAGATTTAAAAGACAATGTAATTTATTACGTTGGCCCTTCTCCCACCAAACCGGGCGAAGTTGTTGGCAGTGCAGGCCCTACTACCAGTGGTCGTATGGACAAATACACTCCCACTATGATTGAACAAGGTATGCGTGGCATGATTGGCAAAGGCTTGCGTAGCCAAGAAGTTATTGATGCCTGCAAAGAACACGGCGCAGTTTACTTTGCTGCTGTTGGCGGCGCTGCTGCTGTAATTGCTCAATCTATTAAAGGCGAAGAAATGATTGCTTACGAAGACTTAGGTCCTGAAGCAATCCGTCGTTACGAAGTAGAGAACTTCCCTGCAATTGTAGTTATCGATGCAGAAGGAAACGACTTCTACAAAGTTGGTATTGCTAAATATAGCAAAGAGTAAAAAATGTTACACTAAGAGGAACAGATTTGCTCTGTTCCTCTTTTTTTGAAAATTTTGTTGACAAATTATATTACATAAGTTAACATTAACTCAATTACAGACACACTCTTATCAAGAGTGACCGAGGGAACAGGCCCTATGACGTCCGGCAACCAGGCTTAGGCTATGGTGCTACTTCCTGCAAGATTAATCTTGAAAGATGAGAGGAAAGCACGACGCTCTTTCCTCGGAAAGAGTTTTTTTGTTGCAGAATACTCTTAGAGTTGTCTTAAAGAAAAGGAGTGGATTTATATGAAAAAATTATTTATCGCAGCATTGACATTGTTGGCAATGGCTATGGTAGCAGTTGGTTGTGGTGGCGACAAAAAGGCAGAAAAAGCTGCTGTTCTGAAAGTTGGTGCAACTCCGGTTCCCCACGCAGAAATTTTGAACTTCATTAAACCGAATCTGGAAAAACAAGGCGTTAAAATGGAAGTTATCGAGTTCAGCGACTATGTAAAACCGAATCTGTCCTTGAACGACAAAGAAATCGATGCTAACTTCTTCCAACATGATCCGTATCTGGCAATCTTCGTAAACGACCGCAAATTACCGCTGGCATCCGCTGGTAAAGTTCACATTGAACCTATGGGCGTTTACTCCAAAACTATTAAATACATTAAAGCTATTCCCGATGGCGCAAAAATCGCTATCCCCAATGACCCCTCCAATGGCGGCCGTGCATTGGCAATTCTCGAAAGCGCAAAACTCTTCACCCTTAAAAAAGGTGTAGGCGTTAACGCAACCGTTGCTGACATCGTTGACAACCCGAAAAAATTGCAAGTTATCGAAATCGAAGCAGCTCTGCTCCCACGTTCCATGGATGATACCGATCTTTCCGTTATCAACTCCAACTTCGCTATGGAAGCTAAATTGAACCCGACTAAAGACGCAATCTTCCAAGAACCTAAAGAATCTCCGTATGCTAACATCGTTGCTATCCGCAAAGGCGACGAAAAACGTCCGGAAATCCAAAAACTCATGAAAGCATTGCAATCCCCCGAAGTTAAAAAATTCATCGAAGACAAATATCAAGGTGCCGTAGTTCCTGCGTTCTGATTTAATAGTACATTCTGAAATTTAAAAAGAGGCTCGGACAAAACCTCTGAATAAACAAAAGGCAGACGAAAAATTAGTTTTTACTAAGGCTTCGTCTGCTTTCTTTATATTGCCTGGGCAATATCTGTACAGCTTTAAGCGCCTGTGATATAGTAATAATAGTTTAGAACCTATTCATCTAGAAAACGAAAGAGGTAAAATTATGCGCAACTACGCAAGATTTTTTGTAACCCCCAAAGGAGAGAAGGCTGCTCGCACCGGACACCCTTGGGTTTTTGGAGAAGAAGTAACCAAAGTGGAAGGCGAATACCAAAATGGTGATTTGGTTGACGTTGTAACTCACAAGGGTAAATATATAGGCACTGGTTTTGTAAACGATGTTTCCAAAATCAGAGTGCGCATTATTTCTACAAATACTAATGATAAATTTGACGAAGCTTTTTGGGAACGTCGTCTGCGTTACGCGTTGGATTATCGCCTGACCGTAATGGGTGAGAAAGATTTTAACTGCTGTCGTTTAATTTTTGGCGAAGCAGATACTTTCCCCGGACTTGCCGTTGACCGCTTCAATGATATTCTTGTAACCCAAACTCTTTCTTTGGGTATTGAAGTGCGCAAGGAAATGCTTTTTAATTTGCTCATTAAGATTTTGCGTGAGATGGGACAAGAAATTCGTGGCTTGTACGAGCGTAACGACGTGAAGATTCGTCGCTTGGAGGGCATGGAAGAAAATAAAGGCTTCTTTAAATCTGATTTGCTTGATCCTGCTTGCCCCACTACTACTGAAATCAACGAGAATGGTATCCGTTACACTGTTGATGTGGAAAATGGACAAAAGACTGGCTTCTTCCTTGACCAAAAGTATAATCGTCAAGCTGTTGCCAAAATTGCTAAAGGCAAAAAGATTTTGGACTGCTTCACTCACACTGGAAGCTTTGCGTTGAACGCTGCTCAAGGCGGTGCGGCAAAGGTTACTGCTGTGGACATTAGTGCAGAAGCAGTGCGTATGACTGACCACAACGCAAAAATTAACGGCTACGAAAAAATTGTTAAAGGTTTGCAGGCAAATGTTTTTGATTTGCTTAGCGAGCTGGCAGAGAAAAAATCTCACGAATACGATTTTATTATTCTTGACCCGCCTGCCTTCACTAAATCTGGCAGCACTGTAAAGAATGCAATTCGTGGCTACAAGGAAATTAACTTGAAAGCAATGAAGCTTCTGCCCCGTGGTGGTTACCTTGCAACCTGCTCCTGTTCTCACTTCATGAAGGAAGAATTCTTCGTGCAAATGCTCCACGATGCGGCGAAGGATGCCAATGTTAGCCTGCGCCAAATTGAAGCACGCCAACAATCTCCTGACCATCCTGTTTTGTGGAACGTTCCTGAAACTTACTATTTAAAATTCTATATTTTCCAAGTTGTCTAAAAATAAAAGGATGCACGCAAAATTAATGCGTACATCCTTTTTTATATCTCTGTCAGAATTTTACCACCAGTACCCCTATACGAGGGGAGTAATCTTAAATTTTTAAGCTACTTCTTTTTTACCTTTGGGTACAGTTACCATAATAGAGATAATTGCAATAATGGTCATAAATACGTTAAAGAGCAAGGCAACGGCTGCTGCAGAACGAATATCAATGTTATCTGTGCGTCCTAAGAAAAGGTGTGCGAACATAATAGTATCGCTATTACTAAGGGCAGTAAATATTGCCGCGGATATTGCTACACCAAATGCAGCTCCGAGAGAGGACGCCATTTTGTAAATGCCTGCTGCAGAACCAGCTTGTTCTTGGGGAACGTTGGAGAGTGCCGCATCCGTAGAAGGAGTTGCGTAGCAGCCCAAGCCAATACCAAAGAGGGTGAAGCCGATCAGAGAAGCAATTACATATTGCCAAGTGTACAAAAAGCTTAAAGAGTTAAGTGCAATACCGAGTGCTGTAATGGAGCAACCTATAATCATCGGTTTGCGAGGTCCCCATTTTTGCAGAAGCTTTTCGCCTACGCGGATGGTTGCCAAAATTGCAATCAAGTAACCCAATGTGAGCAAGCCTGCTTGGAGGGAGGTCATGCCTGCAGCTTGTTGTACCAAAGCCAAGGTAACCATAATGGTACCAGCAGCACCGTTCAGCAAAAAGTTGGACAGGGTTGCGCCTGTATAGGTTTTGTTGCGGAACAATTTGAAATCAACGAAAGCATTTGCTTTGGAATCTTCAATTTTAAAGAAGATGGCAAAGGAAACGATAAAGATTGCTGCCAAGGACATAATAATTGTACTTGTCCAGCCAAGCTTGGAGCCTTGACCGATAACAAGGTTAATAGAAACCATTGCTACCATAAAAGCAATCAAGCCGCTCCAGTCAAAGTCTTCTTTTTCGTTGGTGACGATTTTGCTTTCCGGGGTACCACGAATCAGGAAATAGCTGATGATGGATACGATGATGGAAAACCAGAAAATCCAGCGCCAACCAATGGTAGATGCTACAAAGCCACCAAAGAGGGAGCAAAGACCACTGCCACCCCAGGAACCGATGGACCAGAAGCTAACTGCACGTTGACGGGCGGGACCATCGTAGTAGGCTTTGATAAGTGCCAAGGTACAGGGCATAATGCAGGCTGCGGAAAGACCTTGAATAATTCTGCCGGCGAGCAGGTAATTAACGGTGCCTGCCGGAGTCAAGGCAATCAACAGCGAGCCGATGATGCTCAAAAAAGTACCTAAGATTGTAATTTTTACGCGACCAATTCTATCGCCTAAACCACCCATGACAACGATGAAGATGCCGGAAAACAGAGCAGTGATACTTACAGCGATATTGCTCCAGTTTTCAGTAATACCAAGTTCAGCTTGCATGGTAGGGGCGATGTTCAAGGTTGTTTGGGCGAATAACCAGAAGGTGATTACGCCCAAAACGATACCTAAAAGTAATTTATCGTTACCTTGATAGGGAACGACTTGAGTATTTTTATTCATATTAATACTCATCTACCTTTCTAAATTATTTTGCCAGCCAAGCACCTGCTGCTACCAGCATAGTTTCAATACCAGTACGCAAAGTGGGATGAAGTGCCGGCGCCCAGAAGGGAGAGTGCGGTCCGGGGAGGGCAGCTACGGTGTTAGCTTCAACAGCCGTATCATATTTTGCTTGGTCGGTACCGCCTACGAACCAGTAAACGTAAGGACTTTCAAAGGCAATGCCATAGCGGGCAAAGTCTTCACTGGCACCAACGGGCGGGCATTCAAAAGCTTCATCACCAAAATGTTCTTTAAAAGCTTTGGCAATTGTGGCAGTAGCAGTTGCATCGTTAACAGTAAGGGGGTAATTGTTGATGGGTTCAAAATCCGGTTCCTTAGGTGCGTTAGAAGCATGAGCTTCTGCAACACAAATGCGTTTGATTGCTTCAAGTACGTGGTCACGTACTTTGGCATCAGTATTGCGCACATTCAGTTTGATTTCCGCAGTTTCTGCAATAATATTTTCTGCAGTGCCTGCGTGAAACTCGCCAACAGTTACTGCTACTTGCGCTTGGGGAGCAACCTCGCGGGATACGATGGTTTGCAAACGCAAAACTGCAGCACTTGCCATTACAATGGGGTCAATACCATTTTGAGGCATACCGCCGTGTGCACCTCTACCGTGGAAGCGTACAAGCATGCTATCTCCTGCAGTGAGGATTTGACCGGGACGGTAGCCAACTTTACCAGCGCGGTATTGCAAAAGATGTTGTCCTAAAATTACATCCGGTTTGGGAAAAAGAGTGGTAAGCCCATCTGCAATCATTTTTTCGGAACCTTGAGCAGTTTCTTCTGCAGGTTGAAACACCACAATCAAAGTGCCTTGCCACAATTCACGATGCTTGGACAAAATTGTTGCTGCGCTCAAAAGCCAAGTGATGTGCAGGTCATGACCACAGGTGTGAGCCACGGGTACGGTCTCACCCTTGGCATTGACAGCTTCACATTTGCTAGCGTAGGGAACGCCGCTTTCATCTTTCATGGGAAGCGCGTCCATATCGGAGCGCAGCATAATAACAGGGCCTTCGCCGTTTTTCATTAAGCCTACTACACCGGTAACACCAAGGTGTTCCGTAACTTCGTAGCCTGCATCTTTCAAATGGGAAGCTACGATTTTAGCAGTACGATGTTCTTGGAGGGAAAGCTCCGGGTGTTGGTGTAAATCTTTATAGACTTCTTCGGCGTAAGGCAAAATTTTTTCAACGGTATCAGCCAACTGGTCGATAAATTTGCTCATGTCGTTCATCTCCTTTGCTAAGAAAGTTTTCTAGTTGGACAAATATTTATAACTATTGCAAGGGTAATGCTTACCTGATTGCGCCTACATTATAGACGGCAAAAAATTCTAATTCAATAGAGTTTACTCATTGTTAACCAGTTTCACAGGATTACTACACGTCGTGTACCGACTGGGAAATCTTAGTGTAAAAAGGGTGAAAATGTGAAAAAAAGAGGATGCAGTTTTTAAACTGCATCCTCGTGGATGACGATATTAACCTTCAAGTTTGTTCATACCCATATAGATTGCTGCCAACGTTCCGATGGATAAGGCAACGAGCAAGGCATATTCCTTCATTGTAAAACCTTGTTGATATTTGTAAGCACGGTAAATGCCTTTGCCACATAGCACGCAAAGCATACCGAATAAGAAAAACGCAAATAAAATGTTAAGCATGGTGGTGTGTCCTTTCAAAATATTCTAAGATCAATAATTTTCTTTAGAGTAGTGATTGTTTCGTCGTAAGTAATGTTTTCTTTTAAAAGTTGAATTGTTAACTTATTATAATCTTCTCTGTACTTATTCTTTTGGATGATTTCTTCGAGAATTGTATTAATGTTAATTTCTGGGGCAGCAGAAATGCAAATAGGCGACTTGCTTCTATCATTACGTACATCAGCAACAAGTTTTTGAAATTTGTTATTAAATTTTAAAAGAGGCATTAGCTTGTGAATATCATATAAGTGTCTAGAATGTCTTGTGGTTTTATCTTGTAAGTAATAATCACAGATTGCAAAGATTTTATCAATGAAAGTTCTTTCTAAAGATTGTACTTTCATCATATAGTTATCTAATGAATATTTTGTAATGAGGTCAGGCGCTTCTTCTTTTAAGACTTGTTGGGTATAATTGGAAACTAGCCTTTGGTTTACAGGGAAAGAAGTTGTTAGATAAGCTGTTTCTAAAATTATAGAAGATTGTAGGTCTGTTGCTAAACTTTCAACCACACTATCATAAACAATTACATATCTATTATAATCTCTTCTGCTACGAGTTTCATTGAGATTAGTAATAGTTAAATTTAAATTATTGGCTGTATCAACTATAGCTGTTTTTAATTTTTGTTTTTGTCCTTGTGTTAATGGTATGTCAGTAGTAATATCAATGTCTTCAGAAAATCTATCTATAGCTTGATAACATTTAGATAAAGAGGTTCCACCTTTAAAAACAACAAATGATAGTTTTTGAGCCAGATTTTTTAAGATGATGGTTATATAATAATCTTTTTCAATGATTTGTTCAGAAATATGAAGTTTGTTTGAGGTTAGAGCTAATACATCTTTGAATAGGTTTGTTTCATTATGCAGATATTCCACTTAATATTCCCACCTTATACATATTTTTATAAATTTTGTCAGGATAGTAATCTAAGTATTTTTCAATCTCTTTAAATTGTAAGTTAGCTTTTTGGATATAGTCTTTGAGTTTGTTGTTTAAGGAAGTTCCTTCAATTTCAGATAATGAATCGATATCTTTGATTAGATCTAAAAATTGCAAGGTTAAATGATTGGCAGATGTTACTTCTATTTTAGGCTTTCTTACGATGATTGTAGATTGCGCTAATTTAACTTCCCGATAATCTTTAGTCGCTTTGTTAGTAACAATATCATATTTCATGGGAACTTGAGTTGTTAAACCAACAGCATTAGCAAAATATACACCACTGATATAACCGCATTGGTTTTTGCTGTCATCAAGCAAATATTTTTCTTTGACAACACGGTTAAAAGAAAGTTGACTACCTGATTTGAAAATAGTAGCTTCAGGAATGTAATATATTCCGGTGTCGTAACGAATGAGTAATCCACTATCAACTAGCTTTTTGATTTGTTGACGAAGGTTATTGTAACTCATACCTTCTATGCTCAAATTGGAAAGAAAGATTGGTTCGTTAGGTTGATATTTATATTTAAGATATTCGTATAGCATTTTAATCCTCCAATAACAAAAGAGAAGAAACAAACTTCTTTGTTGTTATTATATTATTTGGAAAAAGGTTAGTCAATAAAACATGTTTGTAAATTGTTGCAATAGTTAATATAATTATGTAGTAGACTTGTTATAGAAGTGAGGTGCTATATGAACGAAGAATTGTTTTTGAAAGAACAAAATGAAAAGTTTTGGGAATTATCTATTCGTTTTTTGAAAGTATATGTTATCGAAGGTAGTAGGTGGCTGAAACTATATGAAGATGAAGGAATTGAAGCTGGTAAAATTAATGGTCATATAGCATTCTTTTTTAGAAAGTTACTACTAAACTATATGACAAGGAAGCAAAACTTTCAGTTATGCTTTGAACAGGCAGAAGAAAAAAGCGGAACCTTTTGTTCAAATAATTTTCTTGCCCTTATTGAATAGCAATGCTATCATTTTAGGTGAAGAGTATTGGTAACCAAAAGAAAATCTATTCAATGAAAGGAGATGTTTTTATGGGTAATGAAGCTATCTTAAGTAGTGATAAAAAGTTTACTTCATTTTCTTTTAATGGTCATAACATAAGATTTCGTACATCTCCTAGATTAGAGAAATATACTAAAATTAAAGAATGGGATAATGGATATATTGTTGTTATGGCTAAATATGAAGGACACGATGAGGAAGAAGAATATATTGACTTGATTCCTATTCTCGAACATTTATATTTCGATGTAGAAAGCTTTTTGAAGCCAATTGAGAAAGTGAGGATTGTTTATGAATAAGCTTGAAGCTATTGCTGATTCCGCGGAGATGATTATAAACGGATATGCTTTCATCAAAGCTGGAAACAATGTTAAGGTTATAAATCTTAATAATCCTAATAAGGCTTTGTTAATGGATTGCACTGGAGATGTTTTGGAAACCAGTATGGATGATATTGAGATTGATATTGTGTTAGATTATTATCATCGTAACAAGAAATATATGGAGGTACAATATGCCTAAGTACTACGAATATAAAGTGTATGGGTATTACCTCTATTATACTTCGCACTGTGTAATCGAAGCGATGAATGTACATGCAAGTGATAGAAAATTAACCGAAGCTGGTTCTGCGAAATTTTTTGTGCAGAGTAATGGTGAGACTGTAGTTGCAAATAAAGGCGTTTTAACAGAAAGAGAATTAAAGGTTCTTAGGGAATTTATTAAAGACAATTATCGTGAAATGTATTTGAAATGGGCTGAAAAGAGTGATAAAGGCTTTTTCGGCGAATAACAAAACCACAAAACTCCGTCTAAACTAAATTGACACTTTAGTTTAGACGGAGTTAGTTGTTTTTATAAGGTTATTCAGTTGTAGGAAAGGTTCTTAGCCAAACAAGCTGTCCATTACGGGTTCGTCCTTTGGCTTTTCAACGCAAAGGCGCACCCCGCCTCGCCACATTCTGCCAAGTTCTAGGTTGTAGTTACCGGCAAGCTGAGTAAAGTCTTGCGCTCCACATTGTTTCATGATTTGTGCTACAGCAGTAGCGCAAGCACGAGCATCTTCCAAAGCGTGGTGGTGCTGGAACTTAAAGCCAACGCTTTCTGCTACAGATTTTAAGCCGAAGCTTTCCAAATGGGGCAATGCTTTTTTAGCGAGGAGAAAGCTGCAAAGGAAGTCAAATTCCGGTAGGGGAAGCTTCCAAGAATTAAGGGAGCTTTTTAAAACGCCCATGTCAAATTTTGCAAAGTGAGCGACAACTTGCTTGCCTTGTAAGCGTGGCAAGATTTCTTGCCAAATTTCGGGGAGAGTGGGTTCATCAGCAACCATTTCTTCGGTGATGCCGTGAATTTTAATGTTGTCCGGGTGGAAGTATAAATTTTTCGGACGAATGAGCTTGTAATATTCGTCAACGATTACTCCGTCTTTAACGGTGACTAAGCCAATGGAGCAGGCACTGTCACTGCTGCGATTGGCTGTTTCAAAATCTATGGCAACAAATTCCATTGTGTACCTCCTAATTTTTAGAGCGCAAATAAATAATTTATTAGCATTGTAACACAATTTGATGATTTCTTGAGTGATTTTTTTTCGTATTCAGAATTTTTGTGGCGAATTTATAGTTTTATGATATACTTAACTAAAACATTGGAACTGTTTATGATTTCTACTCTAACGAGGAAGCAGAGCTGACTTGAAAGGAATGAAGAATATGTATAATCCTAAATCTATGAAGGCTGAAGAATTTATCAGCCACGAGGAGATTCTTGCAACTTTAGTTTACGCTGAAGAAAACAAGAACAATTTTGAACTTATTGAAGAAATTTTAGCGAAGGCAGAAAAACGCGAGGGATTAGGCTATCGTGAAGCTTCTGTGCTTTTGGCGTGCGAGGACGAAGGCATTCTGCAAAGAGTTTACGCTTTGGCAGAACAAATAAAGCTTGATTTTTATGGCAACCGTATTGTTATGTTTGCTCCCTTATATCTTTCTAATTACTGCATCAACGGTTGCACCTATTGCCCATATCATATGAAGAATAAACATATTGCTCGCAAAAAACTTACTCAAGAAGAAGTTGCTGCTGAAGTAATTGCATTGCAGGATATGGGGCATAAGCGTTTGGCTTTGGAAGCTGGCGAAGACCCGGTAAACAATCCCATCGAATATATTTTGGAATGTATCGAAACAATTTATTCCATTAAACATAAGAACGGTGCCATCCGTCGCGTTAACGTAAATATTGCGGCAACCACCGTAGAAAATTATCGCAAGCTGAAAGAAGCAGGCATTGGAACTTACATTTTGTTCCAAGAAACTTACCATAAAGAAAGCTACGAACAACTGCATCCCACTGGACCGAAGCACAACTACGCTTATCACACCGAAGCAATGGACAGAGCCATGGAAGGTGGCATTGATGACGTAGGCTTGGGCGTACTCTTTGGTTTGGAACGCTACAAGTACGAATTTGCAGGACTCTTGATGCACGCAGAACATCTTGAAGCTGTTCATGGTGTTGGTCCTCACACCATTAGCGTACCGCGCATTAAACGTGCAGATGATATTGACCCTTCTACTTTTGCTAACGGTATTGATGATGAAATCTTTGCTAAGCTGGTTGCACTTATCCGTATTGCGGTGCCTTACACTGGTATGATTGTTTCTACCCGCGAAAGCCAAGCTGTACGCGAAAAAGTTTTGAAGCTGGGTATTTCCCAAATTAGTGGTGGTTCTAGAACTTCTGTTGGTGGTTATACTGAAGAAGAACGCCCTACTGATACTGAACAATTTGACGTTTCTGACCAACGTACTTTAGACGAAGTAGTGCATTGGCTGATGGATTTAGGTTATATTCCTTCCTTCTGCACCGCTTGCTATCGTGCAGGCAGAACTGGCGACAGATTTATGGAGCTGTGTAAATCCAAGCAAATTCAAAACTGCTGTCACCCCAATGCGTTGATGACCTTGAAGGAATATTTGATGGACTACGCTTCTGCTGAAACAAAAGCTATTGGCGAAGCACTTATCCAAGCAGAGCTGAATAATATTCCCAAAGAAAATGTCCGTGCAATTTGTGCAGACCATCTGCAAAAAATTGAAGAAGGCATCCGTGATTTTAGATTCTAAGGAGATTATATGAAGGCTGTAAATCAAGACAGAGTTAATAATTTATTGATGGGTTTGGCTGAATTTGGTAAGACCGAGCAAGGTATTACCCGGTTGGCTTATAGTGATGAGGATAGAGCTGCGCAAAACTGGCTGTTGGCGCAAGTCGCAGATTTAAATTTGCAAGTGCGTGAGGATGCAGTGGGCAACGTGTTCCTGCGCAGAGTGGGCGAAGACGATAGCTTGCCTGCAGTTGCAACAGGTTCTCATCTTGATACCGTAATTCATGGTGGCATGTATGATGGCATGTGTGGCGTAGTGGGTGCATTGGAAGCACTTTATATGCTCAAAGATGTGAAGCTGAAACGTAGTGTGGAAGTGATTATCTTCCGTGCAGAAGAAAGCAGTCGCTTTGGTTTTGCTACTATTGGTAGCAAACTGATGACTGGCAATGGTTCTCCTGAAAGCTTTTCCAAGGCTGCAAAAAAAGGCGAGCTGAGCTACATCGAAGCCTTGGCAAATTGGGGCTGCAACCCTGCTAATTATAAGGAAGCAATTGTAAAACCCAACACCTACAAAAGCTTTAGCGAAATTCATATTGAGCAAGGCAAAGTTTTGGAAGAAACTGGCAAGCAAGTGGGTATTGTCCATAATATTGCAGCGCCTACTCGTTTTAAAATTCACATCAAGGGTATGGCAGACCATTCCGGCGCTACACCTATGGGCTTCCGTAAGGACGCACTTGTTAGTGGTGCAAAATTAATTTTGGCAGTGGAAGCTGCTGCAACTGCAGAAAAGGACAACGGTACCGTTGGTACTGTTGGCGTTGTAGATGTAGAGCCTAGCTCCATTAATGTTGTTCCTGGCGGCGTAACCTTGTGGGTTGACGTGCGTGGTGTTAATAATGAAAGCATTGGTCGCACTTTGGAAGCAATCAAAGCGGAAGCAAAGGCTGTTGCCCAAAGTGATGGCGTGGTAATTATGTTTGAAATGCTTACTGCGGATAAGCCCGTTGCATTAAGCGAAGAACTGGCGAAAAAGGCGGAAGCTATCTGCGAGGCGGAAGGCATTGACTATTTGCACATGAATAGTGGTGCGGGGCACGATGCCATGCATATGGCGAAGCTTGCTCCTACTACCATGATCTTCATACCTTGCAAGGAAGGTATTAGCCATAATCCGGCAGAGTTTGCAAAATTGGAAGATGTTTGTCGCGCGATAGGGGTGCTGGCGAAATTGCTGGAAGTTGAGGCAAATGAATAATATGAGATAAAAACGAAAGGAAGCTCTAAAAAATGGAGCTTCCTTTTCTACATATAAGTATATAATTTTTCAGAAGTGCTGGAAAGCGAGTCGTTATACTCCTGTGCCGTCGAAGGTGGGGATAAACTCAGCGCAAGCAGCTTCCTCTTCTTGGACGAAGCCGTCTTCGATACCGCTATCCATTAAATATTGCTCAATTTCAGCATATTCTTCTTCAGTAACAGTGCGGTTTATTTCTGGGAATTCTGCTGCACGACCGCAGGGAACGTATTGGTGCATCAGGCTGAACATAACTTGACCAGGATTAAAGTTTTGTGCAACCCAATCAATAACTTTTTTGCTGTTGTCTAAAGCTCCGGGCATAATCAAATGACGGATGATAACACCACTTTCCATAATGCCATCGTCATTAATTTTGTAGTCTCCCACTTGGCGATACATTTCCTTAATTGCATCAGTAGCAATACGGAAGTAGTAGGGAGCGTTGCTGTATTTAATGGCAAGTTTATCATCAGAATATTTTAAATCCGGCAGGTAAATTTGCACCTTGCCTTTTAATCTGCGCAAAGTATCCTGAGATTCAAAACCACTGGTGTTGTAGACAACGGGAACGCTCAAAGGTTCAGGCAAGCTTTTAATGACAGCCTCCGTAAAATGGGTGGGGGTTACCAAATTTATATTGTGCGCGCCTTGGGCGATAAGCTCTTGGTAAATTTCTTGCAAACGTTCAATGGAGATTTCCTTGCCAAAGCCTTTGCAGCTAATGTCGTAGTTCTGGCAGAAAACGCAGTGCAGGTTGCAGCCGCTAAAGAAAACTGTACCACTACCTTTTGTGCCGCTGATGCATGGTTCTTCCCACATGTGCAAGCCTGCTCTCGCCACGATGGGGAGCATACCACAGCCACAGCTACCAAAGCATCTTTCCGGGTTATCGTCATTCATACATTCAGGTCTATCTACACCACAACGATGGGGGCAAACGTAACAATATGTCAAATTAATCAGCTCCTTGAAAATAATCCTTAATTCATTGTAGCACAAGGCAAAGATGTTGACAAAAATATCAGCAGATTTTATAATTTTCTGTAGTAGGTCATATAACTGACGGAAAGTGGAAAACCACATGGGAGTATGACCGGTTAACGCCGACCGTCTGGGCAAAGGACCAGATTAGTGTCGGTTTTTTTAATTTAAGGGAGGTTTATGACGTGAAAGAATTAGCATTGAAATATGGTTGCAACCCCAACCAAGCTAAAGCTCGTATTTATATGAAGAATGACAAAGAACTGCCCATCGAAGTTTTGAATGGTCGCCCTGGCTTCATTAACTTCTTGGATGCTTTCAATAGCTGGCAATTAGTTAAAGAATTGAAAGAAGCTACCGGTTTGCCCGCAGCTGCTTCCTTCAAACACGTTAGCCCTGCTGGTGCTGCTGTTGCTATGCCCATGAGCGACACCTTGAAAAAAATCTACTACGTTGACGATTTGGAACTGTCTCCTTTGGCAACTGCTTACGCTCGTGCTCGTGGCGCTGACCGTATGAGCTCCTACGGTGATTTCGTAGCCTTGTCCGACGTTTGCGATAAAGAAACTGCTACCATGCTCGCTCGTGAAGTTTCTGACGGCGTTATCGCTCCTGGCTACACTGACGAAGCTTTGGCAATTCTCAAAACTAAACGCAACGGTTCCTACAACGTAATCAAAATTGACCCTGACTACGTTCCTGAATTGGTAGAAACCAAAGACGTATTTGGCATTACCTTTGAACAAGATCGCAACGAAGCTAAAATCACCACTGATATGCTGGTGAACCGCCCCACCGTGAACAAAGAAATCCCCGAAGCAGCAGCTCGCGACTTGCTGATTGCTTTGATTACCTTGAAATATACCCAATCCAATTCCGTTTGCTACGTTAAAGACGGTCAAGCAATCGGTATCGGTGCAGGTCAACAATCCCGCGTACATTGCACTCGTTTGGCTGGCAATAAAGCTGACATTTGGTGGCTGCGCCAAAACCCGAAAGTATTGGCTCTGCCCTTCAAAGAAACCATCCGTCGTCCGGACCGCGACAACACTATCGACGTTTATATCTCCGACGACTACGAAGATGTTTTGGCTGATGGCGTTTGGGAAAACTTCTTCACTGAAAAACCGGAACCTCTTACCTGTGAAGAAAAGAAAGCTTGGCTGAAAGAATTGAGCGGCGTTTCTCTTGGTTCTGATGCCTTCTTCCCCTTCGGCGACAATATCGAACGTGCTCATCGCAGTGGCGTAGAGTTCATCGCTCAAGCTGGCGGCTCTATCCGTGATGATAATGTTATTGAAACCTGCGATAAATATAACATTGCAATGGCGTTCACTGGTTTACGTTTGTTCCATCACTAAATCGTTATAAGCACCATTATGCTTTGTCGCAACTCATTCATTTGCTCGACGTACATCTAGTACGCCATCGCTTCATGAATTTCGTTGCTTCGCGCCTTCTGGCACTTCTAACGATTTTGACGTAATTTTGTTCTTAACTCCCCATTCACAAAAGTGAGTGGGGAGTTTTTTATGGGAAAAATATGAAAGATTTTAATCAGAAATTTAAACTTCCCTATTGCCAAAACTGATGTTATACACTTATAATACATTCAGATATTATGAGCTGGTACTAAAAGCAGGTGAAACAATGAATTCTACAAGAAAGTTAATACGCCATGAAAGACTGCAACACATTCTGCATGACAATCCGTTCCTGACAGATGAGCAGTTGGCAAAGACCTTGAAGGTTAGTGTTCAGACCATTCGCCTGGATCGTGTGGCGCTGGGCATACCTGAGCTACGCGAGCGTACCCGTGATATGGCAGAAGGCGCACAATCCAAATTGCGTGCCATCGACAAGAAAGATATCGTGGGCGAGCTCATTGATTTAGAATTAAACAAGGTAGGCATTTCTACCTTAAAGATAACACCGGACATGGTTATGGAAAAGAACGGAGTTGCGCGCGGGCATTATATGTTCGCAATGGCAGATACCCTCGCACTGGCAGTGGTAGATGCTCATACTGCGCTAACCGGTGTAGCTAATGTAAAATATAAGTTACCTGTGTACGCAGGTGCAAACCTTGTGGCAAAGGCGGAGGTAACTAATCGTCGCGATGATAAATATTTCATCTGCGTTAAAATTAAAAATAACAACGAGGAAGTTTTCCGCGCTAAATTTATAGTTGTTTCTTTAGATGATGAAAGGAAGCAAGAAGAATGAAGATAGCATTAGATATAATGGGTACCGACCATGGTCCCAAAGAGTTGGTTTTAGGTGCAGTAAACGCAGTTAAGGCTTATGGCTGTGAGGTTGTGCTTGTAGGTGACGAAGCTGTTGCAAAAGAATGGCTCGCAAAATACAAAGCTTTAGATAATCAAAAGATTAAAATTCAACACGCAAGCCAAGTAATAAATATGGACGAGCACCCTGCAATTGCTGTAAAATCTAAGAAGGATGCTTCTATTGTTGTTGCTTCTAAAATGCTGCGTGCAGGCGAGTGCGATGCGCTGGTTTCTGCAGGTAGCACCGGTGCAGCTTCTGTTGCGGCAGTGCTGTGTGTAGGTCGCATTAAAGGCGTGGAACGTCCTGCAATTGCAACTCCCTTCCCCAATCAAAAGGGAACTACCGTAGTTCTTGACAGCGGTAGTATGGTAGATGCAAAACCGAGCAACTTGGTACACAGTGCAATCATGGGCAGTGTGTATGCAGAAAAATTATTGAACTTGAAGAACCCGACAGTTGGTCTTTTGAGCGTAGGCGAAGAAGAAACTAAGGGTAATGAACAAACTTTAGCTACCTATCCTTTAATGAAGGAAACTAAGCAGATTAATTTCAAGGGTAACGTTGAAGGCAGAGACATTACCAACGGCAGTGTTGACGTTGTAGTATGCGACGGCTTTGTAGGTAACGTTGTCCTGAAATTGGGTGAAGGCTTAGCAAAGGCAATCTTCACTTTGATTAAGGAAGCGATTTTGGGCGGTGGCATCTTGGCTAAGCTTGGCGGCGCCCTCATTAAGCCGGCAATGGCAAAACTTAGAGAACGCATGGATCCCAATGCTTACGGCGGTGCGCTGCTCTTAGGTGTAAAAGCTCCCTTTATTATTTGCCACGGTAGTTCTAAAGCATACGCAATTACCAATGCGATTGGTATGGCTGTAAAATTTACTGAAAATAACTTAGTAAGTGCTATTACTGAAAAAATAGCGGAATCTCAAAAAAGAAATGAGGAAACTGATAAATGACGAGAGCTGTTGGTATTTTAGGCATCGGACATTATGTTCCGGAAAAAACTGTTACTAACTTTGATATGGAAAAAATTGTTGATACCAGTGACCAATGGATTACTGAACGTACTGGTATTAAACAACGTCACTTTGCTGCTCCTGAAGAAGCAACTTCTGATATGTCTGTAATTGCTGGTCAAAGAGCAATGGAAGATGCAGGCGTTGCTCCTGAAGAAATTGACTTGGTAATTGTGGCAACTGCTTCTTCTGACCATGCGTTCCCGTCTACTGCTTGCTTGGTACAAGATCGTTTGGGCTGCAAAAACGCAGCTGCCTTCGACCTTTCCGCAGGCTGCAGCGGTTTCGTATATAACTTGGCTGTAGCAAGTCAAATGATTAAAACCGGTTTGTATCAAAAAGTTTTGATCATCGGTGCAGAAACCCTGTCCCGCATTATGAACTTCACTGACCGTAATACCTGCGTACTCTTTGGTGACGGTGCTGGCGCTGCTGTAGTTGGCGTGGTTGAAGAAGGTCATGGCGTACTTGGTATCGAACTTGGTGCTGACGGTAGCGGCGGCAAATTCTTGATTCAACCTGCTGGCGGTAGCCGTAAACCGGCAACTCCGGAAACTGCAGCTGCTCACGAACACACCATTCACATGAGTGGTCAAGACGTTTTCAAATTCGCTATCCAAATTATGGGTACTGCTGCAAAGCGTTCCTTGAAGGCTGCTGGTATGAAAGCTGAAGAACTTGATTTGCTGGTTCCCCACCAAGCAAATATGCGTATCATCACTTCTGCTGCAAAACGTTTGAAAATGCCCATGGAAAAAGTTTGGGTAAACGTTGATAAATATGCTAACACTTCTGCTGCTTCCATTCCTATCGCGCTGTGCGAAGCTCAAGCAGCAGGCGCTTTGAAAAAAGGCGACAACATTTTGTTAGTTGGTTTCGGTGCAGGCCTGACCTGGGCTTCCATCGTTCTTAAATGGAGTAAATAATTACCTTTATATAAATCTCGAAAGTGAGGACATACTCAAATGAGCAAAATCGCATTTGTATTCCCGGGACAAGGTTCCCAATACGTAGGCATGTGCAAAGCATTCTACGACCAATACCCTGTTGCTAGACAACTCTTTGAAGAAGCTGATGATGCTCTTGGCTTCTCTCTTACCAAATTGTGCTTTGAAGGTCCTGAAGCTGAACTGCGTTTGACCTACAACACCCAACCTGCAATTTTGACTGCAAGCACCATTTGCGGTGAAATTTTGAAACAACACGGTGTAAGTGCTGACATCGCTGCTGGTCACAGCTTGGGCGAATACTCCGCATTGGTAAATGCTGGCGCTATGAAATTTGCTGATGCAGTTCGCATCGTTCGTCAACGTGGTCAATTCATGCAAGAAGCTGTTCCCGTAGGCGAAGGCAGCATGTCCGCAGTAATGGGCTTGGATAACGAAAAAATCGTTGAAATTTGCACTAAAATTGAAGCTGAAACCGGTATGCCCGTGCAAGCAGTTAACTTCAACTGCCCCGGTCAAGTTGTAATCGCAGGTGCTACTGAAGCTGTAGAAAAAGCTAACGAAGAAATGAAAGCTGCTGGCGCAAAACGCTGCATCGTTCTCCACGTAAGCGCTCCCTTCCACAGCTCCATGATGAAACCTGCTTCTGAACGTTTGGCAGAAGTTTTGGCTCCCATCGAAATTAAAGACGCTGCTTTCCCTGTTGTTGCTAACGTAACTGCTGAAGAAGTTGTAAGCGGCGAATTGATTAAAGAATTGCTCGTTAAACAAGCTGCTATGCCCGTACTTTGGGAAACCTCTGTACGCAACATGGTTGCTAACGGCGTTGATACCTTTGTAGAAGTTGGTCCTTCCAAAGTTTTGACCGGCTTCACTAAAAAAATTGCAAAAGGCGTCCCGGCACTTTTCGTAGAAGATCCGCATAGCCTTGAAAAAACTTTGGAACATTTCCAAGGGGGTAAATAATGATGAAATTTGAAGGTAAAGTTGCTCTTGTAACCGGTGCTTCCCGTGGCATTGGTCGCGCAATCGCTTTGGCTTTGGCTGCTCAAGGTGCTGACGTTGCAGTAAACTATGCTGGTAGCGAAGCTGCTGCTAAAGAAGTTGCTGCAGAAATTGAAGCTATGGGTCGTAAAGCATTCGTTATCCAAGCAGACATCGCTTCCACCGAAGCTTCTACTGCTATGGTTGACGCTGTAGTTAAAGAATTTGGTCGCATTGATGTATTGGTAAACAATGCAGGCATCACCCGCGACGGTCTCTTGATGAGAATGAAAGAAGAAGATTGGGATGCAGTACTCACTACCCACTTGAAGGGCGTATTCAACTGCACCAAAGCTGCTATCAAATATATGATGAAACAACGCTCCGGCAGCATCGTAAACATCAGCTCCATCGTTGGTGTTATGGGTAACGCTGGTCAAGCTAACTACTGCGCTGCTAAAGCTGGCGTAATTGGCTTCACCAAAGCTACCGCTAAAGAAGTTGCTGCACGCGGTATCCGCGTTAATGCAATCGCTCCTGGCTTCATCAAAACCGATATGACCAGCGTGCTTCCTGAAAAAGTTGTAGAAGCAATGCTTGCTGGCATTCCTTTGAACCGCCTGGGCGAAACTGAAGACATTGCTAAAGCCGTTCTGTTCCTTGCGAGCAGTGACGCTAACTATATTACCGGTCAGACTTTACATGTTGACGGTGGTATGGTAATGTAATATTGCGACTAGCAATTAAATTTTTGGAAGGAGGTGAATCGTAATGAGCACTTTCGACAAAGTAAGAGATATCACTGTTGAACAATTGAGCGTTGACGCTGACGAAGTAAAGATGGAATCCGCTTTCATCGATGACCTCGGCGCTGACTCCCTCGACATCGTTGAATTGATCATGGCTTTCGAAGAAGAATTCGGTGTAGAAATTCCCGACGAAAAAGCTGAAAAAATTCGCACTGTAGCTGACGCAGTTAAAATGTTGGACGAAGAAAAATAATTCTTTGATAGCTTACGGAGAGCCTCGTAAGAGGCTCTCTGGTATAGCGTCTTAGAATCCTGAAATGAGGAATATTAAATGAAGTTACCTGAATTAAAAATCGGTAAGCTAGTTGCACAAGTTCCAATAATCCAAGGTGGCATGGCTATTCGTTTATCTACCGCCCCGTTAGCCGCTGCCGTAGCAAATGAAGGCGGTATTGGTTTGATTGCCGCATCCGGTATGGGTCTTGACGAATTACGTAAAGAAATTCGTATGGCAAGAGAACTTACTGGTGGCAAAGGCATTATCGGTATTAATGCTATGGTTGCCGCTAGACAATTTTTAGATTTAATTACTACTGCTGCGCAAGAAGGAATCGACCTTATTGTTGCCGGCGCTGGTTTCTCCAGAGATATTTTCGCTGTTGGCAGACAATATGGCGTTGAAGTTGTGCCCATCGTATCTTCTGCTCGATTGGCGCAAACTGCTGAAAAACTTGGTGCTTCTGCGGTTGTCGTAGAAGGTACTGAAGCTGGTGGCCATCTTGGCACTCAGCAATCTATTAAGGAAATCCTGCCTGAAGTTCTCAAGGCTGTAAATATACCTGTAATCGCAGCAGGCGGTGCCATTGATGGCAACGATGTTGCGGAACTTTTAAAGCTTGGTGCAAATGGCGTGCAAATGGGTAGCCGTTTTGCTGCTAGTGAAGAATCTAACGGCGCACCTGCTCTGAAAGAATTTTATTTAAAAATGACTAAAGAAGACATTGTACAAATCGATAGCCCTGTAGGCTACAAAGGCCGTGCAATCCGCAATCCCTTTGCGCAACTGTCTTTGGAAGATAAATCCCCCAAACCCACCCAATGTGATGCTTGCCTGAAAAAATGCAAACGCAACTTCTGCATCATTCGCGCACTGACCCGTGCACAACAAGGTGACGTAGAAACTGGTTTGATTTTTACCGGTGCTAACATGTGGAAGATTAAAGAAATTTTACCCGTAAAAGAAATCTTTAGAAGAATTAAAGAAGAAATTGCAAAAAATTAATTTTGAGGTGAATGTTTTGACTAAGAGAAGAGTAGTAGTAACTGGTCTTGGCCTTGTTACCCCGATTGGTATCGGCAAAGATGAATTTTGGGGCAACCTGACCGCTGGTAAATCCGGCATTGGTTTGATCACCCAATTTGACACCACTGATTTTAACGTTAAAATCGCTGGCGAAGTAAAAGATTTTGATTTTGGCAAATTTGGCGACAAAAAAGAAGGTAAACGTATGGATCGCGTTACCCAATTTGCTGTTGCAGCTGCTAAATTGGCTATTGAAGACGGTAAACTTGATTTGGAAAAAATTGATGCTCCCCGTTGTGGCGTATGCGTTGGTACCGGTATCGGTGGTATCCACACTTTCTTGGAACAATCCTTGAAATTGGGTGCTAAAGGTCCTTCCAAAATCAGCCCGTTCTTTATTCCCATGGAAATTCCTAACATGCCCGCAGGCCAAATTGGTATTGCGTATGGCTTCAAAGGTCCCAATACTGCAATCGTAACTGCTTGCGCTACTGGCACCAACTGCATTGGTGATGCTCTCCGTACCATTCAATACGGTGATGCTGACGTAATGCTGGCTGGCGGTTGCGAAGCTTCCATTTCTCCGATTGCTGTTGCAGGCTTTGCAAACATGAAAGCATTGTCCACCAACAACGAAAACCCGGAAGGCGCTTCCCGTCCCTTCGACAAAAACCGTGATGGTTTCGTAATGGGCGAAGGCTCTGGTGTAATGTTGCTTGAAGAATTAGAACACGCTAAAGCTCGTGGCGCTCACATCTACGCTGAACTGGTTGGCTATGGCTTGAACTGCGATGCTTACCACATTACTGCTCCCGATCCGAGCGGTGAAACTCCGGCTGCTTGCTTCGTTAACGCTATTAAAGATGCAGGTCTGAAACCGGAAGATATCGACTACATTAATGCACACGGCACCTCCACCGCTCGTAACGACGAAGGTGAAAGCCTTGCAATCAAAAAAGTATTCGGTGAACACGCTTACAAATTGGCAGTAAGCTCCAATAAATCCATGATTGGTCACTTGCTGGGCGCAGCAGGAGGTGTAGAAGCAATTGCTACCGTTCTGACCATCGAAAACGGCATCATTCCTCCGACCATCAACTATCAAGAACCCGATACCGAACACGGCTTGGATCTTGACTATGTTCCCAACGTTGCACGTAAAGCAGAAGTTAAAGCTGCATTGAGCAACAACTTGGGCTTTGGCGGTCACAACGCTTGCATCGTTTTCAAAAAATACGAAGACTAAGAGAGTTGATTTAAAATGCACAAGCATCGTACACAGCAGCTGCAGGCTTTCTGCAAATGGCTGGGTATTGAAATGCATGACTTAGCTCTGCTTGATATGGCGCTTACCCACACCTCCTATGCCCATGAGGCAAAGGGAGAAACCAGACCGGAACACAATGAACGTATTGAGTTTCTTGGTGATTCTGTTCTGAGTGTGATTGTAAGCACTTATATGTACAAAAACTTTCCTGAACTGGCAGAAGGTCAGCTTACTAAACTGCGTGCCCATCTGGTATGCGAGGCTTCCTTGTTCGAATACGCTAAAAAATTGCGTATAGGCGATTTTCTTCTCCTTGGTAAAGGCGAGGAAATGAGTGGTGGCAGGGAACGCCCCTCCATTTTAGCAGATGCCTTTGAATCTGTACTTGGTGCTTATTATTTAGACCAAGGCTTGGCAAAGGCGCAGGATTATCTGCTTGCCATTATGCAAAAGGAAATTGATTTTATTTGTACTCACGGTATTTGCAGTGACTTCAAAACTCGTTTGCAGGAATATCTGCAACGGGGTGGAGATGTAGATATTAGCTATCATCTTGTGGGAAGCACTGGACCTGAGCACAACAAGACCTTCCACTCTGAGGTTTGTTTAAAGGGTGAGGTTATTGGCAGCGGCAGTGGACGCACTAAAAAGGATGCGGAACAGCAGGCTGCTAAGGATGCACTTCAAAAATTGAATGTGGTTCTGTAATTAAAGCGTTCTCGCTTAGGCGGGAACGCTTTTTATATTGACATTGTTGAGCGTTATGCTATAATTAACTAGTAAATAAAAATGATTATCAGTAATGCGAAGGACTTGTCGTCGCCCTATCCTTACAGAAAATACTGCCTAGGCTGAGAGCAGTAGGGTAAAACGATGGACGTACCACCTTCAAACTGACTGCGGAAAGCTTTAGCGAGTATGCCAGTCCGTATGCCGGCGTTAACGGTGCCGAGTGGGTTTCTTAGAAACCAATGAGGGTGGAACCGCGGGTAACTCCGTCCCTTTTGTGAGGGATAGGAGTTTTTTATTTTTCTCTCGCAATGTTGATTACAAATTTATATAGGAGGCTTCTAAAATGGCTGAAGACAAATTGTACACCTTTGAAAATGAAGAATATCGCAAAACTTATTGGCATACTTGCTCCCACGTATTGGCGCAAGCTATGAAACGTTTGCATCCTGAAGTTAAACTGGCTATCGGTCCCAGTATCGATAACGGTTTCTACTATGACTTTGATACTCCGGCTCCCTTCACTCCGGAAGATTTGACTGCTCTCGAAGGCGAAATGCGTAAAATTTGCAAAGAAAAACTGAAATTAGAACGCTTTGAACTTCCCAGAGCAGAAGCAATCAAATTTATGGAAGATTTGGAAGAACCCTACAAGGTTGAACTTATCAACGACTTGCCGGAAGATGCTGTAATCAGCTTCTACAAACAAGGCGACTTCACCGATTTGTGTGCTGGCCCCCACCTTGATTCCACTGGTCGCATTAAAGGCAACGCAATCAAACTGACCTCTGCTACTGGTGCTTACTGGCGTGGCGATAGCAGCCGTAAAATGCTGCAACGTATTTATGGCGTAGCATTCCCGAAAAAAGAAGAACTGGATGCTTATTTGGAACAACAAGCAGAAGCTTTGAAACGCGACCATAACAAACTTGGTCGTGAATTGGAATACTTCACTACCGTTGACTACATTGGTCAAGGCTTGCCCATTATGCTGCCGAAAGGTGCGCGTGTAATTCAATTGCTCCAACGTTGGGTTGAAGATACTGAACAACGTCGTGGTTACTACCTGACCAAAACTCCGCTTATGGCAAAACGCGACCTGTATCGTATCTCTGGTCACTGGGATCACTATCTGGATGGTATGTTCGTTTTGGGCGACCCCCACGATGAAGAAAAAGAATGCTTCGCACTGCGCCCCATGACCTGCCCCTTCCAATACCAAGTTTACCTGAACCGTCAACGTTCCTATCGTGACCTGCCCATGCGTTTAGGTGAAACCTCCACCTTGTTCCGTAACGAAGATTCCGGCGAAATGCACGGCTTGATTCGTGTTCGTCAATTCACCATCTCCGAAGGTCACTTGATTATTCGTCCTGACCAATTGGCAGAAGAATTCCGTGGTTGTGTTGAACTGGCTAACTACTGCTTGGAAACCTTGGGATTAAAAGAAGACTGCTCTTTCCGTTTCTCCCAATGGGATCCCAACAACACTGCTAAATACGAAGGCACTCCTGAACAATGGGAACACGCTCAAGGCGTAATGAAAGAATTGCTTGACGACCTTGGCATTGAATATAAAGTTGGCGTTGACGAAGCTGCTTTCTATGGTCCGAAGCTGGACATTCAAATTAAAAACGTATTCGGCAAAGAAGACACCATCGTAACCATTCAAATTGATATGCTCCTTGCTGAAAAATTCGGTATGTACTACATCGACGAAAACAACGAAAAAGTTCTGCCCTACATCATCCACCGTACCTCCATGGGTTGCTATGAACGCACCTTGGCATTGCTTATCGAAAAATATGCAGGCGCACTGCCCACTTGGATGGCTCCGGAACAAGTACGCTTCCTACCTGTAACCGAACGTGCTGTAGATTACTGCAAAGCATTGGCTAAAAACTTGGAAATGGAAGGCTATCGCGTAACCGTTGATGCTCGTAACGAAAAGATTGGCAAAAAGATTCGCGAAGGTCAAATGGAAAAAATTCCTTACATGCTGGTAGTAGGCGACCGCGATATGGAAAACGGTACCGTTTCTCCGCGTCATCGTGCTGAAGGCGATTTGGGCGCAATGGACTTTGCTGAATTTGCAAAAATCCTTAAAGAAGTTGTAGATACCAAAGCTAAAAAATAATACTTGCTTAAATTTAAAGAGAGCTGTCCGCAACGGGCAGCTCTTGTCTGTTTTAGTTGACAAAGATATTGAGGCAAAATTACTAGAAATAGAATGTAGCATAAAAAATAAGACCTAACTCTAAATTTTAAGAGTAAGGTCTTATTTTTTGTTTGTTAGTCCTAAAATATAATCTGTTGTTGTGTTATGAAATTTTGCTAACGCAATCAAAATAACTGTAGGAATATCACGTTCTCCTTTTTCGTAGTTACTATAAACTCGTTGAGAGCAGTGCAAAACTTCAGCCATTTCTTTTTGTGTGAGATCTTTATCCTCACGCAAGTCACGTATTCTTTGGTACATAATCTTTCACCCAAATACATTATAAAAATGACAGGTTAATAGATTTGCAAAATAGCGCAAATTGCGCTAAACTGTATTAAGGAGGCGAGGTTATGTTTTATCTAAAAGAATTAAGAGAAAAGATAGACTGGAATTTTATTTTTAAACTAACGGCAATTTTCAGTGTAATTTTTTTGATTGCTATAAGTGCAATCTTACGTGCAAATTTTAATTACATAGATGATTTGGGGCGTACATTACAAGGATACAGAGGATGGGAGAATTTTAGTCGTTATATTTCAACATATTTATCAGTAGTTGTTCATGCGGGAAGAAGATTGACTGACATCTCTCCATTACCACAATTTATAGCTATTATATGTATGGCATTTTCAAGTGCAATAGTTGTTGATGTGTTTTGTGAACGTAAAAAGTTATCTATTTGGTATGTTGCATCGCTAATTCCAATGACATTATTGCCATATTTTTTAGAATGTTTGTCGTATAAGTTTGATGCTCCGTATATGGCATTATCAGTATTAGGAAGTATAGTTCCTTTCTTGTTTTACAAATTTGGATACAAAGTATATATGGTCGTTAGCATCTTTGGACTTCTTGTTATGTGTATGACTTATCAAGTCTCTTCAGGAATTTATCCAATGATTACAATATTTTTATGTGCGAAGTATTGGAATCAAGATAAATCCATTAAAGAAATTAAAGATTTTCTTGCTCAGTCAATTTTATCTTATGTGGTAGGATTGCTACTGTTTAAAGTTGTCTTTATGAAAACAGTTAATACTTATGTAAGTAATGATATCACTAAGACCAATAGCATATTCCAAACTATTTCTGAAAATTTATTGAGATATTTTTCTATCATAAAGAATGATGCAACAAATTCATGGACTATATTTGTTGCTTTAATAGCAGTAGCATTTGTTGTTTCTTTTATAGTTTCTTCTATGAGGTCAAAAATGATGGCATCTATATTAGCTATCTCAGTTGTTATTTTGGGTGCAAGCATTTCGTATGGCGCATATCTTGTTTTACCTAAACCATTATTTGCTCCTCGTGGTATGTATGGGATTGGTGTTTTTATAGCGTTATTGGGAATAAATTCCGTAGGGTTGTGGAATAAAAACATTTTAGCAAAAGCTGGAAATTTATTCTTGGCATGGTCGTTAATAGTATTTTCCTTTACTTATGGTAATGCCTTAGCCGAACAAAAGAGATATACAGATTTTAGAACCCAACTTGTTTTGAGCGATATAAGCAAGTTAAATTATCCAATATCATCTAAAAAATATGAAATGATGCTATATGGTAATGCTGGGAAATCACCTGTTGTAAAAAATATGGAACGGAAATATAGAGTGCTGTCTAGGTTAGTGCCGTCTACTTTAGGGAGTAATTGGTGGTGGAACGAATATTACCTATATAATTATTTTTCTTTGCCTAATGTGAAGCAAATCTTTGGTGATAAAAAGAAATTCAAGAAATTTGAAAATGCTGAAATACCTGTAGTGGTAGATACTTGGTACCATACAATAAAACGAAATGAGAAGTATATCTTAGTTAAGTTTAAATAAAGGGTGTTTATTTATGAAACGTATATCCATACTTGTACCTTGTTATAACGAGGAAGAGAGTATACCATACTTCTATAAAGAATTAAACAGAATAGAGCAACTTATGAAAGTTGATAATGGTGTTGAGTTTGAGAAAATATTTGTTAATGATGGCTCTAAAGATGGCACTTTGAATATTTTAAAGGAATTGAGTTCTTCGGATAGCACAGTAAAATATATATCTTTTTCAAGAAATTTTGGTAAAGAGGCTGCTATCTATGCTGGTTTGCAAAATGCGACTGGCGATTACGTGGTAATTATGGATGCTGATTTGCAAGACCCTCCTGCATTATTACCGGAAATGTATCATGCTATTGATTCGGAAGGGTATGATTCTGTTGCTACTCGTAGGGTTACAAGAAAGGGAGAACCACCTATACGTTCTTTCTTTGCTAGGATGTTTTATAAAATAATGAATAAGATATCTCAAACTGACCTTGTGGATGGAGCAAGAGATTATAGACTGATGAATAGGAAATTTGTCAATGCTTTGCTTCAATTAGAAGAATACAACAGATTTTCAAAAGGATTATTTGGTTGGGTTGGCTTTAAAACGAAGTGGATTGAGTTTGAAAATGTAGAAAGAATTGCAGGGGAAACAAAGTGGTCGTTTTATAAATTGCTTATCTATGCAATTGAAGGAATAGTTGCATTTTCTACAATGCCTTTAGTTATCGCTACTGTTATAGGTGTTATCTGTTGTGTTTTAGCTCTGACAGGAACTGGTTTCATTGTGCTTCGAAAGATTTTATTTGACGACCCTGTTCAGGGGTGGGCATCCACTGTAACCTTATTGTTATCCATTGGTGGAGTTCAGCTTCTTTGTGCTGGAATTTTAGGACAATATATTGCTAAAATATATTTAGAGGTAAAAAAGAGACCAATTTATATTATCGCAGAGAAGAATTAGTTCTTTCTCGGTACCAAAGGAGAACTTTATTTAATGGGTGAGTTTTTACGGTTTGGCATAGTTGGTTTCATAACTTTTTTAGCAGACTATGGATTGTTGTTCATTTTGACGGAATTTTTTAACATAGAATATTTGCTCTCGTCTGGTATAGCTTTTTCTTTTGCGGTAATACTCAATTATTTTTTATGCCTGGTTTTTGTTTTTAAAAATGCTAAGAACGGGAACAAACAATTTGCTTTATTTATGGTCACTAGTCTTATTGGGTTACTTCTAAATCAATTATGTATGTGGATGTTAGTTGAGGTTGTAATCTTACACTATATGTTTGCAAAAATTATTTCAACTGGCATTGTTATGCTCTGGAATTATTTTACAAAAAGACAAGCCTTGAAATGAAGCTTGTCAATTTCGAAAACTCTTTTCCAAAATAACTAACTCTTGTCGCAAATCGCAGGTCCCTCCTATGCTACAATGAAGCTGTAGCAAGATTCGCAGTAATCTTAGATAGGAGGAAAAGTTATGAATCAAAAAATTTATAAAGCATTTAATGAACAAGTACAAGCTGAACTGTATTCTGCATATATGTATCTGGCAATGAGCCTTTATCTGGAAGACCAAAATTTTAAAGGCATGGCGCACTGGATGAAGCTGCAATACGAAGAAGAAAGAGAGCACGCCTTCCGCCTTGCCAAATTCATGCAAGAACGTGGCGTGAAACCGGAACTGCTCCAAATTGATGCACCCCCTGCAGAATTTGGTACTCCGCTGGAAGTTTTCACCAAGGCTTTGAACCACGAAAAATATGTAACCAGCCGCATTCATTCTATGTATGAAGTGGCTATGGAAGAAAAAGACTACGCAGCAATGAGTCACCTGCTGTGGTTCATCGATGAACAGGTTGAAGAGGAAGACCAAACCAGAGATATCGTTGACAGATTGATTATGATAGGCGATAATATGAATGGCTTGTTCGTACTTGACAGCCAACTTGGTGATAGAAAATAATAGTTGACACAAACTGAACATTGTGGTATCATAGACCAGTAACAAAGCAGAAGCCACTCGCTTCTCACCTTGCGGTCATTACTCGACAGGGTTGGATATGATATTTTCGCGGGTGGATTTTAATCTGCCCGCTTTTTATTTTAGTTAGCGTTCCTAAAGGACGTGGAGGTGAATTGTCATAGGAAAAGAAGACTTGCGTATCAATGAAGAGATTCGTGCACGCGAAGTACGTGTTATTGTAGATGGCGTTGATGGAAAGGCAGAACAGCTTGGCGTTATGTCCAGTCGTGATGCTCTTAAACTTGCAAATGAACGTCATTTGGATTTAGTAGAAATTGCTCCTACTGCGAAACCGCCTGTGTGCAAAATTATGGATTACGGCAAGTATCGTTACGAGCAACAAAAACGTGAAAAAGAAGCCCGTAAGAAACAAAAAACCTTTGATATTAAAGAAGTTAAGCTTCGTCCTGGTATCGAAGAACATGACTTCAATGTTAAGTTCAAAAATGCGGTTCGTTTCTTAGAAGATGGCGACAAAGTAAAAGTTACCATTATGTTCCGCGGTCGTGAACTTTCTCACCCTGAACTTGGTGAAGTGCTGCTGAATAAAATGGCTGAGCAGCTTAAAGACATGGCTATCGTTGAAAGAGTGCCAAAATTAGAAGGCAAAAACATGATTATGATTGTTGCGCCGAAACCCAGCAAATAGAGGAGGACATTACAATGCCGAAAATGAAAACTCGCAGATCTGCTGCGAAACGCTTCAAAAAAACTGCTTCTGGTGAATTCAAACATTTTAAAAACTTCAAGAGCCACATTCTCGAACATAAATCTCCTGCACGTAAGAGAAATCTGCGCAAAGCTGCTTTAGTACATAAAGCTGACCATGAACACGTAGCAAAAATGCTGCCCTACGCATAAGCAAGAGATTAAAGGAGGATACTAACAATGGCAAGAATTAAAGTTGGCGTTACCGCACATCGCCGTCATAAACACATTCTGAAATTAGCTAAAGGCTATCGTGGTGCTAAATCCAAACAATTCAAAAAAGCTAACGAAACCGTTATGAAAGCATTGTCCTATGCACGTCGTGACCGTCGCGTTAAAAAACGTGAATTCCGTCGTCTGTGGATCGCTCGTATCAACGCTGCAACCCGTGCTAACGGCATGAGCTACAGCCGTTTCATCAATGGTTTGGCTAAAGCAGGTATCGAAATGAACCGCAAAGTTTTGGCTGACATGGCTATCTATGATGCAGCAGCATTCTCCAAATTAGTTGAAGCTGCTAAAGCTGCTCTCTAATTTTTGAATTAAAAGCTACTCTCGTTAGAGGGTAGCTTTTTTGTTTCTTAAATTGCTTTGCATCTTCCAGTACTTCTAACGCTTTTTTCCTATCTGTAAATATATTTTTATTTCAAAATCATACGAAAAGTGTTATAATAAACTGTTAAAATTTGCGTTAATTTATGGAGGCACTATGAACATTGGAGATAGATTAGAAGCGATTGGCAAGTTGGTTCCTACTGGCTGCGTATTAGCTGATATTGGTACTGACCACGCTTATTTGCCCGTGTGGCTTTTGGAGCAGGGAAAGATTGCTTCTGCCATTGCAGGTGATATTGCAGAAGGTCCCTGTCTTGCTGCTAAAAATACTGTGTCCATGCATGGTATGAAGGGCAAGGTTGAAGTTCGCTTGGGCAGTGGCTTAAAGGTACTGCAAGCTGGCGAAGCTGAATGTATTGCCATTGCCGGAATGGGAGCCTCTACTATGATAGAAATTTTGTCCGAGGATATGCCTTTGGCTGTAGAAGCAAAGCGTTTGGTGCTGCAACCAATGGCAGGCGCTGCTTCCTTACGTAAATGGCTCACCCAAAATGGTTGGTGCATCGTAGCAGAAGATTTAGTTGCAGATGGTCGCCACCTGTACGAAATCATTGCTGCTGAACGTGGCGTGAGCGCAAGCTTTTCCGAAGCAGAGTTTGAAATTGGACCGAAGCTTCTGGAAACTAAACACTCTTTGTTAAAAGCTCAATTTGCTCGTCAAATTGGTGGATATAAAAAGCTTTTGACCAATATGGGCAAAAGCGAGCAGGCAAGAGCTAGTGAAAAGTATCTTGCTTGGGAAAATTTAGTACAGGAATTGGAGGCGTTGGCAGATGCTTGCAACTGTAAATGATTTGGTAGAATTGCTGGAAGAACTAATGCCTTCTAATTTGGCAGAGGACTGGGACAATGTAGGCTTAATGCTTGGTCGCAAGGGCAAGACCGTGAAAAAAATCTTGCTGGCTTTGGACTTGACCAAGGAAGTTGTGGAGCAAGCCATTGCTCAAAAGGCAGACCTTATTGTAACACATCACCCTGCAATTTTCAAAAAGCTGAAACGTGTTGTAGATAACGATTGGCAACAGGATTTGCTGCTTACTTTAGCAGAACATGGTATTGCAGTTTACAGCGCCCATACCAATTTAGACTGCGTAAGTACTGGGGTTAACGATGTACTGGCAAAGCTTTTGAAGCTGGAAGATGCTGACGTTTTAGACGAAGGTAACGGCTTAGGACGCATTGGTACTGTAGAAGAAATGTCCTTGACTGACTACGCACAGCTGGTGAAAACTGCTTTGAAAGCAGATTACGTAGTTGTTGGCGATGCTGGCAAGACCGTTCGTAAAGTTGCAGTGTGTGGTGGTGCAGGTAGTGATTTGATTGACCTTGCCCTTGCTAAAAGTGCAGATACTTTAGTAACAGGTGACGTGAAATACCACAGTGCTCAACAAGCAGTGTTCAGCGGTCTGAACATTATTGATGCAGGTCATCAGCCTACGGAACTGCCTGTGCTGGACAAGCTTGCAGATAGATTGTCCTTACGTTTAGTAGAACGTGAAATAGATGTAGTTGTGAACGTAGCAAGGGAAACTTTATTGTTACGTCACGTGTAGAATAAGCAGGTGAAAATATGATTAAGGATTTTAAAGCAGGTGTCAAAGTTATTCAGCCTGCCTTGGTAAGAGTGCAAAAGATTGGCAATTCTTCCAACGGCGGCGTGTTTGCACGTGGCTTACTGGAAGATAACAGCGGCAGAGTTCCCTTTATCTGCTTTGAAGCAGGCTTAGTTGATAAGCTGCGCCAGCTGGAAGGTGCAGAAGCCTTCATGGTAAGCGGTGCAGTGGACATCAATAAATTTTCCAATGATATGGCGTTGCAGGTAGTGGTACAAAAATTTGATAACCTTTTACCTGAAGACGACATTACCAATTTGTTACCGAAAGGTAATTTCAATGAGAAAGAATACATTACCCGCTTGCAAAATTTAATTAAGACTGTGCGCAATCCTGGCTTGCGTGCTCTCTTGGAAACTATTTTCAGCGGTGCGATTTACGATAAATTCATTATGAATCCTGCAGGTATGCGCATGCATCACGCTTATATTGGCGGTTTGCTGCAGCATTCCGTAGATGTTGCCGGTATTGCCATTGTCTTGGCGGAACAAATTGGCAACGTAGATAAAGACTTGGTTGTGACTGGTGCCCTTTTGCATGACGTAGGCAAGCTCCGTGAGATTTCTTCTCAAATTGGCTTCCCTTATACTAACGAGGGGCGTTTGCTGGGTCATATTGCCATGTCTGTAATGATGGTGCAGGACGCTGCTGCTAAACTGAAGCTGCCAGCAGCTCGCTTGGAACAATTACAGCACATTCTTTTGTCCCATCATGGCGACAATGAAAAGGGTTCTCCCGTTGCATGTGCTACAAAAGAGGCTTTCATCGTACATTATGCTGATGAAATTGATGCCATCATGAACCAGTTCGAGACCTATGATGATAAGAGTCCCTGGGAATTTAATAAAATGATGCAACGATATTTATTGCACGAAAAATAATAAAGTTGCAATGGTTTGACAAAAGATTGTAAAGTATTTTACAGTTACTTTGCCAAAGAAACTGTTTTGCCAGAAGTTTGTGGACTAGTTGGTATAATTATGTAAATCTTTTGTGAACGTCGTGCATAAAGTTTTCCTTATGCTATAATAGCGTTAGAAATTAAATATCAGGGGTGATATTATGAATAAACAAAAAATTTTAATCGCCGACGACGAAGCTCAAATCCGAGAAATTTTGCGCATCTACTTCGAAAAAGAAAATTTTGAAGTTATTGAAGCAGAAGACGGTGCCGCTGCAATTTTGAAGGTTCAAGCTGAAAAACCTGACATTTTGCTATTGGACATTATGATGCCTGTTCTTGACGGTATCGAAGTATGTAAGCAAGTTCGCAAGATGATTGACCTGCCCATCATTATGGTTACTGCAAAAGACGAAGATGATGACCGTATTGCAGGCTTGGAAATTGGTGCGGACGACTACATCACCAAACCCTTTAATTCTCGCGAAGTTGTAGCCCGTGTAAAAGCAGTTCTTCGTCGTGCTAACACCCAAGAAAAGAAAGGCGATGCTTCTCGCATTACCTACGATGGCTTGATTGTTGATATGGAAGAATATCAAGTAACTGCCTTCGGACATAAAATGACCTTTACTACTAAAGAAATGGAACTGTTGTGGTGCTTGGCTTCCAATCCTGGCAAAGCATTCTCCAGAAACCAACTTTTAGAAACCATTTGGGGTTATTCCTATTACGGTGATACCCGTACTGTTGATACTCACATTAAACGTATCAGACAAAAATTAAATATTCCTGCTGATTCTAAATGGGACATCACTACCATTTGGGGTGTAGGTTATAAATTTGAGGTAAAAGAGCCGTAAATGAAAAAGTCACTAAGTACTCGCCTCATGTACAGCTTTATGACGATTATCGTCATAATTATAATGGGTATTACAGCGGGCATTTCTTATCTTATTGCAGATTACTTCTTTAAAACGAAGGAGCATGAGCTTGCCAATAAGGGACATGAAATGGCGGAGACAATAGAATATTTTATTCGTATGAACGACCGTGATACCCTTTACCGTTATATTGTTGCTGTAGACAGATTGGTTGGCGCAAGGATATGGCTTTTTGACGAAAATTATGGACTGCTGGCTACTTCCTATGCTAATCGTAGGAAGTCCAGTAGTAGTGATGACTCTTTGAGCTATTTTTTCGATGAAAACAATACTATGACCAACCTTGATAGTGAAGGTATTGCTCTTTTAGACAAGGATGTCAAGCGTGGTAATATCTCTGATAAGATTAGACTTATCTTGAAGGATATTTACTCCGGTAAATCTGTTAAATCACAAATTTTCCATCCTTATTATAAAGAGCAGGTTATCTTGGTGGGTGTGCCTTATACGGACCCAGTAACCAAGGCGAGGGGCGCAGTTTTAATGACGGAGCCTTTAAGTGGCTTTGATAAATTCCTGCGCAACATTTACATTTACACAGTTGTTTTAGGGCTTATCGCCCTTATTTTCAGCTTGTTTATCGTCAAGAAATTCTCTAAGACCATCATCAAGCCTTTGGTTACCATGAAGGAAAGTGCAACAGCCATGGCTGCCGGCGACTATTCCATGCGCGTGGAAGTAAAAGGCGAAGACGAGGTGGCAGAGCTTGGCAAGGCGTTCAATTCTCTTGGCAGCGATTTGAATGCTTATGTAAACAAGATGGAACGTACAGAAAAAATGCGCCGTGATTTCGTGGCGAATGTTTCTCATGAACTGCGTACACCGGTTACCATCATCCGTGGCTATAACGAAGCAATTTATGATGGCACGGTAACTGATGCTGAGGTTGTACAGCGTTACCGCAAGCTTATTAATGAAGAAACCATCCGTCTTGAAAGAATGGTGCGTGAATTGTTGGATATTAGTCGTTTGCAGGCAAGCGATGAAATTCCACATCATAATATGGATGAATTGCCCTTGGCAATAATTATCCGCAACGTTGCCGAAAAATTAATGATAAAGAGTGCAGAAAAGCACGTAAAATTCAGCATTGATGCTGATGAAGACATAAAAATTTTAGGCAACGGTGACCAGATGGTACAATTAGTACTTATTTTAAGCGATAACGCATTGAAATATTCGCCAGAAAATGGTATTGTATCATTAGGTGCGAAAAAATTAGAGGATGGTTCTGTTCTATTTACAGTGAAAGACGAGGGGCCTGGCATCCCCGAAGAAGATATTCCTTTTATCTGGGAACGTTTCTATAAAGTGGATAAATCTCACTGCCGTAATGTTCCTGGTACTGGATTAGGTCTTGCCATCGCAAAAGAAATTATTCGTATGCACGGTGCTCAAGCCGAAGTAAAAAGCGAGTGTGGCGCAGGCGCTACATTTGAAATTAAATTTCCAAAGGATAAGGTAGTATAATGTTAAAGTATTTTTGCCCCGATTTTAGAATTAAAAGCCTTTATGACCTTTCTCCGAAATGGCTGAAACGTAATGGCTATAACAAAATTGTTGTGGATGTAGACAACACTATGATTCCTTATGATAAAACTGTTGTTGGTCCCCGTATGATGACCTGGATTCGTCAAATGCACCAACAAGGCATCAATGTTGCTCTAATTACCAATAATGGTGGCGATCGTATGAAAGCCATCGCACGTCAAACTCAATTAGGTTGCGTTATGCGTGCAATGAAACCGTTGCCGACCTCTTACAAAAAAATTGCTCAAGGCATGGGCGGCGGTAAAATTCTCTTCATTGGCGACCAATTGCTGACTGACGTATTGGGTGCTAAATTCTCTGGTCATCCCGTAGTTTGGTGCCAATCTTTGGGCGGCCCCGAACATTGGTTGACCCGCTTCAATCGCAAAATTGAAAGCTTTATCGCAAATCGCTTGATTAGCAGCGGTAGAATGCCCAAGGAGCGCGTATTATGAAAATAGCTTTGCTGCAAATGGAAGTTTTGGAAAAAAACAAGGAAGCTAATGTAGCTCACGGTTTGCAGCTGGTGCGTCAGGCAGCAGGTGAACATGACCTGCTGGTGATGCCGGAAATATGGACCACCGGTTATTCCTTAGGTCGTTTGTCTAAGGAAGCGGAAACAGTAGATGGTGAAGTGTTAGCGGAAATCTGCAAGATTGCTCGTGAAGAAAAATGCAGCATTATTGCAGGTTCTGTTCCTATGTTTAGGGATGGAAAGATTTATAATACTTCCGTTGCCATCAATCAAGAGGGTAAGATTGTTAATATGTACGACAAAGTACATCTCTTTGGCTTGTTCAAGGAGGAGGAGTTCTTTGCTCCCGGTGCTAACTTCCAAGCCTTCGATTTAGATGGTGTATGCTGTGGCTCCACTATTTGTTATGATTTGCGTTTCCCTGAATTATATCGTCATTTAGCATTGCAAGGTGCGAAGATTATCTTCTGCCCTGCTGAATGGCCTTCAGCTCGCGGCGATATCTGGCGTCTTTTGGCACAGGCTCGTGCGGCTGAAAACCACATTTTTGTAGTGGCTGTGAATTGTGCAGGTACCTTCAAGGGTGCGCCGTTCTTTGGTCACTCCATGCTGGTGGCTCCCAGTGGTAAAATTTTAGCTGAAGCTGGCGAGCAGGAAGAAATTATCTCCTGCGAAATAGATTTAGCTGACATAGATAAGGTGCGTAACAGGCTGAATGCTTTGGCTGATGTACGCAAGGAGCTGATTCAATAATGAATTACAGAAGTTTTTTGACCGGAATAGCAGCCGGTCTACTTTTGTTTGTGCAGACAGGCTTGAGTAGTGTGGAAGCTGCCATTCCTGCCGATGCGCCTAAGGATGTAAAATACATTTTAGGTTTTTATTACGGCAATGGTGAAAACATATTAATAAGAGAAAATAAAGGACGCTTGGAGCTTTTATATCGCTATTCCATGCAGGATAAATGCTTTGATTTGGCTAACGTCTATCCCTTGTCCAAGAATCATTTTGATTCCTACACAATGGTAGAGGCTGGACCAATGAGTAACACAGAGGTTGCCGTTAAATTTGAACGTGACCCCGATGGCTACGGCATAACCTGTAGGGTAGGCGGTAATCGTTACAGCCGTTATTATTTTGGACAGGAAACTGGCGAGAAGGCGAAGCCTTTCCGTTTCCCTTCTGTTGAAAATTGGGAGGAGCTGCGTAAGCAGGCTAATGAAGCAGTAATGCCTGCTACTTTAGATTCTGTGGAAGCAGTTACCTTAGTGGATGTGGCGAAGGTTCCCGGAGTGAAAATAGATAATGTGTACGCAGGCAGTGATAATATTTTTGGCGCGCCCTTGTATACAACTAACAAGCTCTATTTAGGAAGCAAAGCTGTGGAAGCACTTACCAAGGTGCAGGAGCGTTTGGCTACTAAAGGCTATGGCTTGGTTATTTGGGATGCTTATCGTCCTTGGTCTGTAAGCAAGCTTGCTCACTTGGCTTTGCCTGCTGACAGAAAGTTTATGCTGGAAGACCCTGAATTAAAGGGAAGCAAGCATAATACTGGTAACGCAGTGGACGTGAGCCTGTATGACTTGGAAACTGGCGAAAATTTGGAAATGAGCAGTGGCTTTGACGAACCTTCCATGCGCCAGTACGCAAGCTATCCCGGTGGAACGGAACGCCAACGTTATTTACGGGCGATGCTCCGTGAAACCATGGAAGAATTTGGATTTACGGGAATTGAGATGGAGTGGTGGCACTTTGAGTATGATTCTAATAATACTTACGCTCACCTCAATATTCCTTTAAACGCGCTAGAAAAATAATTATAGATTGGAGATTACAAAGATGAACGTTTACGATTGCGCAAATGACTTGGCTCGTGCAATGCGCGAAAGCCATGAATTTAAAAAATTAAAAGAAGCTAACGAAATTTTGGCGAAAGACCCTGAAACTAAAAAATTGGTTGACGAATTCTTGCAATTGAGCCAAGAAATCGAAATCGCTAAATACCAAGGTCAAGAACCTGATAAAGAAAAAACTGAAAAATTACAAAAACTTTATGGTGTATTGGGTTTGAACCGTGATGCTATGGAATATCTGAACAACTTCATGCGTTTCCAAATGATGATGGCAGATATCTCCAAATCTATCCAAGATGTTGTTAAAGACGTAATGGGAGAAAAATAATGGTTTATGGTAAAATGCAGGAAGCTTTTTATGGCTGCACTGCACGACCTCTGTTAATTGATGAGCCTATGAGCCGCCACACCTCTTTTAAAATTGGTGGTCCTGCTGATTTAATGGCAATGCCTTCCAACGAAGAAGAACTGTGCAAATTGCTAAAACGTGCTAAAGAACATAATGTTCCTGTAACCTTAGTCGGTAATGGATCTAACCTCTTGGTACGTGACAAAGGCATTCGTGGTTTGGTAATCAAGCTTGGCAATATGCTTAACACCATTGAAGCTGACGAGAACGGTATTACCTTTGGTAGTGGCGTGTCCTTGGCCCTTGCTTCTAAAAAAGTAGCAGAGCTTGGCTTTACCGGTATGGAGTTTGCAGTTGGCATTCCCGGTTCCATTGGTGGCGCTGTGTATATGAACGCAGGTGCTTACGACGGGGAAATGGCTAACGTAGTTACTGCTGTTCGTACTGTTGACGCTAATGGTAATGTCAAAATTTTGAGCAAAGACGATATGTGCTTTGGTTATCGCAAAACTGCCCTTCAAGGTAGTGACTTGATTGTTACTGCTGTAACTGTAACCATGCCCCAAGGCAATATTACAGAAATTTTGGCGAAGATGGCAGATTTTAGCCAACGTCGCATTAGCAAGCAACCTTTGGAATTGCCCAGTGCTGGTAGCATGTTTAAACGTCCTCCCGGATATTTTGCAGGAACCTTGATTGACCAAACTGGTCTGAAAGGCTACACTGTGGGCGGCGCGCAGGTTTCTACTAAACACGCAGGCTTCGTTGTAAATATTGGCGGTGCTACTGCTAACGATGTGTTGCAACTTATCAAAGACGTGCAGGACAAGGTTATGGCAGAGCATGGTGTGATGCTTCACACGGAAGTGCTTATCATCGGTGAGGAATAAATTGTCTAATAGCACTTCTGTAAGCTTTATTGATGATAATAGATGAACCCAACTTAATCGTTGGGTTTATTTTTTAAATTGACTGGCTAGTCAAATTTGAGTAAAATACTTATGTGATGAAATTTAGGAGATAAAAATGGCTGAAGAATTAATGACCGAACAAGAAATACACCTTTTTGGTTTGCAAGTGTTGATTCAATTTTTGGAAGGCAAAGGCTACGAAATTGAATTTGCTCAACCGGAAAAACACAGCTTGCCCCACGTTGTAGCTAAATGTGGCGACCAAATTACCTTTATCCTCGCTGCTACTGATGTTTATCCTAACAAAGGTACCGTTAGTGATGCAGATAAAGCTGCTATTTTGGAGCACGCTAAACAATTTAATGCAAATTGCGCATGTGCATACCTTGGTATTGCCAATGCGGTTGGTGTAGAAAATAAAGATAAAGCGTTGATGGGTAAAGCTTATCGTAACGCACGCTTTGTTACTGATTTTGGTGGTTTGGAATTTATTTGCTTCGAAGATTAATTTGTCGAGGTGTTAAAAATGGATTTATTACAAGTTGATAAAAGTAAATGCTTAAAATGTGGTATTTGCGTAGAAAGCTGTCCGTCCTGCATTCTTAGTATGGGCGAAGAAGGACCTAAGTGCGATTTTGACCGTGGCTGTATGGCTTGTGGTCATTGCGTGGCAGTTTGCCCAGTTGGTGCTTTGGAAAACAAGTATACTCCCCTTGAAAAGCAACGTCCCATAACTAAACCCATGCTTGATGCAGAAACTGCTTATGAATTTATGCGTATGCGTCGCAGTGTGCGTACCTTTAGACCTGTGTGCCCTACTGAAGAAGAATTAACTAAGCTTCTGGATATTACCCGCTACGCTCCCACAGCAGGCAATAGTCAAGGTATGTACTACGTGGTAATTCGTGATGCGGAAAAAATTAAAGCCATTGCAGATGCAGTTGCTGATTGGATGGAAGAAGAAATTGCAGCAGGCTCTGAAAATAAACGCTACTTTACTACCGTGCTGCGTGCTTATCGCGATCGTGGTCAAGATATAATTGCCCGTAATGCTCCTTGTTTAGTTGTGGCGCATACTCGTCGTTTGAATACTACTGGTGTAAGCAACGCAGAACAATGCTGGGCTTACGCAGAGCTTTTTGCTCCGACAATGGGACTTGGTACTACCATTGCAGGCTTCATTCAAAGCTGTGGTATTGCTGGCTACAAACCTTTGTTGGATTTGGTTGCTTTACCGCCCAAATACAAGATGGTTGGTTGCATAATGGTTGGATATCCCAAATACAAATTTAAACGTATGCCAGAACGTCAACATCTGAAAGTGGTATTTGAATAAAAATAAAGCGTTGCTAAAGTAAATCCCCGTTACAAACTGTAGCGGGGATTTTTGTGTCTTATTCTAAAAAAGTCCCCTTATACTATAAGTGACCTGAAAAATTCAAAGTGGCTCATTTTTTAGAAAAATATTTTTTTGAAACGCACTTTTTAGCATTTTTTAAAATTTTTTGTTTCAATCACAAATTTTGTGGGATTTGGTGTTTCTAACATATTTCTTTCTGCTAATATCAAATAATTTCAAGAAAAAGTACTCGTCATCAGGATAACCATATCCCTGCCTTCGAAGAGTCTTAATTTTGTTGTTGA
>JAFTID010000086.1 GCA_017457085.1 Phascolarctobacterium sp.
TTGATCCAGTTCGTCTTGAGTAAGTATACCGCGAGCCATGTCTAAAACCTCCTGTATGAGTTAATGATAACAATGAATGAAAAGTTTTTCAAAATATTTTTGACAGGGGGTTGACGTGTCCAACCTTTAGGGTCCACCTCACATTGTGCCATTGCGAACAAGAGTAAGTCACTTCGGGTAGTTAGTAAAATTAAGGCAATCTCTGCTACGAAGTGTCTTTACGGGGGGGACAACAGTGCTATAATTATTTTAAATATAGCTTTAAAACTGAAAAAGTTTGTGAAATTAAATGGGGAGTTAAAGAGGCGATGGGGAATAAACTTGATGCATTTCTAAAAATACTTTTTGATTACACCTTAACAGCGGTTGGTACGGTAGTTATTAGTCCGCTGTTATTTTATATAGCGTACAGGATTACCAAGGAAGACCATGGACCAATCTTTTTTGCTCACATCAGAATTGGTAAGGACGGTAAACCGTTCCCTTGTTACAAATTCAGAAGTATGGTTGTGAATAACAAAGAGATGTTAGAAAAACATTTGGCAGAAAATCCAGAAGCACGTGCTGAATGGGAGCGTGAGTTTAAATTAAAAAATGACCCAAGGATTACACCTATAGGTCAAGTTTTAAGAAAGTCCAGCTTGGACGAGCTTCCGCAAATTTTTAACGTGCTTAAAGGAGAGATGAGCCTTGTTGGTCCGAGACCTGTTGTGCAGGAAGAGCTTGATAAATATTATGGCGAAGCAGTTAAAGAATACTGCTCTGTTAAACCTGGTATTACAGGACTTTGGCAAGTAAGTGGTCGTAGTGATGTGGATTATCCTGAACGAGTGGCGATGGACGTGGAATATGTACGTACTCGTAACTTATGGAAGGATATCGTGATTTTGTACAAGACATTTGATGTAGTTTTGAATAAAAAGGGTGCGTATTGATGAAAATACCTGTGAGTATAATCGTTCCTACCTGCAATGCTGGTGAAAGTTTCTACCAATTTGCAGAGATGATAAAAAAGCAAACTGCAAATATTAAACAGGTATTGATTATTGATTCTTCATCTACTGATCAAACTGTTTCGATAGCCGAAGAATTTGGTTTTGATGTTGAAGTCATTGTAAGAAAAAAATTTGGTCATGGTAAAACGCGCCAATACGCTTTAGAAAAAGTAAATACTGAAATAGTTGTATTTTTAACACAGGATGCACTATTGGTAGATGAATTTGCTATTGAGAATCTCGTTAAGTATCTAAATGAAGATGAAAAGATATCTGCTGTTTATGGAAGACAGCTTCCGTATCCTAATACAGGAATTTTAGGAAGTTTTGCTAGGTTATATAACTATCCAGAAATTTCTAAGGTTAATTGTTATGAAGATAAGGATTTTAAAGGAATAAAAACTGCGTTCCTTTCTGATTCGTTTTCTGCATATAAGAAGTCTTTGCTTTTAGAAATAGGTGGCTTTCCAAAAAATATAAGTTTTGGAGAAGATACTTATGTAGCTGCTAAATTCTTGATGAAAGGATTTAAAACTGGTTATTGCGCAGATGCGATGGTGTATCACGCGCATGACTACTCATTAAATCAAGAATATGAGCGTAATAAAGAGATAGGTAAGTTTCACAAGCAAGAGCATTGGCTTTTGGACACTTTTGGTAAAGCTGAAGGCGAAGGTTTGAAGTTTGTTATTAGTGAAGCAAAGTATTTGTTGAAAAATGGTAAGTGGTATATGTTACCAGTTGCCTTTATGCATAATGTTGTTAAGTTTTTTGGGTATAAAGTGGGGTATTGTAAATAATGATTTCTGTATGTATCGCTACATATAATGGAGAGAAATATATTAGAGAACAGATAGAAAGCATTTTGAAAAATATTACGAGTAGTGATGAAGTGATAGTTTCAGATGATGGTTCTACAGATAAGACGCTAAAAATTCTTGAAGAATACTGTTTGAAAAATAACAATATTAAAATTTTGAATGGTCCTAAATTAGGTGTAGTAAGAAATTTCGAGAATGCTATAGAAAATGCTAGTGGTGACATCATATTTTTATCTGACCAAGACGATATATGGATGGAAAATAAAGTTAGTTTTATCAAAGAAGTTTTTGAAAAAAGTGATTGTTGGTTAGTTGTGCATGATGCAACTTTGATTGATAAAAGAGGAAAAGAAATAGATACTTCGTTCTTTTCGTTAAGAAATTCAGGTTCTGGATTAGTAAAAAATTTTTATAAAAATTCATATATTGGTTGTTGTATGGCGTTCAAAAAAGAGTTGGTAGGGTTAGTATGTCCATTCCCAGAAAAAATACCAATGCATGATTGGTGGATTGGTATAGTTTCCGATTTATATTCAAAAACTGTCTTTGTTAATAATAAATTGATTGGTTATAGAAGACATGGCAGCAATGTTACTGGTCTTAAACATCTATCGTTAAAAAAGATGTTAAAAAATAGAGCATTATTATTTTTTGCTTTAATTCGATACGTATTAAAAATTAGATGAGTGATTGATATGGAGGTTTAAAATGAAAGGCATTATTCTCGCAGGTGGTAGTGGTACTCGTTTATACCCGTTGACCATGGTAACAAGTAAACAGTTATTACCAATTTATGATAAACCGATGATTTATTACCCGTTGTCTGTACTTATGCTGGCTGGTATTCGTGAGATTTTGATTATTTCTACACCACAAGACTTGCCAAATTTTGAACGACTTTTGGGTGATGGTAGTCGTTATGGTTTGAAGCTTAGTTATAAAATACAGCCGTCTCCAGATGGCTTGGCACAAGCTTTCATTTTGGGTGAAGAGTTCATCAATGGTGACAGCTGCGCAATGGTACTTGGTGACAACATCTTCTATGGTGCTGGTCTCACCAAACATTTACAACAAGCTGCACAAAATGAAAATGGTGCAACTGTATTTGGTTATTATGTAGATGACCCTGAACGTTTTGGTGTTGTAGAGTTTGACGAAAAAGGCAAAGCAATTTCATTAGAAGAAAAACCTGCAGAACCTAAGAGTAATTATGCTGTGACTGGTTTGTACTTCTATGACAATTGTGTTTGTGAATATGCTAAAAGTTTGAAGCCTTCTGCTCGTGGTGAGCTTGAAATTACTGATTTGAATAAGATTTATCTTGAACAAGATGATTTAAGAGTAGTAACTCTTGGACGTGGTTACGCATGGCTTGATACCGGTACTGTTGATAGTTTGAATGAAGCTGCCGAATTTGTGAAAGCAGTACAAAACAGAGCTGGTATTCCGGTTTCAGTGTTAGAAGAAATTGCCTTCAACAATGGTTGGATTAATAGAGAAGAACTTATAGAAAGTGCAAAAGCTTATGGCAAAGCACCTTATGGTCAATATCTGCAAAAGGTTGCAGATGGAAAGATTATGAAAGAATACTGAGAAGAGGTAATAAAATGAAACTTACTAAGACAAAACTGGAAGGTGTTGTAATTTTAGAGCCACAAGTATTTGGAGACCATAGAGGCTTTTTTATGGAAAGCTGGAGTAAGCAAAAGTTAGAAGAGTTGGGCTTACATTATGATTTCGTACAAGACAACCATTCTAAAAGCACAGTAAAAGGAACTTTGCGTGGTATTCATTTTCAAAAAGGTGATGAAGCACAAGCAAAGCTTGTTCGTTGCGTAAAAGGTGCAGTGCTAGATGTTGCTGTAGATTTAAGGCATGATAGCCCTACCTATAAACAATGGGTAGCAGTGGAACTTAGTGAAGAAAATAAAAAGCAGCTATTAATTCCACGTGGATTTGGACATGGATTTGTAACCTTGACCGATGATGTGGAGTTCCTATACAAAGCGGATAACTACTACGCTCCAGAAGCCGAAGGTGGCATTCGTTGGAACGACCCTGAAATTGGTGTTGAGTGGGGAGTAAAGAATCCTATACTTTCTCAAAAGGATGAGAAGAATCCATTGTTAGAGGAAGTTGAACCTATATATTAATGAAGAAAAAATTAAGTCGCAGTATTGTAAAGGTTTCAAGTGGAACAATTTACAGACTGTGGTTTGTGGTATTGAGGTTATATATGAAAGTTTTAGTTACCGGTGTTGGTGGTCAACTGGGTTATGACGTAATTAAAGAACTTGAAAAACGAAACATAGATTATATTGGCGCTGATAGGGCAGAATTTGATATTACAGATTTTGATGCAGCACATAAATTTATAACTGATTATATGCCTGATGCTGTTATACACTGCAGTGCTTATACGGCAGTAGATAAAGCAGAGGACGAACCAGAACTTTGTCATTTAGTAAACGCAGTTGGTACTGAAAACATTGCCAAAGTTTGTAAAGAGATAGACTCTAAAATGATTTATATCAGTACTGACTATGTGTTTGATGGTACTAAAGATGGTTATTATGAAGTTTATGATATCCCTAATCCTATAAATGTTTATGGTAAAACAAAACTTGAAGGCGAGAAAGCTGTACAAGAAATTTTAGAAAAGTATTTTATTGTACGTATTTCTTGGGTATTTGGGTTTAACGGTAATAATTTTGTTAAGACAATGCTTCGTTTAGGTAAGGAACGAAGCGAATTAAATGTTGTAGCTGATCAAATTGGTAGTCCTACTTATACTGCTGACCTTGCTCTTCTTTTAGTAGATATGATTCAAACTGAAAAGTATGGTATTTATCATGCTACTAATGAAGGTGAATGTTCATGGGCGGAGTTTGCTGAAGAGATTTTTAGAGTTGCTGGTATGAAAGTTAAGGTTAATCATATTAAAGCTGCGGAATATCCTTCGAAGGCAAAGAGGCCGATGAATAGTAGAATGAGTAAGATAATGTTAGATAAAAAACATTTTAAGAGATTGCCTGATTGGGATTTTTCGATATTTAAATATATATGGGATAAGGATAAGTGAATATGAAAAGCAAGGATGTATTGGTAAGTATTGTAGTACCGATTTTTAATGATGAAAAATACATAAAAGAGTGTGTTGAGTCAATTTTAAGACAGTCATATAAAAATATTGAAGTATTATTAATTAATGATGGGAGTACTGATTCAAGTGGTGAAGTTTGTGAAAGGTTATCCAAAATAGATAATAGAATTGTAGTTTATCATAACGATAATAAAGGATTAAGTTATTCAAGAAATTTTGGAATAAATAATTGTAGAGGAAAGTATATCTTGCCCGTAGATAGTGATGATTATATTTATAACACATATGTAGAGAAAGCGGTTGAGGTACTTGAAGCTAATGATAATATCGGAATTGTTTATTGTAAGGCAGAATATTTTGGGGAACGAAAAGGGTTATGGGAACTTCCAGATTTCACAATTGGTGAAATGTTGGTTCGTAATGTTATATTTGCTACAGCAATGTTTAGAAAAGATGATTGGGAAAGAGTTGGTGGTTATTCTTTAGAAATGAATAAAGGTTTAGAAGATTATGATTTTTGGTTGTCTATAATTGAATTATCAAGAGAAGTGTTTAGAATACCTGAAGTTCTGTTTAAGTATCGTATAAAAAAACAGTCTATGATTAAACGTTTAGCAAGCAAAAAAGATGACTTATATGAAATGTATACTATATTGTATGGCAGACATAAAAAATTGTATTCAGATAACCAAGAAATATTTTTTAAGACAGTAATTAAAAAGTATATAGATAGGGAACATCTTTTAAATAGTATAAAAAATAGAATCCCATTTTATAATAAAATTACTAGTTTTTCCAAGGTTAGGTTATTTCTAAAAAAGTTATAAAAGGAAATTTTTATGAGTATGTTAAAGATTGAAATAAAAAATATTATATTCTTTTTTATGAGTCTGTCATTAATATTTAATATGACTCCTTTTGATTTTGGGCCTATTTCTGGATTGATGCATCGGCAACTGTTGTTTTTTTGGTTTATTATCGGTTTAGTTTATACATGCTTTATTTATAAAAATGAACCTTGTTTTTTTAGATATAAAAAGTATTTAAGAATCTATTTATTAATTTTTGCTGTTTGTTTAATAGTTTCTTCGTTTTTAGGATTTGTAAAATTTCCTTACTATAGTTGTGTTTTTACTGGGGAGTCATCTTATGTTAATAAGATGGTTAGTGCTTTTAGTTTTTTGGGGATATCAATAGATTCTACTGATAGTAAAGTTTTATATATGATTTTAAGACAAGTGAAAATAATTTTCTCTGATGTGCTATATGCTTTTGGTTTTTCATATATAATTTTTTGTTGGTATAAAGACGATTGGTACTTAGGATATAAAGTTTTTTTATATGGTGTAATAGCATCTAGTATTTTGGTAGGTGTTTATAGTAGTGTAGAAATATTATTTTTAGCAGGAAATAATGATGCTAAAAATATTCTAGTTAATATTAATCCTTATATACATACTATTAATAATGTTACACCTGTGTTATGGTTCAATCAATTGCGTTCCGTATTTAAAGAACCATCTAATTTTGGAAATTATATTGCATATTCATTACCAATGTTATGGTATCTATATTATAAGGGAAAAAATATCAAGCTTTCTATTTTAACAATATTATATATTACTTATTTTACAGTATTAGTTTTTTTGACTAGAGCACGTACTGCAAACGCAATCTTTTACTTTATGGTTATATTATTAGTATTTGGTACGTTATTTTATTTTAGAGATTTAAATAGCTTTAAAAAAGTGGGAGTTGTTATTCTCGCCAGTCTAATTGCTTTTTCATTAGCAGTTAGTTTTGTCGATGAGCATATGAGTGCATCTAGATTTAATACCTTAAAAACTCAAATAAGCAAAACTCAAATAAGCAATGATACAAATACCATAGAATCTACTTCAGTGTCTGAAAGATATATAGAGGATAATTTGTTATCATTAACTTCAGCAAATAAAAGAAGTAATATTCCTAGATATGCTTATTTGACATCTAGTTTTCAAGTAGGACTGGATAATTTTTGGTTTGGTACTGGTCGTGGATTACAAACAATGTATGTTCTGGATAAAATGACTCAATCTGAACGTGATTTTCATGAGATTAAAAGAATTGAAAATAGCATTAAAAAGTATGGTATTTTTGCAGCTAATATTGACGCAATGAATGAATATGTATCTAGATTTTGCCAAACAGGTTTTATTGGTTTAATAATTTTTTTGTTGCCTTTTATATATGTGATTCATCAGCTTTTGAAGTTGATTAATATAAGAGATGAATATGCCTATGAGTATTCATTTATTTTATTGATGTTATTGTCAGCAATGGTTGCAGGAATGAATGGTAGTGTGTTTTTAAATTATAGTTTGTGGTTAATTTTAGGAATTGCTTATGCTGCTATAAAATCTGTTTAGTAAAGAGGTGTGCTTTGAGTAAAATGGGAAATATATTAGTTAGCATAGTATGTATAACATATAATCATGCGAGTTATATAAGAAAAACATTAGATAGTTTTTTAGCACAAAAGACTAGTTTTGATTATGAGATAATAATTCATGATGACGCATCAACAGATGGAACAACAGATATTATAGAAGAGTACGTTCAAAAGTATCCCGAAATAATTATTCCTATATTTCAAACAGAAAATCAGTATAGCAAAGGAATTCCGATTACTAGTAATGTTGTCATTAGACATACAAGAGGGAAATACATAGCATTTTGTGAAGGTGATGATTTTTGGATTGATGAAAATAAACTTGAGAAACAGGTACAATTTTTAGAATGCAATTTAGAATATATTGCTTGTGTACATAGGTACATAGTTGTTGACGAACATGATACTGAGATTGATTTAGTGACATTCGGGTATTATGAAAAATGTGGTAGATATACATTAAGTGATTTTAAAAGTGTAGAACTACCTAGTCAATTGGCAAGTTTAGTATTTAGAAATGTAGTAGAGAATAATGAAAAATTTTTATTGAAGAGATTGTTTGATAATACTTGTATTCAAGGAGATATGAAGTGGTTTTTATATCTTTTGAGATTGGGAGATATTTATAGAATGGAAGACGTTATGTCTGCATATCGATTTGTAGAAAAGTTAGGGAGTAATTCATATACAAGTAGACAATTAGGTAGAAAGCTAGGATGGAAAAAGTTTAAAGATTTGTGTGTATTAGAAAAAGTGTATAACGAGTTGTTTAAGTATGACTTAGATTTAAAGATTAGGAAGAGATTAATGGGAACAGAAGTTGTGATTGATTTTTTGAAACAACCAAGTTGCAAGGGTTTAGGAAGAGTTTTATATGTTTGTTTTACTAATAATGTTGACTACCTAAATTTAACTAAAAGAATTTTAAAAAAGATATTACCATCTTGTAATATTAAAATTGGATTAAAACATGAAATATAGCCTAATTATAACTAGTTTATTATGGCGTTTTGCTGAACGTTCAGGTTCGCAGTTAACTCAGTTTCTTTTAACTATTATTTTAGCACGCATACTTGAACCTGAGGTCTTTGGTACAGTTGCTTTGGTTACGGTTTTGATAACAATATTGAATGTGTTTGTAGATAGTGGTTTGGGAACTGCCCTAATACAAAAAAAAGATGCTGATAATTTAGATTTTTCTACTGTATTCTATTTCAATATTTTCTTTAGTGGGATTATCTATGTTATCGTATATATATTTGCTCCCTACATTGCAAAGTTTTATGGAAACAATCAATTAGTAGATATTATTAGGGTGCTAAGCATTACTATTGTTATTGCAGCACTTCGAAATGTTCAACAAGCATATGTTTCTAAAAGATTACAGTTTAAAGTATTTTTTTATGCGACTTTAGGTGGAGTAGTTGCTTCTGCGGTAATTGGGATAACATTGGCATATTTGGATTACGGTATTTGGGCTTTAGTTATTCAACAATTAGCAAATGTTTTGATTGGGACTATCATCTTATGGTTAGCAGTTGAGTGGCGACCTTTATTTTCTTTTTCTTTTATTAGACTAAAAAGTTTATTTTCCTATGGTTGGAAATTGTTGTGTGCTGCATTGTTAGATGTGAGTTACCAAAATTTAACACAATTAATCATAGGTAAAATTTATGCACCTATTGATTTAGCTTATTACAATCGGGGTTATCAGTTCCCTAATACAATAATTGGGAATATAAATGCTTCAATAGATAGTGTATTGTTACCAACATTGTCTAATGAACAAAATGATATAGTAAAAGTTAAGCAGATGACGCGCAAGGCTGTAAGTATAAGCAGTTTCATAATTTGGCCTTTGGTTATGGGATTGGCAGGGGCAGCTAATCAAGTGGTCTCTATCGTTCTAACAGATAAGTGGCTACCTTGCGTTCCATATTTGCAATGTTTTTGTTTTAGTTTGGGATTTATGCCTGTTCATACTGCAAATCTAAATGCTATCAAAGCTCTTGGTAAAAGTGATATTTTTTTGAAACTTGAAATTGTTAAGAAGTTTATTGGATTTTTCGCCATTGTGTTATCAATGAGATATGGACCATTATCAATGGCATTCTCAACATGCATTACTAGTGTGATATGTGCGTTTGTAAATGCTAATCCAAATAAAAAATTATTGAGTTATTCGATAAGTGAGCAACTTAGTGATATGGTTTATTCAATGATATTGTCAATTATTATGGGGTGTATAGTTTATTCTTGTAAATATTTAGGGTTTAATAACTATTTAACTTTATTTTTGCAAATTATCATAGGTGTAATTTTTTATTTAATGATTTCAATGATTTTCAAAATGAGAAGTTTTGAATGGCTAATATGTAATTTATCAAAAAGTTTTAAATCTGGAGTTTGAATTATGAAAAAATTATTGATACTTGGTGGTTCACGTTATGTGATTCCGGCGATTGAGGTAGCTCACAAATTGGGGGTGTATGTCATCACTTGTGATTATTTACCTGACAATATAGGTCATAGATACTCAGATGAATATCATAATGTGAGTATTATTGACAAAGAAGCAGTATTAGATTTAGCAAAAAAACTAGATGTTGATGGGATTATTTCTTTTGCTACTGATCCTGGTGTGGTTATAGCTGCTTATGTTGCAGAAAAATTAGGATTACCTACACCTCCATATGAATCTGTTAAAATTCTTCAAAATAAAGATTTGTTTAGGAATTTTTTGAGAGAAAATAATTTTAATGTTCCATTGGCAATTGGCTTTTCCAAGAAAGAAGATGCTTTTAGCTCTTTGGATAAATTTAAATTTCCCGTTATTGTTAAACCTGTTGATTCTGCTGGTAGTAAAGGTGTTACAAGAGTTGGTGATATTAAAAATTTAGATAACGCAATTGATTTTGCATTGCTTTATTCTCGTAGTAATAGATTTATTATTGAAGAGTTTATTGAAAAGTTAGGATGTTCTTCTGATACTGATTGTTTTTCAATTAACAATAAATTAGTTTTTGCAAGTTTTTGTTGCCAATATTTTGATGAAGATGCTCAAAATCCTTATACTCCATCCGGTTATACCTGGCCTTCTGATATGGCAGATGATAAACAAGCAGAGTTGAGAAATGAATTACAACGATTAATAGAATTGTTGAATTTAGGAACTAGTATCTACAATATTGAAACTAGAGTTGGTATAGATGGCAAAGCATATATTATGGAAGTTTCTCCTCGTGCTGGCGGGAATAGACTTTCTGAGATGTTGAGATATGCAAGTGGTCAAGACTTGATTGAAAATAATATTAGAGCAGCACTTGCTATGCCTTTGTTGGAAATGTCTGATCCAGTTTATAACGGAGCATGGGCTGAATATATTTTACATAGCGATAGGGATGGAATTTTTAATAGAGTTAAAATCGCTGAAGATGTAGGAACTAAGTTTTTAGTTGAAGAAGATGTTTGGGTGTCGAAAGGTGATGAAGTGAAATCTTTTACCGGTGCAAACGAAACATTGGGGACATTAGTTCTTAAATTTAATTCATTTGAAGAAGCAATGGAAATGTTGAAAAATCACAAACAATGGTTAAAAGTTATTGTTGATTAAATAGGAAGAATTTATGTATGAAATTGGTGGATACATCGAATTAGATAAATATCACAATGAATTACTGCATAAGGAAGCTATTGCTCTTAATTGTGGGAGAAATTGCCTTGCATATCTTATTGAAGCAAGAAATATAAAAACGATATGGTTGCCGTATTTTTTGTGTGATTCTATAAGCAATGTATGTAATAAGTACAATGTAAAAATTAAATATTATCATTTTAATTATGATTGGACTATTGAATCTATTACTATTGATAAAGATGAATATTTATATATAGTTAATTTTTATGGACAACTTGATATAGAGTATGTTTCTAGTTTAGTTAAGAAGTATCAAAGAGTTATAGTGGATAATGCACAAGCATATTTTGATAATCCTGTTAGTGGTGTTGATACCATATATACTTGTAGAAAGTTCTTTGGGGTTTCAGATGGTGCACTGTTGTTTACCGATTTAGAACTGGATAGAATTTTGCCAGTTGATGAATCATTTGACCGTATACGGTATGTGCTTGGAAGATTTGAAAAAACTGCTAGTGAATTTTACAAAGAAGCCTCAGATAATAATGAGTTTTTTGATAATGAACCTATAAAGCTTATGTCAAAGCTTACTCACAATTTGTTGAGTGGTGTTGATTATGAGAGAGTCAAGAAAGTACGTACCGATAATTTTTATTACTTGAATAATAAGCTTGCACATATAAATGAGCTTGCTATTAAAAATGTTGAAGGTGCTTATATGTATCCTTTAATGATTGATAATGCAAAGTCAATAAAGAAGAGATTATTAAATAATCAAATTTATATTCCAACTCTGTGGCCTAATGTGTTGAATGATGTGCCGAGGGATTGGTGGGAGTATAGACTGGCCAATGATGTGCTTCCACTTCCTGTTGACCAAAGATATGGCGAGAAGGAGATGGATAGAGTAATTGATTTTATTTTAAGATACAGAGGATGAGAGCATAATGTATAAGTTGTTGAAAGGTAAAAAATTATTATATTTGGGCGGAATCAAAAGAGCAGAGTATGTTGTTAAGCGAGCTAAGCAGTTAGGTATTTATGTTATTGTTGCTGATTATAACGAGGATAGTCCTGCTAAAAAAGTTGCTGACGAAGGTCTTTTGGTTGATGCAATGAATGTAGATGATATTGTAAATGTATGTGTTGAGAAGAACGTAGATGGCATAATGACCGGGTATGCAGATATCTTGATGCCTGTTTGCTATGAAGTATGTAAACGAACTGGGTTGAATTGCTATTTTACAGAAAGTATGTTAAAGGCTTCTACGGATAAAGAGTATTTTAAAAAAATATGCTTTGAAAATAATGTGCCAGTACCAAAAACTTATCAAGTGTTTAAAGACAATATTGATGAATTTAAGGGAACAATTGATTATCCAGTCTTTATAAAGCCCATAGATGCTAGTGGGTCTCGTGGGGCAGATGTATGTTGGAATGCAACAGAATTGAAAAGCAAATATGAACTGGCAAGTAGTTTCTCTAAAAAAGGTAATGTTACTGTTGAAGATTTTTTGAGTGGAACTGAATTTATTCTTGATTATCTTATTATAGATGGTATCCCGTATTTATTGTCTATGGCAGATAGATATACTCAAGATAATTCTCGAGTTGCAATTAATAGTCCTAATCTTATGATTTTACCGTCAAAAAATCTCTCTTCTTATTTAAAATATGTAAATGAAAATGTGTGCCATATGTTTAAAAAATGTAATTTTAAAAATGGACTTATTTTTTTGCAAGGATATGCAAAAGGAGAAAAGATTACGTTTTATGAAATGGGTTGTAGATTAGGCGGTACTTGGCCTTATATTGATGAGTATTTTACAGGCTTTAATCCTTTAGATTTGTTGTTTAGACATGCTTTAGATGGAACTATGATTGAATCTGACATTGATGTTAGTCATAGTTTAAATCCGTGTTTTAAAGGTTACGCTGGAATAATATATTTTTTGTCTAATTGTGAGAATGGGAGAATAAATAAGATAAGAGGAATTAGAGAACTAAATGATATTGATGGCGTGGTGGATGTGATGCAGTTTTATGATGAAGGAGAAACATTTGAGTTAGGTTCTCAAACTGATATTAGATTTTTGTCTGTTCATTTAGTTGCTTGTAATTTTATTGAATTAGAACAGCGTATAAATCAAGTGTATGATGTTGTCGATTTTTTAGATGATGAAAATAATAGTTTAGTTGCAACACATTATGATTTCAAATTATTAAATGGTTATAAGGAGTAATCATATGAAAATCACCAAAATTATATTAAGAAATTTGAGAGTTCCATTAAAGCATCCATATTCTTTAAGTAGAGCATATGGTGTACAAGAGATAACTTCTAATATAATAGCTGAAATACATACTGATGAAGGAATTGTCGGTTGGGGAGAAAGTGATCCCTGGCCTGCTTTTACGGGCGATACTGATTTGTCTGTTATGGCAATTCTGGAACATTTAATATGTCCATCTTTGATTGGGATGGATCCTACAAATATAAATAGTATTCATAACCATATGGATACTATTTTAAAAGGTAATAATACGATTAAGGCGTGTATAGATGTTGCTTGTCATGATATTTTGGGTAAAAAATTAAATGTTTCAGTAAGTGAACTTTTAGGTGGACGTGTACGTGAATCTATAAAGTGTTTTTGGGCTGTAGGTGGCAACACTCCCCATGAAACTGCCGAAGAAATTTTAAAAATAAAAGAGCAAGGGTTTTGGGGGTGTATGATTAAAATAGGAACAGACTATAAAAACGATATAAATAGAACAATAGCTGCACGTGACGCTGTTGGTGATGAATTCCCTTTGATTGCAGACGCCAACCAAGGATGGGATGTTGATACTGCAATAGCATATGGTAGGGGTGTTGAAAAAGCAAATCTGCTTTTTTATGAACAGCCAGTTAAATATTATGATGTTATTGGATTAGCAAAGGTGAAAAATAATGTACCAATGGCGGTTTCAGCGGATGAAGGGATTACAACAATACAAGATGCAAAAAGTCTGATTGAAGCTAGAGCATGTGACTATTTTAGTATAAAAATTTCTAAAATGGGAGGTATTAAACCTGCTGTTAGGATTTGTGAGTATGCTGAACATTATGGTATTAAATTATTTTTTAATTCTATGTTAGAGCAAGGTATTACACAAGCAGCTAGTTTTCATGTTGCGTTAACGGTGAATAATATTTTGTTATCTACAGGACATTCTTTCTTCTCAACATTAAGATTGAAAGGAGATGTTACTGATTTTTGTGATTGGACAGAAAATGGTAACACCAAATTTTCAGGTAAGACAGGTCTAGGATTGGAAATCAATTTTAGAAATTTAGAAGAATTTACTATTAATAGAACTGAGATAAAATAATGGAGAATATTATGAGTGAAAACATTGTATGGGCTATTATTGGTGGAGGACATGGTGGTCAGACATTTGCTGGGCATTTGGCCATTTTAGGAGAGCGTGTAAGATTATATAGTAAATCTTTGGAAAAAGTTAATGCTATTAATTTAAGTAAGGAAATTATACTTTCTAATGCTGTTGATGGTATTGGGGAAATAGAGTTTGCAACTGATGATATGGAAACAGCTATTACAGGTGCAACAAATATTGTGATAGTGCTACCTTCAAATTGGCATGAAAGTACAGCGAAAAAAATGATACCATTCTTGCAGGATGGACAGAATGTTTTGATATTGCCAGAAGCATCTTGTGGAGCTATCGCATTTAGAAAGTTGATGCAAGAAATGAACTGTAACGCTAAAGTGGTCGTTGGTGCTGGTTCTACTTTACCTTATGCAACAAGATCAATAAGTCCTGGCGTGTGTAATGTGTATGGACTTAAGGAAGAAGTAAAAATAGCAGCGTTACCAGCTACTGATAATAAAGCGTTGGAAGAAGCTTTTTGTAGAAGGTTTCCTTGGTTTAAAATTTGTCAGAGTGTAATAGAAACAAGTTTAGATAATATAAATGCACTAATGCATCCTGCTCCTGTACTATTGAATACGTCAAGGGTTGAAGCAATACCAGTACAGTCTTATCAGTATTATATTGAAGGTATAACTCCAAGTATTAGTGCTTTATTGGAGAAAATGGACGCTGAAAGAATTGAAATAGCAAACGCTTTTGGTTATCAGCAAAGAACTTTGAAACAATCATATATTGATATGTATCAATGTGGTAATGAAGATATGGAATTATGGGAAATAATACAGAATAATGAAGGCTATAAGGGAATTATGAATGTAAAATCTTTAAAAGAACGCTATGTATTAGAAGATGTTCCATACTCTTTAGTAGCCATGAGTTCTCTTGGTGCTATTACTGGTATAAAAACTCCTTGTATTGATTCGGTAGTTACAATTTTGAGGGCTATCTTAGGAGAAGATTTAGACGAAGGTAGAACTGTAAAAAGATTAGGTATCGATAATATGACAAAAGAAGAGTTTTATAATTGGGTTATGGGATAATATCAATTGGATTGTAGAAGGATTGAATATGAAAAATAATATTTTAGTTACTCAATCTTCAATGCCTTCTTTTGAAGAGTATTGTGAGGAAGTAAAAGATATTTGGGAATCACATTGGTTGACCAATATGGGAACCAAGCATCAAGAACTTCAAAATGGTTTGATAAAATATCTTGATGTTGAAAATATGGAAATGTTTACTAATGGGCATATGGCATTGGAATTGTCGTTGCAAGCAATGAATTTGAAAGGCGAAGTTATTACTACGCCATTTACTTTTGCTTCAACAACACATGCTATTGTGAGAAATGGGTTGGAACCTGTTTTTTGTGATATTAATCCTATTGATTTTACAATGGATGTTCCCAAAATAGAAGAGCTTGTTACTGATAGAACCTGTGCGATTATGCCAGTACATGTTTATGGCAATGTGTGTAATGTAGAAGAAATCCAGCGTATCGCTGACAAGTATGGGTTAAAAGTGATTTACGATGCCGCGCATACCTTTGGCGTTAAGTATAAAGGCAAGGGTATTGGTAGTTTTGGTGATGTTTCTTGCTTTAGCTTCCATGCAACAAAGGTGTTTAATACTATCGAAGGTGGTTCTGCTTGCTTTAAAGATAAAGAATTTGGTAAAGCGCTTTACCGTTTAAAAAACTTCGGTATTCGTGGTCCTGAAGTAGTTGATGGCGTTGGTGCTAATGCCAAAATGAATGAGTTTTGTGCGGCAATGGGAATTTGCAACCTTCGTCATATTGAAGGTGAAATTGCCAAAAGAAAACTTGTGGTAGAAAAATATATGGAATATTTGAATGGTGTTGAAGGTATTCAACTTAATCCTGTTCAGGATGATGTTGAACCTAACTACGCATATTTTCCTGTAGTTTTTAATGAGAAAGTTTTTGGTGCAACACGTAACGAAGTAATGGCGAAGTTAGCAGAACAGGGTATAGGTGCAAGAAAATATTTCTATCCCTTGACTAATACTTTTGATGCGTTCCATGGTAAATACGATGTTAATAAAACTCCTGTAGCGTTGTATGTTAGTAAGAGGGTATTAACCTTGCCTTTGTACGCAGATTTACCTTTAGATATTGTAGAAAAGATTTGCAAGATAATTTTAAGTTGTAAGGGATGATTTAGATGAACATTATTGTAACCGGCGGTGCCGGATTTATTGGTTCTAATTTTATATTTCATATGCTTGCTAAGTATCCTGATTATCGTATCATTTGCTTGGATAAGCTGACTTACGCAGGTAACTTATCTACTTTAGCGGGTGTGATGGATAATCCTAACTTCCGTTTTGTAAAAGCGGATATTTGTGATCGTGAAGCAGTTGAACAACTTTTTGAAGAGGAATATCCGGAGATTGTAGTTAACTTTGCTGCGGAAAGCCATGTTGATCGCTCCATTGAAGACCCTGGCATTTTTTTGCAGACCAACGTAATGGGGACTGCTGTACTTATGGATGCTTGTCGTAAATTGGGTATTAAACGTTATCATCAAGTATCTACTGATGAAGTTTACGGTGACCTTCCTTTGGATAGACCTGATTTGTTCTTTACGGAAGAAACTCCAATTCATACAAGCTCCCCTTATAGCAGTTCCAAAGCAGGTGCAGATTTATTAGTACTTGCTTATCATCGTACTTATGGCTTGCCTGTGACTATCTCTCGTTGTAGCAATAACTATGGCCCGTATCATTTCCCTGAAAAACTTATTCCTTTGATGATTGCCAATGCCTTGAATGACAAGCCATTGCCCGTTTATGGTGAAGGTATTAACGTGCGTGATTGGCTTTATGTTGAAGACCACTGCAAGGCAATTGATTTGATTCTTCATAATGGAAGGGTAGGAGAAGTTTATAATATCGGCGGACATAATGAAATGCGCAATATTGATATCGTTAAACTTATTTGCAAAGAACTTGGCAAGCCTGAAAGTTTGATTACTTATGTAACTGACCGTAAAGGTCATGATATGCGTTATGCAATTGATCCTACCAAGATTCATAATGAATTAGGCTGGTTACCGGAAACTAAGTTTGCTGATGGCATTAAGAAAACTATTCAGTGGTATTTGGATAATCGTGAATGGTGGGAAAACATCATCAGCGGTGAGTATCAAAATTATTATGAAAAGATGTATGGGAATAGATAAAAGAAAAACTCCCCAACCGTCGAGGGTGGGGAGTCCATATTCTTCTTGGTTTTCATGAACGTAGTAAGCAGTGTTTTTAGAAAGATATTCGTCGTATTGCACATAACTTTTTAGGATACGTTGCCAATTTCTGCGGGAATAAAGGAAACGGACGATATAAATGGTTTTTATTTCTTCGGTTACTGTATAGAAAAGAAGGTAATTTTTTATTTGTACAAACCTTATTTTGTACGAAGTAAGAAGTAGGTCAGTAATAATAGGGTGCTTATAAGGATATTCTTTTAAGTTTCTTACAGTAGCTTGAACTTCAATGCGTAGTCTATTTCCTGCAAAAGGATTTTGAAGGATATTATTTATGTAAGTTATTGATGTTTTAATATCAATTTTAGAACTAGTAGAATATTTAATGGTGTATGTCATTTTAAATTATATCCTTCGAAAATAGTGTCTAACATTGCGTTTACTTCTTCTTCTGAATGAACTCTTCCAGCTGCGATGTCATCTAGACCCTTTTGAAGTTCATTGCAAAGTTCTAATCTTGCGGTAAGGTCATCGTAGTTATAGATTTGTTCTGATTGATAGATATTTTTAGACATATGTAAAGCCTCCTTTGGTTCTTAGTTGTGTATTAATTTTAGGATGGGTATATGTTCTATTGGAAGTAACATTTTCCTTATGTTTATTTTATTCTATTAGCATTCATAAATCAAAATTTATTTCGCGAAATTGTAAAATCTACGTGAAATGAAAAAGTTTTATCGGAGTTATATATGAAACTTTCTCTCAAAAATGCTTTGCTAATTTCATTATGTATGTTTGCTGTAGCTTCTTTTATCTCGATAGCTGCTGCTAATGTGTTTTTAGGCATAAGCATTTTACTTTTCCTTATAATTACATATAAAAATAAAGGTGTACATATTGCTGCTGATAAGCTCGTTTATTTTAAAGTCATTTCTGCTTTTGCTAGTGCTTTATTTGTTACTGCACTTTTCAGTGGTGATATTGCCTATGGTTTAAAAACTTGGGCAGACTTTTTCATATGGCGCTTTATGCCTTTTATAATGCTGCTTTTAGTTTTAGATGATGAGCACTTTGCTAAGAAAGTTCTTGCTGCCGTCACGTGTGGCTTTGCAATAGATTGTCTTTATGCAATTTACTGGAGTTTCTTTGTCTTTAAAGGTAAGTTTGATTGGATACGTGCCGCTGGTTTTGTAGGTCATCCTATGACTTTGGCAGGTTGGGCTTGTATTTTATTACCTGTTTTGTTGGTGTTCATATTTAGAAAAGATGTTTTTCAAAAGTATCATTGGTTAGCTGTTGTACTTTTTGTAATTGGTAGTGTTGCCTTACTGTTTAATGCCACCCGTGGGGCATGGCTATCGTTGGCGGTTGTGTTACCTTTAGTGAGTTCGTTTTTCATTTTCCAAAATAAAAAGCTTTTTTTAATCTGTTTGGCACTTGTTTTGGGGGTAGGAGCTATATTGGCAAATAATGCTTTTTTTATGAAGCGTGTAGATTCTATAGATGATTTTAAAAATACTTCTAATCGTTCTCGCCTAATTATTTGGGAAACATCTATTGAAATGTTTAAGGAGCATCCAGTTTTAGGTGTAGGGTTAGGCAATTATAAAAATGTTTATCAAAATGAACATATAGCGCCTAGGGTGGAGGTAGAAAGAAAATCTATCAAAGGTTTGCCTAGCTTCCGGAAGCTTAATAAATCTGAGCAAGCAGTAGTTTTGAAAGAGCCTGTTAATTTGTGGAAGGTACAAGGCTATAAAAAACTTAAAAAGCAGGAGAGAAATGAATTTAACAAAGCATATAGCAAATTTAGATTTGAATATAGTCTTTCCAAACTAAACCATGCACATAATAATATTCTACAAATGCTTGCGGAAAATGGCTTGATTGGTTTTATTGGTTATATTTTTGCCTTTGGCTTTATTCTTTGGAAAAATTTCAAGAACTTCTTGTTGAATAAAAATCCTTACGCTTTGATGATAGTTGGTTCTACAAGTGCTTTATTCTTGCAGGGATTGACGGAATATAATTTTGGTAATTCTTCTGTGATGAAGATTTACTGGTTAGTATTGGCTTGCTTGATTATTTTAGCAAACAAGTATAATGATGGGATGAAGAATGAATAGTACACGTAACCTTCAACAAAAAATTAAATATCTTTTGAAGCACCATAAGGTTGTCGTTTTGCGAACCTGCTCTAGCGATTGGCAAAATTCTTTTGTGGAAGGTTTGGCTGCGGAACGCAAGGTTGTGGATGTTTCTGACCCAATGCTGCGTGAGCGTGCCATGTGGAACTCGGAAGAGTTCGCTAGCAATTTGCCTAAGCCTGTTCTGCTTTATAACGTGCAGTACGTTCCCAAGTTGCTTGTATGTTTAGCGAATAGTGATGTGCCTGTTGGTAGCTACCTGTGTGTTGTTGGGCAAAGCTACTATATAAAGGAAGAAAGTTGTAATTTGCAGGGTGTTGCTTTCCTAGATTTGCCCTTGTGCGTTGAGGAGAAAGAGCCTTTTTACCCTTGTACTGATTTTCTCCAAAAGCTGCAAGAAAAGGATGCTTCCCAAGGAATTCTTAACAATATTTTGCAGGGTAAGCTTTCTAAAAATGTATTTGCGGACGAAGAGACAAGGGATAGATTTTTAGGTGCGTACCTTAGAAATATTTTGCAGCGTGGCATTAAAGATTTGACTACTGTAAGTGATGATATGCGTTTTTACCGCTTCCTTTGTGCAGTGGCAATGAGTACTGGCAGTGCGGTGAACTATGCAAATTTAGGAAATGCTGCGGATATTTCTTCACCAACTGCCAAGCAGTGGATGGCATTTTTAGAGGGAACAGGTATTGTGTATTTGCTTTGGCCTGTAGAGCATGCTTCTTTGAAACGTGTGGCGAAGGGACCGAAGGTTTACTTTACTGATACTGGTTTAGCTGCTTATTTGTTGCGTATTAATAATGAAGAAGATTTGCTTAAGAGCAGCTTTTTTACGGCGCTTTTTCAGACCTACGTTGTCAATACCATTCGTGAAAGCTATTTGGAAAATGGCTTGGTGGCGCAGTTAAGTTATTTCCGTGACAGCAATGCCAAGGAGATTGATTTGTTACTCCGTTTTGGTGATGCGCTGTATCCGATTGATGTTAAGAAGGAACAAACGAGTATCACAAAGCTACGGAAAAAGATTAAGCTTCTTTCTGCTGTTGAGGAAGATGGTTTGAAAATTGGTAATACTTGTATTATTTCTTTAGGAACCAATATTGAAAAGCTTGCAGACGATATGTGGCAAATCGGGGCAAGGTGTTTGTGAAATAAAAACTGTTTAGTATGGAGATGATCCGTCCTAAACAGTTTTTGTCTTTCTTTGGCTATAAGTGGTATAATTAGTTAACGTTACAAGGTGGGTGATATTATGACCTTAGTTTCCGTTATCGTACCAGTTTATAAGATAGAAGATTATTTACGCAAGTGCGTGGACAGTATTTTAGCTCAGACATATAAAAATTTAGAGATTATCCTTATTGATGATGGTAGTCCTGATAATTGTGGTAATATTTGTGATGAATATGCTTTGCTAGACAAACGTATTAAAGTTATTCATAAAGAGAATGGTGGCTTAAGTGATGCTCGCAATGCAGGTTTAGATATTTGCACCGGCGAATACATTGCTTTTGTAGATAGTGATGATTGGGTTGATAAAGATTATATTGCAACCTTTATGGAGTATGCCCAGCCAGATACTATCGTTTGTTGTGGTTATAAGAGGATTTATTTTAATAAGAGTATTCATCATAGGATGTATGAAATACAAGAATTTACCTCAGTAGAAACGATTAAGATTCAACAGGAGCAAGAGATTGCAGTTTCTACTGGTGCTAGCAACATAAATCCAATTACAAATGCTGCTTGGAACAAGTTATATCCTAAGAAACTTTTTGATGATATTAGGTTTCCTGTTGGAAAAGTTTATGAGGATATATATGTATGTTTTGAACTGTTCTTGAAGAGTCAGAGAGTAGTTGTATTGCCAAATACTACTTATAATTATTTATGTCGAGAAAGTTCTATTTGTGGAAGCCCTTCTGTAAAAAGCATAAAAGATTCTATTGATGCTAGGCTAAAACAGGAAAAAGATGTGCGTGTTTATCCTGAACTATTAAAAAATGCACATAAACTTACTTTTAATAGCCGTATCGGTTTCTACTCTGGTTATGTGAGAGGATTTTATAATATCGAAAAAGATGAACGCGAGCAATTAAAGGAATATTTTAGAGAAAACAGTAATATGGTTTCAATAAGAGAGTGGAAATTATTTACCAAATATCATTTAATCTTGAGAAGTAATATTGCTCTAAAATATTTATTTAAGATTTGGGATTGTTATAAAAGGGTAAGATGTACAGTATTCTAAAAAATCTTAAGTTTTCAGTTTTAAATTACATAGTGGTTAACCTGCTGAAGTTTATTGTCAGGATAGTTTTTGTAAGGCATTTATCCCTTGAGTATTTAGGTATCAATGGTTTGTTTAGTAATATTTTAGCGGTGCTTTCTTTGGCGGAGCTTGGTGTTGGTCCTGCAATTGTCTATAGCTTGTACAAGCCTTTGGCATTGGGGGATAAGGAAGCAGTTAAATCCATCATGAAGCTTTTTAAAAAGCTTTATATTAGCATTGGTTTTGTGATTGGTTCTTTGGGGTTATGCTTGTATCCTTTTTTGGATAGTTTTATTAAAGATAAGCCTGATATTGCAGATTTAAATTATTTTTACCTTTTGTTCCTATTAAATACAGTGGTGAGTTATTTTTGGTCTTATCAACGCAATCTGTTGATAGCAGATAAAAAATTATATTTTGTTAATGCTTATCAAGCAATTGTACAGGTTGCGGTGGCTGTTGCGCAAATTATTGGTTTGGTTTTATTAGAAAGCTATTGGTGCTTTATAGTTTTAATGCTTTTGGGTACTGTGGTTGAAAATTTTGTTATAGCAAGAAAGGCTTATGCAGAATATCCATATATAAAGGAAGAAAGCTGTGAGCTGGATGAATCAGTGCTAGGTGAAATTGTGAAGAACACCAAGGCTATGGTCATTCATAAACTGGCAGGTATTATTGTTTTTTCAAGCTCCAATATAATTTTATCCAAGTTTGTTGGTTTGGTGGCTGTTGGCTTGTACAGCAACTATTATATGGTTATCACAGTGATGAATACTCTGGCGGGTAAACTTTTTGAAGCGATTACAGCCAATGTTGGACACATCCTAGTTGTGAATGACGATGAAAAGAAGGTACAGTCCTTTAAGATTATGGAATTTGTGACTGCTTTACAGGTTTCCGTTATGAGCGTGGGGATGTATGTGTTGTTTAATCCGTTTATTACTTTATGGCTTGGCAAAGAATTTTTATTTGATAAAGCTACGGTGGTTTGTTTAGTAGTTCTGTTTTACTTAATGTTTATGCGTAAGGCAGTACTGCTCTACAGGGATGCAAGTGGTTTGTTTTGGCAGGACAGGTACAAGGCTATCTCTGAGATGATTATTAATTTGGTGGCTACAATTTACTTGGTACAGCATTACGGAGTACTTGGTGTTGTTTGCGGTGGTATCATTAGCACAATGTTGACTTGCTTTTGGCTGGAACCTTTTATTTTATTTAAATACAGCTTGCCAATGTCCTTAAACAATTATTTTATGGATTATTTTAAATATACGACTGTAACTATTTTGTGTGCCTTGGGTTTAGAATATGTGAGTGAGGTTTTCATCAATGGTTATTCCCTGATTAGCTTTATTTTATTTGGAAGCTTTATCGTAATTTTCGTAAGCCTAGTTTGGTTTGGTTTATTTAGAAATAGGGAAGAGGTTGTGTTTTTAAAAAAGAAGTTGTTGAAATTTTAAGGCTTTCTTTCTGTAACAAAAGTTTCACAAAACTTAACTTTTTTCTTGCTCAGCAACAATTTTTGTGATATAATACCACACGGTGTAAAAATACACACGCAGGAAAATTCATCTGTTGAATGCGTTTAGCCACGCAAAAAGTGAAAATACCATTCCTGCGGAGGTAAAAACAGGAGGAATAAAAAATGGCTATTATCTCTATGAAACAATTACTTGAAGCTGGTGTTCATTTTGGTCACCAAACCCGTCGTTGGAACCCGAAAATGGCTCCGTACATCTTCACCGAACGTAACGGTATCTACATCATCGACTTGCAAAAAACCGTTAAAAAAGTTGACGAAGCTTACAACTTCATCCGTGAAGTAGCAGCTGCTGGCGAAAACATTCTGTTCGTTGGTACCAAAAAACAAGCTCAAGAAGCTATGAAAGACGAAGCAATCCGTTGCAACATGTTCTTCGTTAACGAACGTTGGTTGGGCGGTATGCTGACCAACTTCAAAACTATCCAAACCCGTATCGCTCGTCTGCGTAAATTGGAAGCAATGGAAGCTGACGGCACCTTTGACCTGCTCCCGAAAAAAGAAGTTATCGGTCTGCGCCATGAAATGGAAAAACTGACCAAATACTTGGGCGGTATCAAAGACATGAAAAAATTGCCGGGCGCTCTCTTCATCGTTGACCCCCGCAAAGAACACATCGCTGTTCTCGAAGCTCGTAAATTAAACATCCCCATCGTTGCAACCGTTGACACCAACTGCGATCCGGACGAAATCGATCATGTAATTCCTGCAAACGACGATGCAATCCGCGCTGTAAAACTGTTGACTGCTAAAATGGCTGACGCTGTTTTGGAAGGCCGTCAAGGTATGCAAACCGAAGAAGCTGCAACTGAAGAAGTTGTTGCTGAAGACGCTGAATAATATATATTTAGGAGGAACTAACAATGGCACAAATTACTGCTGGTTTAGTTAAAGAACTGCGTGAACGTACTGGCGCAGGTATGATGGACTGCAAAAAAGCTTTGGCTGCTTGCGATGGCGATATGGACAAAGCTATTGACTTCCTGCGTGAAAAAGGCTTGGCTGCTGCTGCAAAGAAAGCTGGCCGTATCGCTGCAGAAGGTCTCGTTGTATCCTATGTTTCCGAAGATGCTAAAGTTGGCGTTATCGTAGAAGTTAACTGCGAAACTGACTTCGTTGCTAAAACCGAAAACTTCCAAGAATTGGTAGCTGGTATTGCTGCTCACGTTGCAAAATCCAATCCTGCTGACATGGAAGCTTTGAATGCTTCTGAAATCGAAGAAGGCAAAACCGTTGCTGCTTTGATTACCGAAAGCATCGCTAAAATCGGCGAAAACATCTCCCTCCGTCGCTTCGCTCGTTACGAAGTAGCTGAAGGTTTGGTAGCTGCTTACATTCATGGTGGCGGCAAAATTGGCGTTTTGGTTTCCATGAACGGTGGCACCGCAGAACTGGGCAAAGACGTTGCTATGCACGTTGCTGCTGCTAACCCTGGTTACCTGACTCGTGAACAAGTTCCGACTGCTGAACTGGAACACGAAAAAGCTGTTTTGACCGAACAAGCTCGTAACGAAGGCAAACCGGAAAAAATCATTGAAAAAATGGTTATGGGTCGCATCCAAAAATACTACAAAGAAGTATGCTTGATTGACCAAGAATTCGTAAAAGATCCGGACGTTACCGTTGGCAAATTGGTAGCTGCTGCAAACGCTTCTGTAAACGAATTCACCCGTTTCCAATTGGGCGAAGGCATCGAAAAGAAACAGGAAGACTTCGCTGCTGAAGTAATGGCTCAAATTAAATAATTTAGCTTTACGCTTTAGAAAAATCCTGCAAGTAACATTGCAGGATTTTTTTATTTTATCTAGAATATATTAGATTGGAAAACACTTGATGGGTGCGCTAGCTGCGGTTAGTGCTTAAAAGGGAATGCCGGTGTGAATCCGGAGCAGTTTCCCGCTACTGTAAGTGGAGCCTACGCAATTATGTCACTGGTGCAAACTGGGAAGGCGCGTTAGGCGATGAAGCTAAGCCAGGAGACCTGCCTGTCACTAAACCGTAAAGCCTGCGGGAGAGACAGGTTGGTTTTTTATTTTGATATTATTCCTCCCGCTAGTAGTGGGAGGTTTTTCTTTTAGAAGGGAGGTTTAAAAATGAGTAACAATTTAGTTTTAGTTACAGGTGGTGCCCGTAGTGGCAAGAGTAACTTTGCTGAAAAATATGTATTGCACTTCTCTCCCAAGTGCGATTACATTGCTACTGCAGAAATTTTAGACGAAGAGATGGCGGAGCGTGTGCGTTTGCACAGAGCGCGTCGTAATGACGGGCGGTGGGTGAACCACGAAGCACCTTACCACGCAGAAGAAGAGTTTGCCAATTTAGGTGCAGATACTGGTGCGGTGCTGTTCGATTGCATGACACTTTATATGACGAACCAAATGTACGGCAAGACTGCCATTGAAGGAACCTTTGAAGAAAGGGTTAGCTATGTTTTGGGTGAAGTGGACAAGGTCTTAGGGGCAGCACGTGCTTGCGGTAAGCTTGTTGTGTTTGTGAGCAACGAAGTTGGTAGTGGTATTGTTCCTGACAATGTAATGGCTCGTGAATATCGTGACCTTGCTGGTTGGGTAAACCAAAAGGTTGCTGATGCCTGCGATAAAGTTTTTTACTGCGTGGCAGGACAGGCAATTGATTTGAAAAAATATGCTTTTAAATTTGAGGATGAAAAATAATATGGAAAAAATAATTATACCGCCTCTTGATTTGGCAAGGGCGGAAGAAATTAGAGCAGGCTGGGCAAAAATGGACAAGCCTGCTGGAAGCTTGGGCAGGCTAGAAGAAATGGTAGTGGATTACGCTGCCATGACAGGCAAGCCTTTGCCAGAAAAGATTAAAACTGCGATGGTGTTAGTGTGTGGTGACCATGCTATTGCTAAATATGGAATTAGTGCTTATCCCCAAGAGGTTACCCTACAAATGATTAATGGTTACATGCGTGGCACTGCAGGTGCAAATGTAATGGCTCGCCATGCTGGAGCAGATGTGTTTGTTGTGGACGTAGGTACTAATTTTGATTTAAGTCATTTGGAAAAGGTTCGTCAATGCAAAGTGGCTTGGGGTACGGAAGATTTTACCCAAGGTCCTGCGATGACTCAGGAACAAGCGGAGCAAGCCATTCGTGTTGGGATGGAAGTTGCCAACGATTGCATTGATAAAGGCTATAACCTTTTAGAAACAGCGGAGATGGGGATTGGTAATACTACTTCTACTTCGGCAATAGTGTCTGGCTTTTTAGGTATTGACCCTGAACTGACGGTGGGGCGTGGTAGCGGAATCAATGACGAACGTATGAAAATTAAACGCCAAGTTGTAATTGATGGCTTGACAAAAAATAAACCTAAGTTGGGTGATGCCATGGATGTTTTGTGCAAGGTGGGTGGTTACGACCATGCAAGTCTTGCGGGTGTAATTATTGGTGGCGCTATGCGCCGCGTTCCCACTATGGTAGATGGTGTGAATGCTACGGCCGCGGCACTTCTTGCTTACGGCTTGTGCCCTGAATGTGCGAAATATATGCTGGTATCCCATTTGAGCAGCGACATCTCTCACAAAAAAATGCTGGAAGTTTTGCAACTGAAACCTATTGTTGATGCAGGTATGCGTTTGGGTGAAGGTACTGGTGCTAATCTTGCAGTGGTAGTTTTACAAAGCGCTATTGACGTTTACAATAAACTTAGCAGGTGAAATAATGCGTGATTTTATAACATGCTTGGAATTTTTAACTAGAATAAGGTTTTCTAATCGAACTGATTGGCGTGACGATGACTTTGCCAAAAGCGTGCCATACTTTCCTTTGGTGGGACTGGTAATGGGCGTGTTTATGGGCGCGGTCAATTACGGCTTGCTTTATGCTAACACACCTCTCTTTATGAGGGCAGTGCTTTTAATCTTGGCAGAGCTGCTCATAATTGGGGCGCTGATGTACGACGGCTTCATGGATACTTCTGATGGTGTGTTTAGTGCCCGCAGTCGTGAACGGATGCTGGAAATTATGAAGGATAGTCACGTTGGCAGTAATGCAGTAATTGCTTTGGTGTGCTTGGTGCTTTTGAAAATTTCCGCTTACGTTTCTATTGACGGTATGAAGCTGTGCTACGCATTGGTAGCAATGTACGTTGCAACACGCACATTTATGGTAAACTACATCGTGAATTTTAAATACGCTCGTGAAACTGGCATTGGTCATATGTTTACCCAGTATTCCAAGCAAAGCTACGTTTTTATCGCCTTTGTAATTTGCTTGGCGTTGATTTACGCTTGCGGTTTGCCGTATCTGTACACTGCCTTTGTAGCCTTCTTCATCAGTTTGGGCATCGCTCATTTCTTGAGTGGACAGCTTGGCGGTTTGACAGGCGATACTTACGGCTTCTTAACTGAATGCGGACACGTTATTTATATGCTGGCAGCAGTTTATTTGTTGCGTTAAGAGGTACGTAGCTAATAAAAAGCAATAGTCTTTAATGAAAGTTGGAATTATAAATGAATATAAACGAAATTGTGGAGCAGATTACTCCCATTGATAAAGAGTGCGTTGCCATTGCGCAAAAACGCTTTGATGATTTGATAAAGCCAGTAGGCTCCTTGGCAAAGCTGGAAGAAATGACCTCCCGTTACGCAGGCATCATTGGCAAAACCGATAAGAACCATATTGACTATCCCAAACGTAAAATGTTAATATGGGGGAGTATTGAAAATACAAACGAAGCTGAGAAAATAATGACAGGCTCTTGGCCTATCAACGTGCTTGCGGCACAGACTGGTGCGGAAGCTATTCCCTTGCTTGCAATGGCAGAGGACGAAGCTGAAGCCATGGTTGAAGGTGCCATGCTGGTAAATGAGTACGTTAAAAAAGAAGAACTTGGTCTTTTAGGCTATGGTGCTTTATGTGATGATAAGCTCGTTATCGCCGCTATGGCTGGTGGAATTTTGCAGGCTGTTGCCTTGAAGGTGTCTGTAATGTTAGATGGCGTTGCTACCTGTAAGGCTGCTGCCAAAGCTGTAGAGCTTGCACCCTGCGTAAAAGATTACTGCTTTGCAGGGCATGTTTCTGACGAAGAGGGAGCAGAAGAAGCTTTAAATGCTTTAGGTCTTTCTGCACCGTTACGTCTGAACATTACTGGTTGTGCAGGAGAAGGTGCTGCTGTTGCCTTTACTTTGTTCAACGCAGGCATCAAGGCGTACAAGGAAATGGAAACCTTTGCTGAAGCAGGCGTGCACGTTGAAGTTAAGGAATTTTCTCTAGCTGAACAAAATAAAAGGAAGTAGGGAAAATAAATGGCAAGAATTTATCTGATTCGTCACGGCGAAACTGATGGAAATAAATTTAAAAGCATTCAAGGCTGTATTGACTTACCCTTGAACGCAAAGGGCATTGAGCAAGCTGAAAAGATGGCCAATTATTTTAAAGACATTCAAATTGATGCCATCTATTGCAGTTCCATGCAACGTGCCTGCCGTACTGCCGAAGAATTGGCAAAAGTAAAAGGCTTGGAAATTCATCCCATGGATGAACTGCGCGAAATTACCTTTGGTGAATGGGAAGGCGTACCGTTTCCGGAACTGGAACGTCGCTGGCCCGAAGGCTTCAAAACTTATTTTGCTAATCCTATGCAATGGACTCCGCCCGGTGGCGAAACCTTACCTCACGTTCAACAACGTACCTTTGGTGCCATCAAAGCTGTTCTTGAAAAGGAAGGTCACGATAAAAATATTGCCTTTGTTTGTCATGGTGGTGTTATCCGCGTACTGCTCTGCACTTTGCTGGGCTTGGACCTTGATTACATTTGGCGTTTAAGTGTTGCTAATGTATCAGTAAGTAGCTTTAACGAATGGAACGGCAAGTTCATTTCTGATACTATTAACGATTATCACTTCTTAAACGAGAAGAAAGAATTTTCTCCTGTACTTTAAAATAGAAAAGTAATTTTCTAACTTTTATTGACTTTTGTAATGGGGTTATATATACTTGTAGTAGTGTATCTCAGTTGGTCCGTTTAGGGTTCCGTCTTCTTCTGTATCATAGTACATAGGAGCGATGTAACATCTTTAAGTTCCTCTTTGGGGTATCCTATAGCTATGATTAGGAGTGATCAAACAATGAAAGAAGACAAAATTTTAACTTGCTGCGAATGCGGCGCTGAATTCGTATTCACTGCTTCTGAACAAGAATTCTACGAAGAAAAAGGTTTCACTAACGAACCGCGTCGTTGCCCGACTTGCCGTCAAGCTCGTAAACAACGTATGGGCATTGCAACCGAACGTCCGCAACGCGAAATGTTCCCCGCAACCTGCGCTGAATGTGGTCAAGAAACTATGGTACCGTTCCGTCCTTCCATGGATCGTCCGGTATATTGCCGTGAATGCTTCAACGCTCGTAAAGGCTAATCAAATATAATAACGCTAAGGCGTGACCTAAAGGTCACGCCTTTTTTGTATACTCTGTTACAAAATGCAAGGTGTCCACTATGCGTGATACATTTTAATTTGACAAAGTCCTTTTATGTTGGCATAATGTAAACAATGTTATGCTATTTTGTGTTCGTCATTTCTCGTGACGAAAATCTTTTTGAGGAGGAAGAAACGTGGAACAGATTTTATCTATTTTAGTACGTAACCAACCAGGTGTATTGATGCGCGTGTCCGGTATGTTCTCTCGCCGTGGCTTTAACATTGACAGCCTTGCCGTTGGTATTACGCAAAACCCTGAATTTTCCAGAATGACTGTAACTATGAAGGCTGATGAGCTAACCATAGTCCAAGTGTGCAAGCAACTGGAAAAATTGGTGGAGGTAGAATCCGTGAAGGTCCTTCCGCCTAAAGCTAGTGCAAAACGTAGTATGGTTATGGTTAAAGTTCACGCTGGTGAAAAACGTTTGGAACTGCTTCGCTTGGCAGACGTTTTCCGTGCTCACGCAGTAGACGTTACCGGTGAGTCCTTAACTTTCCTTGCAACTGGTGTAGACGATAAGCTGAATGCTTTTGTAGAAGTAATGCGCCCTTATGGAATTTTAGAAATGGTGCAAACTGGTTTGGTGGCGCTGGAACGTGGCGACACCCATATGAGTGTAGAAAAATCTCGTTACGAATGGCCTAATGCTAGCGGAACGAAGAGTGTGGGGGTGTAGTGTATGCAGATGACTGGTGCAGAGGTAATGGTACGTTGCCTTGCTGAAGAAGGAGTTTCTACAGTTTTTGGTTATCCCGGCGGCGCTATCCTTCCTTTTTACGATGCGTTAAGAGAATCTGAAATTCAACATATCTTAGTAGCTCACGAACAAGGTGCGGCTCACGCTGCTGATGGCTTTGCTCGTGCGTCAGGTAAAGTGGGCGTTTGTATTGCAACTTCCGGACCGGGGGCAACCAATTTGATTACGGGCCTAGCAACTGCTTTCCTTGATTCTATTCCCGTAGTTGCCATTACTGGACAGGTTCCTACTGTAATGATTGGTCGCGATGCCTTCCAAGAAGTTGACATCACTGGTATTGCCATGCCTATTACTAAACACAACTTCCTTGTCAAAGACCCTGCTCATTTAGCGCAAACCTTACGTCTTGCTTTCCAAATGGCTAAAACTGGACGCCCTGGTCCCGTACTTGTTGACGTTCCCCGTGACGTACAAACTGCGTTGGTTGATTACCAAGAAGCAGTGCTTCCTCCTGTTGTGGAAGACGAACCTACTTCCGAAGAAATTGCTGCTGCTATTGAAGCAATCAGCAAAGCTGAACGTCCTGTAATGCTTATTGGTGGTGGCGTTATCAGCGCTGATGCTGAATATGATGCAATGCATCTGTGTGAAAAGCTCCATATTCCTGTTGTAAGTACCTTGATGGGCTTGGGTGCTATTAGTGCGTATCGCAGTTTGTTCCTTGGTATGACTGGTCTCCATGGTCACGAACGTGCTAACAATGCTGTTAAAGAAGCAGATTTAATTTTGGCTGTAGGTACTCGTTTTAATGACCGTGTTACCGGCGAACGCAAAACTTATAATGAAAACAAGGTTATTATCCATCTTGACATAGACCCTGCAGAACTTGATAAAAATATTTTCTCCACCCTTGGTATCTCTGCTAATATGAATAAAACTTTACAGCTCATCGAAGCTGGCAGTGAACCTCACGATTTAAGTGGTTGGTGGGAACGTATTGAAAGCTGGCCCAGCATGGACGAAGACTTCGGTGATGAAGAAGCGCCTGAATTCTTTAAAGCCTTGAACCCTGTAATTAAAGATAAGGACTATATTATTACTACTGACGTTGGCCAACATCAAATGTGGGCAGCACAACATTTGCGTATCCAATTTGCCCGCCAATGGATTACTTCCGGTGGCTTGGGCACGATGGGATTTGGCTTGCCTGCGGCAATGGGCGCACAACTTGCACGTCCTAAGAGCAGGGTAATTAGCCTTAGTGGTGATGGTGGTTTTAAAATGACAGGCTCTGAACTGTTCACCATTGCTAGCTACAAGCTTCCTGTAACTGCAATCGTATTTAATAATAGTGGCTTGGGTATGATTCGTCAGCTGCAAACAGTTCAATTTGCCAAACGTTTTACCGCCTGCGAATTCCCTGGTTACGTAGACTTCGTTAAATATGGTGAAGCCTTCGGTGTAAAAGGGGAGCACGTTACTACACCGGAAGAACTTGCCAAAGCAGTGGAAAAGGCTATGGAATTAGACGAGCCTTATATTATTGAAGTAACTGTTAATCCTAAGAACATGGTACTGCCGATGGTTATGCCGGGGGCGGGTATCGGAGACTACGTTAAGTTTAAAGAATAGCGAAATGCACCATAAGCACCATCTAACGCATTTCTGATAACGATAATTTCACCTTCTGTCAAATTTGTCAGAAGGTGTTTTTATTACAAATTGTTGACTGAAAATTTTTATAGTAGTATAATAGTTATGTATTTTATTCGGAATTATTCTCAATAAAAATAATAGTCTAAAATGAAAGAGGGATAATAATGGGAATCTTTGGTGGTGCTCTTGATTATTTTATTAAAGGCGGTCCGTGTATGTGGCCTTTGCTGATGTGCTCTATTGGAGCCATCGCTGTTGGTGTAGAGCGTTACTTGTATTATAAAAAAGCTGTTTCTGGCGTAGAGTTCGTGCATAACTTCGCACGTCTGATGAATGATTTTAACCTTGTTGGTGCAAGAGAATACGCTGAACAAAGTAAAGGTGAAGCTGCTTCCATGGCAGTAGAAATTCTCGACATCAAAGAAGATTTGGGACCTCGTCTTGAATCCATCGTTTATGCAAAAGCTGATCGCATCATTGACGGCTTTGAAAAGAACATCAACTATTTGGGTGTAATCATCGGTTTGGCTCCGATGCTTGGCTTGCTTGGCACCATTACTGGTATGATTTCTTCTTTTAACGCTTTGAACGAACGTGCTCAAAATCCTATGGCTGTTACTGCTGGTATCGGTGAAGCATTGATTACTACTGTATTCGGTCTGTGCATTGCAATTCTGGGTATGTGCATTCACGCATGGCTGTCTAACAAAATTAAGACTGAAACCTTGAACATCTACGAAGTTTCCAGCATTTTGTCCGACATTATTCTGGCTAAAAACGACAACAATAAATGCTGTTGAGAGGCGGTGCGATAAATGCGTAGTAGAAGACGTAAGAGAGTTATAACTCCGCCTGAGATTATGCTCAGTCCTATGATTGACATGATTTTCCTGCTGCTGGTATTTTTCATTGTCAGCACAATGTATATGAGCGAAATTAAAACTATTCCTATTCGCTTGCCGGTAGCACAAAATTCTGAGACTGTTAGCAAAAGTAATTTCTCTGTTACCATTAAAAAAGATGGTAGCGTATATTTAGATGAAGACCAAATCGACATTGACCTGTTGGTTACCAATGCTGCCATGGAAAGTAAGCGTGATTCTTCTTTCTCTGTTATTATTCGTGCAGATGGAGATGCTAATTATAAGCTTGTTATTGAGCTGATGGATAAGCTGAAAGGTGCAGGCGTAACTCGTTTTGGTTTGGCAACTGACATAGGTGGTAAAAAATGAATGACGAACGCAATAGATTAGGCAAAGGCTTCGCTGTTGCAATTGTTGCTCATGTTATTTTTGCACTGTTGTTAGGAGTGTTTGGTTTTACCTTTAATAGCAATCGTCCGCCGGAAATTTTAGAAGTTTCTTTGGTGGCTGGTGGTGGTGCTCCTGAAGAACCGCAAGAAGAAATTGTGGAAGAAGCAGAGCCTGTTGTTGAGGAAGAAGACCAAATTGTCGAAAGCAAAGAGAAGCCTAAAGAAGAACCTAAAAAGCCCGTAGCTGAAAAGAAGCCTAATAAAAATCCAAATCCTAGTCCTAAAAAGGGAGACAATAAAACTGTAGGTAAAGGCGATGGTATTGGTGACGGACAGGGTGTACCTGTAACACCGCCACGTCCCATTCGTACTGTAGAGCCTAAGTATCCTGCATCTGCCCGTAATGCTTCCATTGAAGGCTTAGTTAAGATTAAAATGCTCATTACTTACGAGGGCAAGGTAACGGAAGCAAGCATCGTAGAATCTTCTGGCCATGAAGAGATGGATGCTAACGCATTAGAAGCAGTTTACAAATGGCGCTTTACTCCCGCTAAGAACAAGCTCAAACAAAAAATTGACTGCTATATTACGATGCCCATTAAATTCAAATTACGTAGATAAAATTAAAACGACCTTTCCAGTTTTGGAGAGGTCGTTATTTTATGTCTATCAAACATTTTCTAATTACATCCAAAAAGAAAGTTGAAATATTAGAAAGATAAATAAAAGTTCAGAAAATTCAACATATAAAAATTTGGTTAATAATTAACAGTATACTATCTCAATTAGCATTGTTATTACTTGCTTTTTAAGTGTATAATAGTTACTAATAAGAAAAGTTTTAGAAACTATTCCGTGAAAGATATTTTATAAAATGAGGTGTAATTATGAAAAAAATGTCTAAAGGCATGCTCATGGTAGCTCTTATCTGCGGTAGTCTTTCTGTTTTGAACGTAGCAAGCGCAGAAGAAATGCAAAACTTTGAAATGGATGAGTTCGTTGTAACTGCTAGTCGCGTTGCTACTAGCAAAGTAGATACTCCTGCTAATATTAGTGTTATTAATGCAGAAGAAATTGCTGATAAAAACTATTCCAACGTTCAAGAAGTTTTAGCTGATACTGAAGGCGTAAACATTCTTGGCGGTGGTTCTAAAGGTTCTATCAATGGTGAAGACCAAATTATGATTAATGGTGATACTCGTGTATTGGTATTGGTTGACGGTCGTCGTATGAATGTTGGTAGTACTGGTAAAACTAGTGCCAACTGGTTGCCTCCTGCAAATGCTATTGAACGTGTAGAAGTACTTAAAGGTGGCGGCTCTGCACTTTATGGCTCCGACGCTGTTGGTGGTGTAGTTAATATCATTACAAAAAAAGGAAGTGATATGGAGCCGCAAGTAACTATGCGTGCGGTTACTGGTAGTTTTGGTACAGAAGAATATGGTTTAACTGCTGGTGGTGCAACAGATAGTGGTTTGGGTGTGTTCATTGCTGCTAATAAAGAACGCCGAGGAAATTATGATTATAAAAATCAACATGGTGATGTAGTCGAAATGATGAATTCTGGTTACAATACCGAAGGTGTTAACATTAAATTAGACCAAGCTATTGGCGATGATGATAGAGTGACTTTTGTATTTGAACATAATAATAGTGAAGGTGGAGCACCGTTAACTTCTGAATGGACTAGATTTACTGACCATTTTAAAAGATTGAATAACAATGTTGCGTTGAGATACGATTGGAATGAAACTGCATCAAATAGTGGCTATGTACAATTGTACAGAAATCATCAAAATTCTCAATTTTTTAGTCTAGATGTTGTAGATAAATCTAATTTTACTGATGAAACAACAGGATTTGAAGCTCAACAAAATTTTGTTCTAGATGATAAAAATGAGTTGACTGCTGGCGTATCTTATTATGAAACTGATGTAGAAAATAGTTTTTATGGTAGTGGTTCTCGTTCTGTTGACAATAAAGCCGTTTTCTTTGAAGAAAGATGGCAAATTTCTGATACCTGGAAACTAAATACTGGTCTTCGTTATGATGAGCATAATATGTATGGGGAAGAGTTCACTCCTAAAATTGCATTAAATAAAAAAATTAATGATGAGAGCAATGTATATTTATCATGGGGTAAAGTATTTAATGCACCGACTACTGATCAGTTATATTACATAGGTATAAATGGTATGCCTGAAGGTAATCCTAGTTTGAAGCCAGAAACTGGTGAGGTATGGACTTTGGGAAGTAATACTAAAATCAGTGAGAATACTACTTTATCAGCTAGCTTGTTCTATAATGAAATTGACGATGCAATAGATGATTATTATAACAATGATACTGGTGTGTATAAGTTTATTAATGTTAATAAGGAAAAACGCAGAGGTTTAGAAATTAGTTTAAATCATGAATTTGATGAACATCTTTCTGGTTATGTAAACTATACATATATGCAAATTAAACAAGATATGGGTAAAGGTTATAATGATAATCCTAATTCAAAACCGAATACATATAAAGCTGGTTTGAAGTATAAAAATAATGATTGGTCATATAATGTAGATGTTACGGCTGTCAGTGGACAAGTTGTTAGAACTGGTGGAGGATATAACGGATACACTGATAGAAATTATTTAACTCTTGATTTAGGAGTTCAATATAAAATTAATAAGAATGCTAAAGCATTTATTAATTGTTACAATTTAACTGATACTAGATATCAAGAAGTCGGTGGTATTCATGGTGAGCAAAATATGGATCCTACAACTGGTTATATGACTCCTTCTTATTTAGTGGGAGAAGCTATGTTCCCGATGCCTTCTCGTACTATCTTGGTTGGCGTAGAATACACTTTCTAACCATCGCACAACTACGAGCAAAGAAGCTCACACAACCTCCCACACAATCAAAATCGGCGCAGAGCAAATGCTCTGCGCCTTTTCTGCTATTTACTTAGATATGAGGTTTAAAGGGGAAGGATGATGATTGTCCTAAATATATCATAAAAGTTACTGCTTGCTGCTCCAAGTCAATCAGCAACTTCAATGCCTGCTGTGGTAAAGTTTACTACTGTTTTGGGTGGCAGGGTAGAACTGCTGCCATTGGTGTTAAACCAAAGAGTATTTTCATTTAAGGTTCCGCTTATTACAAATCCATCTTGGGAGAAGGAAATTTGCGTACCACCCTTAAATTCTACGAAGCCTGCGCTGGCATCAAGCGCATTACTTTGCCAACCAAGAGGTCTCAAACTGGTGTCATTTGCTAAAGTGGCAGTTTGTACAGCACCATTAGGATAGAAAACTAGTTGATTACCACCTTTGAAATTTACAAAACCATATTTTCCTTTTTGGATGCTCAAGGTTACGTCTTGGTCTATGGTTCCGCTAATAACCGTGCCGTCTGATGCGAAGGTGACAGGTGTTTCGCTTTTGTAACGAACATGTCCATAAGTAGGAATAAGCATTGCGGGTGCAGGACCAGGTCCCCAATCGTCAAAGGGTTGCCAGTAGAAGGGAGGGTAAAAGGCTGGCGCCGCTGCTGAATAATAAAAATCGTTTATCATATTTTGCCAGCCTGTTGGACGTAAATAGGTTGTGGAGTCCAGAACGCCAGTAATAACTTGACCGTCAGAAGTCAGTTCAACGTCCGTACCTTTTTGAAATTTAATGTCTTCGGCAACGCTCCAACCTACCGGAACGAGCTTGGTGGTTTTGTCTAGAGTCAGGGTTTGCGCTGAACAGATGTTAGCGTAGAGCATTGTTGCCAAAGCACAAGCTATGAGAGTATATTTTTTCAAAGTAATCACCTCGAAATGATGTCCTAAATTTTGGGGATTTGTTTTGCTTGCCTTTGTCTAAATTATAAATGTTTGGAGTTTGATTTATGTGTCGTATCTTTTAAAAGAAAAAGAAGCTTTTATGATTGAAGGCAATCTTTCCTTGACTAAGGTATAGGGAAATTTTACAATATAAATAACTAAGTAATTAGAAAGTTAAAGGAATGATGTTATGGAATTAGTTTTTCTTACTGCTCTTGGCATTGGTGGCGCCACTGTCGCTGGTGCACTTTTAGGTTTTGTATTTAAGAATATTTCTCATAGATTCAGCGATTTAGTTTTATCTTTTGCGGCTGGCGTAATGTTATGCGCTGCTATCATTGGTTTAATACTTCCTTCTATTGAATATGGGGGAGGCAAGGACGGAATATGGATGTCCATCGTCGGAATTTTCTGTGGTGCGTTGAGCTTAAACCTTTTGGATAAGATTACTCCTCATTTACATAGCATGGCTGGTGTGGAACATGAAGCGCATCCTGAAAATACTAAGCGTTTAAATAAAGTACTGCTCTTCGTAATGGCAATTGGTATCCATAATTTACCGGAAGGTATTGCGGCAGGCGTAGGCTTTGGTACAGAAAATATTGGACAAGCCATGAGCATTGCTGTCGGTATCGCCTTGCAAAATGTTCCGGAAGGCATGGTAATTATCGCGCCTATGTTGGCTGCAGGGATGAGTCCTTGGCGAACTTTTTGGTGTGCCTTGGCAACAGGCTTGATAGAAGTTGTAGGTACCTTGCTTGGTTATTTTGCTGTAACCATTTCCACTGCTATTCTACCTTTCGTTTTGGCTTTTGCTGGTGGTACCATGATGTATATTATCAGTGACGAGATTATTCCTGAAACTCACCACGGTGATGAAGATTGGGCAACCTATGCTTTGCTCGTAGGTTTCTGCACCATGTTAGTGATGGCTTATTACATGGAATAAGCGCAAAAAACTTTTTTAAAAATTTTTGAAAAAAGGTGTTGACATTTTAATACCTTGTCTGTATAATAATCATTGTTCCGAGTTACTTGGAACCACGAGAAATGCCGAAGTGGCGGAATTGGCAGACGCACTTGACTCAAAATCAAGCGGGTTTACGCTCGTGCCGGTTCGAGTCCGGCCTTCGGCACCAGCAAATATGCGGTTCATCGAAA
>JAFTID010000087.1 GCA_017457085.1 Phascolarctobacterium sp.
TCGAAGAACTTATCCAAGAATTCTCCATGGAACGCGTTGCTAAAAACCCGGCAGTATTTGATATCGACAAACTGAACTGGATTAACCAACAATATATGCGTCAATTGGATGCAGAAGCATTCTTTGAAATCGCTAAACCGCATATGATTGAAGCTGGTTACATGACCGGTGAAGAAGAAGGCGAAAAATTAGCTTGGCTGAAAAAAGTTGTTGCAACTGCTAAAGACCACGTTGCTTTTGGTGCACAAATCCCTGCTTGCGTAGAAATGTACTTCAACGACGAATTCGATTTCGAAAACGAAGAAGCTGCTGAAGTTTTGAAAGCAGAAACCGTACCCACCGTAATCGGTATGCTTTTGGAAGAACTGCCCAAACTGGAAGTGCTTGATGGCGCTGCTGTAAAAGGCTTGTTCAAAACCATCCAAAAAACCACCAAGCTGAAAGGCAAAGACGTATTCATGCCTATCCGCGTTGCTTTGACTGGTAACCAACATGGTCCGGAACTGGCAGAAATGGTTCCGCTGCTGGGCATTGAACGTACTGGCAACCGCGTTAAAGCAAGCCTTGCGAAAGCAGGTATCACTCTGTAAAGGAGAGTTCTCATGGCTATTAAGGTTTATAATACTTTAACTAAACAAAAGGAAGATTTTGTACCTATTAACGAAGGTAAGGCAAACATCTACGTTTGCGGCGTTACCCCTTACAACCATCCTCACGTTGGCAACGCTCGTCCCTTCGTAACTTGGGACGTTATCCGTCGTTTCTTGGAACACGAAGGTTATGACGTAACCCACGTACAAAACTTTACCGATATTGACGATAAGATTATCAACACTGCTAACAAAGAAGGCGTGCAATGGTTTGACGTTTGCAACCGCTATATTGATTCCTACTATGAAGTAATGGATAAGCTGAATGTTAAACGCGCTCACGTTTATCCTCGCGTGTCTGAACATATTGAAGACATTATCCAAACCGTACAAACCCTTATCGACCGTGGCTATGCTTACGAAGTTGAAGGCGATGTATATTACAGCGTAGAAAAATTCGAGCATTACGGCGAACTTTCCGGTCGTAACCTTGAAGATATGATGGCTGGCGCTCGCGTTGACGTAGACGACCGCAAACGTAATCCCATGGACTTCGCTTTGTGGAAAGCTGCTAAACCGGGTGAACCTGCTTGGCCCTGCCCTTGGGGTGAAGGCCGTCCTGGCTGGCACATTGAATGCTCTACCATGAGCATGAAATATTTGGGCGAAAGCTTTGATTTCCATGGTGGCGGTAGCGACTTAATCTTCCCTCACCACGAAAACGAGATCGCTCAATCCGAAGGCTGCACTGGTTGCCATCCTTTCGTACACTACTGGCTCCACAATGGTTTCATTACCGTTAACGAAGAAAAAATGTCCAAATCCTTGGGCAACTTCTTCATGGTAATTGATATTCTGGAACATTTTGACCCGGAAACCCTGCGCTTCTTCATCGTTTCTACTCACTACCGTAGCCCGCTGGATTTCAGCGATGCTCGTTTGCAAGAAGCACAAAAGAGCCTTGGTCGCTTGCGTAACTCTCAAGAAACCCTGCGTACCTTGAGCACTATGATGAGCGCTGGCCCTACCGAAGCAAGCCTTGCCCTGCGTGCAAAACTTGTTGAAATGCGCAATGATTTCCTGGAAGCTATGCGTGACGATTTCAATACCGCTTTGGCAATCAGCCATATGTTTGCATTGGGTAAAGAAATCAACATTTACCATAAAGAAATTACCGAAGCAGGTGCTAAACCTGACGGTAAACTGGTTGCTATGATGGGTGACCTTTTCGCTGAAATGTGCTCCATCATCGGCGTACTGGAAAACACTGCTGTTGCACCTGCTGAAGCAGGCGACAACAAAGAAGCAGAACTCATTGAAATGATTATCGCTATGCGTCAAGAAGCACGCAAAGCTAAAAACTATGCTCAAGCAGATGCACTGCGCAATCAAATGACTGCTATGGGTATTATCCTCGAAGACACCCCTCAAGGTGTTAAGTGGAAAAAACAATGAGATTTGAACAATATCAAATGTTGAAACAACATGCGCTGGCTGCTTGTGAAGTGGCCGGCGCAAAGTTTCCTGAAGTTGGTCAGATGAACCCCATCATTTTGGCTTACATCGGAGACATTGTTTTTTCTATGTATGTAAGACTAAGATTACTGCCTACTTCCGGTCAGGTACGTGTTATTCACGACTTAGGTTCCAAAATGGTTTCTGCTGTGTACCAATGTAAGGCGATGCAGGAGCTGCAGGAAACCTTGACTGAAGAAGAGCAGGCGGTATTTAGACGTGGACGAAATGCTAAATCTATGGTTCCTAAGAGTGCCTCCGTTCACGAATATAGAATGGCGACTGCCTTTGAAGCGTTGCTTGGCTGGTTGTTCTTAATGGAACGCCAAGAGCGTTTGGAGGAGCTGCTGGATAAGTCTTTTGACATTATCGTACAAAGTGTTAAGTCCAAGAAGAAATAGAAGAGAGGTGTAGATATGGAAGTTAAATTATTACGTCATACTCCGGAGCCTGATAAAACAGTAGCAATGAGTGCTCGCTTGTGTTATTCTCCCATTGGCGCAGCCCAATTGGAAGAAAAAATGAGTGATGAGCAAGCTGCTAAACTGGTACGCAAGCTGGTAAGCATGGGCCACTATTCCCCTATGGAACACGTAACCTTTACCTTTGCCATTGAAGGTGTTTCCCGCGTATTGACCCACCAATTGGTTCGTCATCGTATTGCTTCTTATTCCCAACAATCTCAACGTTATGTTAAGGAACATAATTTTGAAACTATAATGCCTCCTTCCATTGCTGCCCGTCCGGAAGCTAAAGAAAAATTTGAAAAGCTGATGGTGGAAATCCAAGATTTGTACAACGAATTTGTTGACATGGGCGTTTTGGCAGAGGATGCACGTTACGTACTTCCCAACGCTGCTGAAACTAAAATCGTGTGCACCTTTAACGTACGTTCCTTGATGAACTTCTTCAAGCTGCGTTGCTGCACCCGTGCTCAATGGGAAATACGTCAATTAGCTGAAAAAATGTTGGCTGAATGCAAGAAAGTTGCTCCCATACTTTTTGAAAACGCTGGTCCTACCTGTGTAAGCGAAGGCGTTTGCCACGAAGGCGAAATGACCTGCGGTCGTTTGGAGGCAATCTTGGCTGCTAAGGCTAAACAGGAACAAAAATAAAAACCTGATTTAGGAGGGTTTTATGTCTGAGGATATTATCGCCGGTCGCAATTCAGTTACTGAAGCATTGCGCAGCGAGCGTTCCATAAATAAAATTTTAGTGCAGGATGGTGCTAAGGGTGGTAGCATTGGCGAAATCATTGCTGCTGCCAAAGCAAAAAACATTCTCATTGATTATGTTAAACAAGAAAAATTAGATAAGCTTGTACCTGGCATGCGCCATCAAGGTGTTGCCGCAATGGTGGCTCCCATTGCTTTCCAAACCTTGGAGGATGTTTTTGCCAAGGCTGCTGCAAAAAACGAAGACCCTTTCATTCTGCTTTTGGATGAATTGCAGGATCCCCAAAACGTGGGCGCTCTTATCCGTACTGCAGATGCTGCAGGGGTGCATGGCGTACTGATGCCTAAACGTAGAAGCTGCCCGTTGAATGCAGTTGTTGCAAAAATTTCTGCTGGCGCAGTGGAATATGTTCCTGTAGTGCAAATCGGTAACATTGCCCAAACCATTGAAGACTTACAAAAGCGTGGCTGTTGGGTAATTGGTGCTGATATGGACGGCGAGGAACATTACCACGTAAACATGACCGGTCCTTTGGTACTGGTGATTGGTGCTGAAGGCAAGGGTTTAGGTAGATTGGTAAAACAAAAATGTGATGCTATTGCCAGCATTCCCATGGGTGGGGGAGTTTCTTCCCTGAATGCTTCTGCAGCAGGTGCTATCTTAATGTACGAAGCGGTGCGTCAGCGCCGCATGGCAGGCAAATAATATGGCAGAGTATTTAATTGTAGATGGCTACAATGTAATCAATGCCTGGAAGGAATTTGCCAAGCTGCGTGAAGATAGCTTAGAGCATGCGCGTGAAATTTTAGTTGCTAATATTTCCGAGTACGCTGCCTTTAAGGGACAACGTGGCATCGTGGTGTTTGATGCTCAGGAAGCACAGGGTGATGGTTCTGTAACCAAGATTCATGGTGTGGATGTTGTCTTTACTAATGAAGGAGAAACAGCAGATTCCTGGATTGAACGTCGCGCCTACGAATTAAGGCATGCACGGGACAAGGTTTTTGTAGTAACAAGCGATTACGCAGAGCAGATGAACGTGCTTGGGGCAGGTGCTTATCGAATTTCAGCTCGTGAGTTTCACGAGGATTATAAAAATGCCAAGAAGGCAATAGCTGAAAAGCTTCGCCAGCCGGCTAGCGGTCTGAACCGTAATGAGCTGGGGGGCAGGCTTGCAGATGATGTTTTGGCTCAGTTTGAAAAATTGCGCCGAAAGTAAAAAGTTGACGCTAGGGGTTATACATAATATAATTAAATGGCTGACCTTTAATTAGGGTACCTTAGTTGTTATAAGCGGAGGAAATGTAATTTATGACTACAGAAATACAAAACGATCCTTATGAGGTCTTTGCTGATATGACCGATGAGGATATCGTTTTTGATGCGCAGCTGAATGACAATGTACTGGCGCAGGAGTATTTGCTGCATAAATACAGAAACTTTGTCAGAGCCAAGGCACGTAGTTATTTTTTGATTGGCGCTGAAAGAGAAGATATTATTCAAGAAGGTATGATTGGCTTGTATAAGGCTATTCGTGATTTTAAGAACGATAAACAATCATCCTTCCGTGCTTTCGCAGAGTTGTGTGTTACTCGCCAAATCATAACAGCCATTAAGACTGCTACAAGACAAAAGCATATTCCGTTAAATTCCTACGTTTCTCTGAATAAACCTATCTATGAGGAAGATTCTGACCGAACCTTGCTGGACATCATCAGCGGGGTAAAGGTTGCTAATCCGGAAGATATGGTGATTAGCAGGGAAGAGTTTGACGACATTGAGAATAAGATGAATAATATTCTCAGTGATTTGGAATGGAAAGTGCTTATGAGTTATCTTGATGGCAAGTCTTATCAGGAGATTGCTGAGGAGCTTGACCGCCATATCAAGTCCATTGATAATGCACTGCAACGTGTAAAACGTAAATTAGAAAAGTATATCATCAGCCGTGGTGATATTACTGATTTGCGAACTGTTTATAATGGACTGTTGGCGATTGATCCTAGTGAGCGTTTTCGCAACAAAAAATAATATATTCTTCGCGGATTTTGTTTGTTTCTGATAAATGTGTAACACTATTTAATACAGTTTAGAAAATTTCTGAATGGTGTAAATTTTTTAGAGGATTTTAGCAATGTTCAGCGAATATAAAGTTAACTAACATAAATGTTTTGAAATCAAGCACTTCGGTGTTTAGGGAGGTTTTAATCATGGATCAAGTGGAAGCATTGGTAAAAGTTGTTGAAGAGGCGCAAGCCGACAAAGGTAACGTAGTTATCGTAACCGGTAAACCGGGTAGCGGCAAAAGTAAAGTATTACGTGAAGCTGCTGAAATGAAAAAATGGACTTATGTTGATTGCCGTATGTTGATTAGCGAAGAATTCTTGGCTATTCCGGCTGCTGACAGAGGCTTGTATGCTCCTGACCTGTTCTCTGACATTTTGGAAAGCTACAACGCTGACGTTATTATTCTCGACAGATTGCAAACTTTGTTTGTTCCTGTATTCCACATTAATACTGATAGCTTGATGCGTAAGCTCAGCAAAAAATTCACCATCGTTACTGCGTGGCCTGGCTACATGGAAAATGGCAACCTGTGCTATGACAAATTCGATGGCACTGAAGCTATCCGTATCAGCCCCGATGGATTTAAAATTTGGGACGTAGAAGGCTAATTGGAGGCTTTGATGGCTGAAAATAAACGTCGCTTTGCTGTACTGACAGGTGGCGGCGATTGTCCGGGCTTGAATGCCGTTATCCGTGCCGTAATCAAAACCTTTTTGCAAAATGACTGCGAGGTTTTCGGCATCTATAACGGCTTTAACGGCCTGATAAATGGTAACTTAAAACTGATGAACTATGCTGATGTTTCAGGCATCCTGCCCCGTGGCGGAACGATTTTAGGTACTACCAACCGTGATAACCCGTTTAAATTTGCCGTTGAAGAAAATGGCGAGCTTGTTTATTATGATATGCGTGACAAGGTAGTCGAAAATCTTGAGAAGCATAATATCGAGGCTTTGGTTGTTATTGGCGGTGACGGGAGCCTGAACATTGGTGCTAAGCTGGCGCGTGAGTGTGGCATTAAGGTTGTTGGTGTTCCTAAAACTATTGACAACGACTTGCCCTGTACGGAGCGCACCTTCGGTTTTGATACTGCTATGGCTATGGCTACTGAAGCTGTGGACAGATTGCATACTACTGCAGAATCCCACCACCGCGTTATGGCGTTGGAGGTTATGGGACGTTATGCAGGCTGGATTGCGTTGCACAGTGGTATTGCCGGTGGCGCAGATGTTATTTTAATACCGGAAATTCCTTACGATATTGATTCTGTCATTAAGAAGATAGAAGACCGTAAGGCTAAGGGTAAGGATTTTAGCATCGTTGTCATTGCTGAAGGAGCGAAGCCTATTGGCGGTGAGCTTTCTGTGGCACGTGTGGTTAAAGGAAGCTTCGAGCCTATTCGTTTGGGCGGAGCAGGAGAAAAGCTGGTGCGTGAGATTGAAGAGCGTACTGGTATTGAATCTCGTTGTACTGTACTTGGTTACTTGCAACGTGGTGGTTCTCCGTCATCTTACGATAGAGTGCTTTCTACCCGCTATGGTGTAGCTGCAGCTGAAGCGTGCTTACGTGGTGAATATAATGTTATGGTATCCTTGTACCATGACCAAATTGTTACCGTGTACATTCAAAAGGCAGCGTCTAGTCCGCGTCTTGTACCTGTTGATAGCGAAATCATTCGTACAGGTCGTCAGATAGGCATCTGCTTTGGTGATTAAGTTATAAATTTTAAATTTACATAAAAAGACGGCTTGTGCCGTCTTTTTGTTTTATATGTTGTAAAATATGTTTGAAGAATATAAATAACTTGTTGCTGAATAAAGATGTTCTGTGTATAATGGGTAACGTATATAATTCATACTAAAGGATTGTTATTTATGGATCAAAATTTGATTGCAGTCATAGTTGGCATTGTGGAAGGTTTGACAGAGTTCTTGCCTGTGTCTTCAACGGGGCATATGATTATTGTTGCCAATATGTTGGGGCTTGATGAACGTGTTGCCCATGTTTTTGAAGTCTTCGTACAGTTGGGGGCAATTCTTTCTGTTATCTTCATATATAAAGAACGCTTCTACCACTTTTTTACTAAAGAGGGCTGGCAGGTTGATAAGGGCTTAAGCGTGTGGCATATTGCCGCAGGTATTGTGCCTGTAATGCTGGTTGCTTTCTTCCTTTATAAACATATCAAGGCATATCTTTTTGGACCACTTACTGTTATCTATGCCTTGGTGGCAGGTGCCTTGCTTTTAATGTACGCTGAATATAAGACCAAGGATAAACAGGACCAGCTTGTACAGGATATTGACAAGATTACCTTGAAGCAAGCAACTTGGGTTGGCATTTATCAGTTCTTGTCCTTGTGGCCTGGTTTTAGCCGTAGCGGCA
>JAFTID010000088.1 GCA_017457085.1 Phascolarctobacterium sp.
AAGAAGCTGCTCCTCACAACCTCTTCGCTTGGGAATTCACTTAATCTAAAATCCTTGAAACTTAATCTCAAAACGTTCTCCAACATTTTTCTTTAAGGAATTTTTTTATTACGGGTTCCCCCTTACCTTCGTAATAAGAAACCAAAAGCTTTTTAAATGTAGGTACTTCTTTTTCCGGAATAACTAAAAAACCACCACCATGAGCAATTAAATAGTGATTAGCAAAAATTACAGAAGCACGTTTATTACCATCAGTATAAACTTGTGTCTTCATACAATATAGGCACAGTTCTATGGCCTTATCTATATCATCACCATCACTACTCACTATATCATCAATTTTATCCCTTACATCCACTTCAACAGGTATAGGTGGAACATAAGAAGAACCACCAATAGTCACAGGCACGGCTCTAATTCTTCCCCCATCAAAAAAGAAACCTTCATTTATCAACTTTGCAATGTGGCACAGCAAATGATAGTTGCTTGGACTCTGAACCACATCTTTATCTAATATAAACTCCCATGCGTGTTTAAGATTTAAAATCTTTTGCACATCAGTAGCCGTCATTCCAGATACTTTGCCATTGTCGATAATGTCTTCTGTTTGTGGGAAAGAAGTTGCTACACCTTCAAGAATTGCTTGGTCGTAGATATTCGCTTTCATATTAGCCTTTGCAAAATCCAAATTCTGCAATACACGCAAAGGTATTTCAGTAGCAACATATCCTAATTTATTTAATTCTTTATCAATAGTACGAATCTGTTTCCTAAAATCTTTGGCATCTTTTGCATTTTTCAACAGTAACTGATGTAATTCTTCGGAATACACATCAACATAAGTTGAAGTCAATCTACTGGCAATTCTTTTCCTAACATACAGATACTTTTTACCATTACTTCCTTTCACTTCAGGAGTACCATCATAAGGTAACAAATTTAAACGAGCTTGAATATCCGCTTTCTTTTGCAACAACTCTTGTATATCTTGAATACGACTAACCATGTCGACCTCCATAGGGAACTTTCTTAAAGATATTTTATTAAAAAGTTCCCTATTTTTCAAGAATAAAATAGGGAACTTTCCTGCGTTCTACTACTAGAAAAGTTCCCTATTATTGTCTTGAATCAAAATAGTTTCAGAAATCTTTAGATATCTATTGCTCTCCATCTTGCGAACCCAAATTTAGAACGTAAAATTTCTTCTACCAGTGCAAAACTACCAATAGGATATTTAGCACCAGTAAGACATTAAGTAGTAAAGCAATGGCAGTTATCAAAAATTAAATTATATTTTTTCTTTTCCCCTACCATTTCCAAAGCACGTTCCGAAACTTCTTTCAGAAGCCTGCCCCAACCATCGGGCAAACTATCTGAAAAAGCACCAAATACTCCGTCAAAAGGTTCTTGTTTAGAAATAAACACTTGTTGTTTTAATGGCAGAGTAAATGGACTAATAGAAAAGCCATCCAACAGCCAATCCTTATCATATTCAAAAGCTGTCAGATAGTTTTTATAACGCTTTATTCGCCCAACTCTTCTATTGTGAAATAAAACATTTAATTCATTAACGGTCTTCATCGTCTATCTCCTCAAGTGAACGATACGGAACATCTGAAAATAAGCTTTTCATATCTTGCTCAATTTCTAAAGCAATAGCAAGCTTTGTTAAAGACATTAGAGAAATCTCGCCACTTCTTTCAAAACGCTTCACAGAACCTAAGCTTACTCCAGATTTCTCACTTAGTCTTTCCTGTGACATTTTTCTGCGTTTACGGATAGCACGAGCCCTCTCCGCAATCTTCAAATTTATCTCCTGTGGAGTAACTTCCATAAAATTAAAAACAAAGTCTTCCATAGTTAATATTTTATCTAAAATTGCCATATTTAGCAAGTTTCAGCCAATATATTAACCACAAAAAATTCCACCCTGATTTCGCAAGGTGGAATTGATTTTAGATTTCGTATTTAGCTTTCAGTTCTGCAAGGTGTGCTTCTAGTTCAGTGGTGTTTTCAAAGCCACAGCAGTATTCCATTACGAGGATTGCATTGGAAGCGTGCTCCTTAATTGCAGGGAACAGTTTGTCCCAAGGAATAGTACCTTGCCATACGGGCAAGTGGTCGTCGCCATTGCCATCGTTGTCGTGAATATGGAAGGCAAATAATTTATCGCCAAGCTTTTCTACGACAGCAGGAATATCCCAACCATTAACGTGAGCATGACCAGTATCAATCAAGGACATTGCTTGGGGGAAGCGTTCAAAGAGTGCGTAGTATTCTTCCAAGGTGAAGAGCACGTTGCCTTTAGTACGCAGGCCTACGTTTTCAATCACCAAGGTTACGCCATACTTTTGCGCCATTTCCAAAAGTTCTGCCAAACGGGAGATTACCAGTTCTTGACCAGCTTTGATGTCAGCGGGCAAGCATTCGTTAGTATGCACAACTACAAATTGAGCCTTAACCTTTTGAGCATATTTAAAGGTTGCTTCAAAAGCAGGCAGATAGTTCAAGTTAGCTTCATCTGCCAAGTCAACTGCTACGCAAGGACCATGAATGCTAAATTCGCGGTCTCCCCAAGCAGCGGTTTCTTCATCCCAATAGTAGTCGTGACCAAATTCGTAGAAAAATTCAATGCCGTATTCAGTGTTCAACGGACGAACGCCAAACTTTCTGAAACCAGGGAAAAGTAAATCGCTTACTGCAATTTTCATTTCTTACGCCTCCACATAACCGATGTTCATTTCGGTTTCCACATCAAACAAGTTTACATTGTTCCAATCGAAGTCAAAGCCAACTACATCACGCAGGTCAATGTTTTGGTTGGAGTCTTGGATGAAGAAGGTTTGACCGTCAGCCAAGGTCAAGCTAGCAGTTTTAAGGTTACCGGTGTTTTCCATGAAGTCCACGGTGCCTTTAACCATTGCTTGGTCAAATTTCGGAGTAGCTGCTTCAGGACGCAAGCCAAAAATAACTTCTTTACGAGTACCAACAATCTTCAACCATTCAGCAGGAATTGCAACACTGCATTCGCCAATTACGATGTTAGTGCCTTCAATGCGAGCTTTAACAACATTCATTGCAGGAGAACCGATGAAGGTTGCAACGAATACGTTTGCCGGATGATGATAAATGGTATCCGGAGTATCAATTTGTTGAACTTTGCCTTTGTTCATAACCGCAATACGGTCAGCAACGGTCATTGCTTCGATTTGGTCATGGGTTACATAAACCATGGTAGGACGGAACATTTCATGAATTTTTACCAATTCAGTACGAGCTTTTTGGCGCAGTTGAGCGTCAAGGTTGGAAAGAGGTTCGTCCAAGAAGAAGAAAGGAGATTGTTTAACAAGGGCGCGGCACAAAGCAACACGTTGTTTTTGACCGCCGGAAAGTTCGTGAGTTTTTTTATGTTCTTGACCACGCAAATGGAGGATGTCCAACGCTTGGTAAGTGCGTTTTTCGATTTCTTCTTTAGGAAGTTTTTGTAATACCAGACCAAAAGTAATGTTGTCCCAAACGCTAAGGTGCGGGAACAATGCATAGCTTTGGAATACCATTGCGATATTGCGTTCTCCGGGAGGAACATCATTAACAACTTTACCATCCATGTAAAGTTCACCAGCGGAGATATCTTCAAAGCCTGCCATCATACGCAGGGTAGTAGTTTTACCGCAACCAGAAGGTCCCAAGAGAATTAAGCGTTCGCCTCTGCGAATTTCTAAGTTTAAGTCTTTAATAACAACGGTTTTACCGTATGCTTTATCTACATGAGAAAATACAATACTATGTTCCATTAGCCTTTAACCCCCGAGCTCATAAATGTATTGATAATGAATTTTTGGCAGAAGCCATACAGAATCAGCGGCGGCAAACTTGTCAAAGTTGCTACTGCCATTGCAATACCCCATTCACTGCCACCTTCGGCACTGATAAACATTTGTAACGCCAAGGGCAAAGTGTAGGAATCTTTATCTTGCAAAATCAGCAAGGGCCAGAAATATTCGTTCCAAGAGTTAATAAAGAACAGGATGGAGTTAGCCAACAAAGCAGGTTTGATCAAAGGCAGAATAACTTTGGTCAAAACTTGACGAGGTTTAGCACCGTCCAAAATAGCAGCTTCGAGAAGCGCTTTAGGTACACAGCGCATGGTTTGACGCATCAGGAATACGCCCATGCCGTCTACCAAGCAAGGCAGTGCAACGCCCCAAGGAGTATTCAAAAGACCTAATTTGGACATCATCAAATAGTTGGGCATAACCAATACGGTGATAGGGATAAAGAAGGTCAACAACATACCGTTGAAGAGGCTTTCTTTATATTTAAAATCATAATATACAAAAGCAAATGCAGACAAAATACTGGTCAAGGTTTTGGAAACAGTAACAATTGCTGCAATCAGGAAAGTGTTCCAGATATAAGTAAATAAGGGGAAGTTTCCTAATACGGTGGTATAGTTATCAAAAGTGATAGGCCAGGGCAGCGGGTTCAAGGTAGATTCAAATACTTGGCTCAAGTCTTTGAAGGAAGTAGAAATCATGAACACGATGGGCCACAAGGTCAAGAAGATAGCTACCAGCAGGAAACCATGCCAAATTAATTCGTTTCTTGTCTCAGTTTTCATAATATACTTTCTTCTCCAGATATTTATTCTTCACATAAAGGAATGCCATGTAAACGAACATAGTGATTACAGCGTATGCAGCAGCTTTACCAGTTTGGAAGAAGGTAAATGCATATTGGTAAACGATGTAAACCAAGTTAGAAGAACCTTGGTCAGGACCACCATAGGTGAGCATGTTTACAGGTACCAAAATGTGTTGCAAGCTGAATACTACAGTAATGGTAAATACGTAGATAGCAGTGGAAGATGTCATCGGCAAAATGATTTTTTTGAAGATTACCCAGTTGGAAGCATTTTCCAATTTAGCAGCTTCAATCATTTCTTTAGGAACAGCAACCATTGCTGCCAACATAACAATCAGATTGTAGCCAAAGAACTTCCAACCAACGATGGAACAGATTGCGAAGATTACCAAATAGTTTTCTTTAAACCATCTGGGAGAAGTAATATCAAACATACTGAGAATGATATTAATAGGACCAGCCAATGGATTATAAATCCACAAGAACAAGATACTTGCTACAGCCAAGGACAGGGTTGCAGGCAAGAACAATGCACTACGGTAGAAGTTGTTCCATCTTGTAATGAGATGACCCAGAATATAAGAATAGAAGTAGGGCAGTACAAAGATCAAAATCAACATGAAACCAACATAGAACACTGTGTTAATCATAATCTTAATCAGCTCAGGGCTAGACAAGATATCAGCAAAATTTTTGAAGCCCACATATTTCATGGTAGGGCTTACCATATTCCAAGAAAAGAAGCTTAAATAAATATTTTGAATCAACGGCCAATAGAAGAATACTAAGAAAAGTACTACGGACGGAATCAAATACCAAAAAGCTTCCTTGACATTTTTACTCATAATTACTCCTTAAAACAAGCAAATACAGGTATTTTGCAAGGGTTCTCAAAAAACACATAGAAGGGCTGCCTCAAAAGAGACAGCCCTCAGCATGCAATTACAACAATTCGTTAACCTTTTTAGCGGTTTCTTTCAAAGCTTCAGCAGCCGGTTTTTCACCACTCAAGATAACGTCGCGAACGTCGATAAGCATTTGTTCTGCTTGCAAACCGTTAGCGCCAGGGAAAGAAGCCCATTTAACAACTTTCGGCATCAAGGACAATGCAACTTG
>JAFTID010000089.1 GCA_017457085.1 Phascolarctobacterium sp.
ACGATGCTGGCTTGATAACTCATAAAGGGCATATCGCCTACAACTAAAGCTGTTTTATTGCCACGCATTACTGCTTTTGTATGGTGAATCATTTCATCCATAGTTACAGGAACAGTGGAGCTATAACCCAACATTACGTTGCCTACAGAGTCGCCAACTAAAATCATTTCAATGCCTGCTTCGTTTGCGTTGCGTGCCATTGCAAAATCGTAGGCGGTAATCATAGTAATAGGCTCGCCTCGTTTTTTCATTTCTTTGATGGTTGCAATGGTAACTTGTTTTTCTGCCATTTTATTCCTCCGAATTTTGAACATTTTTCAGCTTCAAAAGATTTTTGAGCTGATGTGCAGTTTGAGCGTCAATAGTTTCGTTGGATAATGCAAGTTGTGTGGTCGCCAAACATAAGGATTTGTAAATAGAAAGATATTCATTAGGTAAGGCTTGTAGGTGTTTTTCAATGGTGTTGATATCCCCACGCGCAACTGGTCCAGTAAGGACATTGCCTGCTTTGCTTGTGTTTTGTAGGTTAGTAGCTGTTCCCTTAAAAAGAGGAAGTAATGCCTGCCAAGAAGCTTCTTCGCTACCAGTCCAACGACTCATTAGTTTTTGCGCAAGGGCTTCTATGGTAACTGCATAGTTAGAGCAAAAACATGCTGCTGCGTGGTAGGCTGCACGTTCTTTTGCAGGGACGTGGAAACTATTACCACCTAAAAGCTCAACGATTTCTTTTGCTTTAGCCTGCGCCGGCTCATCACCATCAACTGCCATATAAACGCCTTGTACTTTAGTCGTTCCTCCTGCAAAACTTTGCAAGGGATGCATGCTTCCACAGTGAGCACCCTTTTCTGCCAAGGCTTGCAAGGGTTCAAGACCTAAGCTGCCACTACAGTGCAGGAAGATTTTACTGGAAACTTCCTGAGCAGAAGCAATTTCTTGTGCTACCACACCAATCTTCCTGTCTGGAACAGTTAATAAAATTACTTCTGCTTGTGCAACAACTTCAGCTGTGGTAGTGCTTGAAGTGTGAAAGCGCTTTGCTAACTGTTGGTTTTTTTCAGAAGTTGATGCCGTAATGCCAACCAAATGATTTTGCAGATATTCTGCCAAACAACAGCCTACTTTACCTCCACCGATGATACCAATTTTCATTACATTTCCTTTCTGCTTGGAAAGAGGCAATAAAAAAGCGCACTTCGACCCGAAATGCGCATAGTTATCCCTTATTGCGTCTCGTCCCGGTCATAACATAGATTGATCCAAGCGATTATTGACTCTAAATTTCCATGAGTTGCCTTTTGGCAAGTTGATATGGCTCGCAAAGATACCACTCAACGATAACTCACGGCTAAGATAATATTATAAAGAGTTTTGTTTGTCAACTATTTTGTGGTATAATGAATCAGTTATAATTTTTTATACGAGGGATGATGAAATGAGTAAAAAAAGTAATAAGTATGCTGGTTACCAAGCCATTGAAGACGTTACTGGCGTTGGCGCGTATATCGGCTTGGGCAGACCTATTGATTTAGAAGACAACACCACTCGCATGGCGGTTGCTGGTGCTGTTCTTGCCATGGTGGCGGTAACTGCTTGGGAAATGATGAAAAATGTTGAAGTTTGGGATGCTGCGTTTACCGGCGTTGGTGCGGCGCTTGGCTTCCTGTTCTCCTACATGATTGCCCAAGAGCTTGACCCTGACCGTAAATTTGGTGGTATCATCGGTGGCGTTCTCACTATGGCGGCGACTGCTTATCTGGGCGAAGGCAATATTATGGTAGTAATGTGGATGCTCTTTGTTTTGCGTTTGCTTAACAGAACTTCCGGCTCTATCCATAAAATTGGAGATAACGTAATTATCATCGGTATTTCTGCGTGGTTGGGACACGATGGCTACTGGCTGTATCCTCTCATCACCGCTACCGTTTACGCTATCGAAACCCAAGTTCCCGGTGGCTACTTCCGTAGCTGGTATTTGGCAGGCTTGACCTTGGCTACCTGCTTCTTCGCAGATTTCAACTTCTTGGTACAAAACCTGTCTATGGTTTACGTTTGGATTATGTGCGCAACCTTCATTATTTTCTTGCCGGAAATTCGTGCGGCAGCATTTACTGAAGCTAGAGGCGACCGTAATAATAAACGTATTAGTCCCAAACGTTTGCAAGTTGCTCAAGGCGTGTTCCTGATGATTGTAATTGCTTTGGGTTATCTCCACGGCGACAGTCAAGCACAATCCTTGATTCCTGCTTACATGGCAGCAATTGGTTGTGGCTTGTACTTAGTACCTGCTTTAATGCAAAAGAAAAAATAATATAAAATACATTGGAGGATTCAACAATGGCTGAAAACAGAAAAATTAAATTCACCACTAACAAAGGCGTTTTCGTTGCAGAAATGTTCGAGGATAAAGCTCCCCTAACTTCCGGCAACTTCATCGAATTGACCGAAAAAGGTTTCTATGATGGCTTGATTTTCCATCGCGTTATCGAAGACTTCATGATTCAAGGTGGCGACCCCACTGGTACTGGCTGCGGCGGCCCTGGCTATCACATCAAAGACGAATTCGGCGAAGGCTTGAAACATGACGACGAAGGCATTCTCTCCATGGCAAATGCTGGCCCTAACACTGGTGGCAGCCAATTCTTCATTACCTTGGCTCCGACTCCTTGGCTCAACGGTCATCACGCAATCTTCGGCAAAGTTGTTGAAGGCATGAACGTAGTTCGCTTGATTGGCGCAGTTGTTACCGATTTCCGTGATCGTCCCCGTGAAGCAGTAATCATGGAAAAAGTAGAGGTTGTAAAATAAGATGCCTGCTTTCGTATATATGCTTCGTTGTAAAGACGGAAGCCTGTATACTGGTTGGACAAATAATTTAGAACGCCGGGTTGCCATGCATCAGCAGGGCAAGGGCGCAAAGTACACTCGTGGTCGTAGACCGGTGGAGCTTGTTTATTTTGAAGAAGTTGCTGATAAAGAGACCGCTCTGAAACGAGAATGTGCTATTAAAAAGCTGACAAGGCTTCAAAAAACTTATTTAATTAAAGAAACTTTAGAAACTAAATAAAGAATGTTGGTGCTCTGCAAGTCAATTGCTTTCCCAATTTCCCTTGAGTATAATAAATTTAAGCAATAGTTTACAACGTTGCATATCAATGCCCAAGGAGGTGAAGCGATGACAGGCAAAGTAAAATGGTTCAATGCTGAAAAAGGCTACGGATTTATTGAATGTGATGGATACAGCGATGTGTTCGTGCATTTTACCAATATCCGCATGTATGGCTTTAAAACCTTGCTCGCAGGGTTCTCCGTTGAATTTGATTTGATTCAAAACGAACGTGGTGTGCAGGCGATAAATGTCGTTCAGCAAAAACCATTGCTTTAGAACTGAGCTTTACCAAATTTTTAAGTAGTAAGTTGAGACGCTATCCCTTTTGTGGATGGCGTTTTTACTTTTTCTAAATGTAAAGGTGATTACAAAAAGAGGGTAGTAATTTTGAAAAGAGCGTTCTTTTTTGGGAAGTTTTGGTTAGCAGTTGACAACTCAAGAAAATTTTAGTATAGTGTTCTCAAACAGGAACAATAAACAAGAAAGAAGAGCCAAATGAGGGATTATGGATCTTATCGAAGGATTAACACATTTTAACCTAACAAAACAAGAGGCAACTTTGTACGTGCTGCTTTTAAAAGAAGGTTACTTGACCGGCTACGAAGCAGCAAAACAAACAGGCATCAGCCGTTCCAATACCTACACTGCTTTGGCAGGCTTGGTAGACAAGGGAGCTGCCTATGTTTTGGAAGAAGGCAAGGTTACCCGCTATACTCCGGTTTCGCCTGAGGAATTCTGCTCCAACAAAATTGACAGACTGCAAGAAATTAAGAAAGATGTTTTAAATCAGCTGCCGGTTTTGAAAAGTGATGCAGAAGGGTACATTACCATTAAAGGTGAACTGGAAATTATCAATAAATTAAAGAACACAGTTCGCCAAGCAGAAGCTCGCATTTATGTTTCCGCTAACAAAAGGGTAATGGAGCTGCTGAAAGCAGAATTGTTAGATGCGCTCAACCGTGGGTTAAAAGTGGTAATCATCAGCGATGAACAATTTACTTTGCCGCAGGCAATCTGCTACGGCACCGAAAAGCAAAATGAGCAAATTCGTCTCATCGCCGATTCGCAAACCGTTGTAACCGGCGATTTAGAAGATGACGAAAATTCGACTTGTTTATATTCCTGTAAGCGTAACCTAGTCGATTTGTTCAAGGATGCGCTGAAAAACGAAATAAAGCTTATTGAATTGCAGAAAGGTGATAACCGTGGCTAAGAAAATTCCGTTTGTTACTAAAGAACAACTTGAAAATATTGCGTCTCAATACGCAACTCCTTTTTATCTGTATGACGAAGCTGGTATCCGTAAAACTGCTCGTCTTGTAAACCAAGCTTTTAGCTGGAACAAAGGCTTCAAAGAATATTTCGCAGTAAAGGCTACTCCCAATCCGTCCATCCTGCAAATTTTGCGTGAAGAAGGCTGCGGTGCAGACTGCTCCTCCTACACCGAGCTTTTGATGTCCGATGCAGTTGGCTTCAAGGAAAGCGAGATTATGTTCTCCTCCAACGCAACTCCTGCAGAAGATTTCCAACTGGCTCGCAAACTAAACGTTACTATTAACTTGGACGATATTACTCACATCGATTTCTTGGAACAAGTAGCAGATATTCCTGAAACTATTAGCTGCCGTTACAATCCTGGTGGAAAATTCTCCATTGCCAATAACATTATGGATAACCCCGGTGATGCTAAATACGGTTTGACTCGCCCGCAAATGACCGAAGCCTACAAAAAATTATTGGCAAAAGGCGTAAAACATTTTGGCATGCACGCTTTCTTGGCTTCCAATACTGTTACCAATGACTACTATCCGGAATTGGCACGCATCCTTTTCCAAGTAGCAGTTGAATTAAAAGAAGAAACTGGCGCACACATCGAGTTCATCAATCTTTCCGGCGGTATCGGTATCGCTTACAAACCTGACCAACCGGAAAACGACATCCTCGCCATTGGCGAAGGTGTACGCAAAGCTTACGAAGAAATCCTCGTGCCTGCAGGCATGGGTGATGTAAAAATCTTTACCGAGCTGGGCAGATTTATGCTGGCTCCCTATGGTGCTTTGGTTGCAAAGGCTATTCACGAAAAACACACCCACAAAGAATACATTGGCCTTGATGCTTGCGCAGCTAACTTGATGCGCCCTGCAATCTATGGCTCCTATCACCACATTACCGTTATGGGGAAAGAAGATGCTCCCTGCGATTACATGTATGACGTGACCGGTGGCTTGTGCGAAAATAACGATAAATTTGCCATTGACCGAATGCTTCCGAAAATTGACAAAGGCGATTTGCTCTTTATCCACGATGCAGGTGCTCACGGTTTTGCAATGGGCTACAACTACAACGGCAAATTGCGTAGTGCAGAAATTTTGCTGAAAGAAGACGGCAGCACTCAAATGATTAGACGTGCGGAAACTCCGAAGGATTATTTTGCTACCTTCGAAGGCTG
>JAFTID010000090.1 GCA_017457085.1 Phascolarctobacterium sp.
AATTATTAGGACTATTTTGCAAAAAAAGGGCTATAATATTAAAATTTTGTCCGAGTTTTGCTCAAATTGAGTAGACATAATTTGTGAAATATTTTAAAATTATAGTGTATGAGACTGTGAACTGTTGTGAAAATGGCAGGGCACTGTTGAGTATTGCTATTTTGGAAGGTAAGCATGGATAAGCGCACCAGAAATGAAAGAGAGTATATCAAGGCAATGAGTGCATTCTCGACGGTATCCTCTCTAGCGGTGATGACTGTGTTTGATTTCATATTGGCTTATTGGGGCGGCGACTGGCTGGATAGGTATTTCGAGACAGGCGACCACACCTTTAGATTGATATGCATAGTTATTGCCATTGCTACGTTATTCTTAACTTTCTTTAAGATGATTTACACTCTAATTCTTGACAAGGATGAAGACGAATAGAAGATGAAAAGCTTTGATTTTTCACCGCTTCTTATCGGCGGGTACAAAAAGTTTGTTGTTGGACCTGCCCTTTGGTCTGTTCCTATTTTAGGTTTAGCTTATTTTTTAGGCTATAAAGCCTTTGCCATATCGCTTTTTTATGGTATTATAATCGGGTTGCTTGATACCGTGATTATGATTACCGGTATGCGCAAGGCACTGCCTTACGATAAGGATCCCCAGCGTGGACTCGCAATTATGAAAAAGTACAGAGTTTATAGAATAATCTCTGCATCCACGCTCGTAGTTTTGTTGTTGAAGCAGGGGCACAACGTGGTTGGTACATGTATTGGGCTTCTTCTGACACATATATTTTTAATTATTAACCTAACAATTATCGCGTACCGACTTAATAAAGTAGGCGATGCGAAGAAAGGAGAGTGAAAGAATGGGAAATGAAGCAGCAGAACATAGTGGTGAACTTATTCATTATTTAGCCACAGAGGTAGCGCCTGGTTTTGTAGTGCATATGCAAACCATGTATATGACTTGGATTACCATGGCAATAGTTTTTGTGCTGATCTTTATGGCTGCTAAAAGCCCGAAAATGGTTCCGAGTGGTGTTCAAAACGTTGTAGAATTCTTTATTGATTTCTTAAACGAATTGATGGAAGGCCAACTGGGTATCAAAGGACGCAAATATATGGCTCCTTTCATTATTACCCTCTTTATGTTCATCTTCATCAGTAACGAACTTGGTTTGTTGCCGCAAGTTGGTGTACACTGGACTTCCCCTACTAACGATATCAACACCTGTTTCGCATTGTCTCTGACAGTAGCAATCGGTGTACATATCATTGGTATGTGCCAAAAAGGCTTAAGCCATTACAAGCATTATGTTAGTCCTTCTCCTGCATTCTTGCCGTTGCACTTATTAGACGAATTGGTTAAACCGATGACTATGGCTCTTCGTCTTTTCGGTAACATTTTGGCAGGTGAAATTTTGCTGATTGTACTTTATCAATTGGCACCGTGGATCGTGCCCGAGCTTTGGGTAATGTTCAGCTTGGTTATCGGCTTCTTGCAAGCCTTCATCTTTACTATGTTGACTCTTACCAGTTTCGCGCTCGCGTTCGCACATCACTAATCTAAGTCTTAATTTTTAAATTTTAAAACACAGTATTTACACAATTGAATGGAGGAAATTTCAATGACTGAAAACGCAATTATTATTGCAGCATCTATGTTTGCTGTTGCATTTATCTGCTTAGCTGCAGCTCTTGGTGCTGCTCTTGGTAACGGTAACTTGACCGGTAAAGCAATCGAATCTATGGCTCGTCAACCGGAAGAATCCGGCAAATTGTTCACCAACATGTTGGTATCCGTAGGTCTGGTAGAATCCATGCCTATTCTCTGCTACGTTATCGCAGTAGTATTGGTATTCGCTAACCCGTTCGTAAAATAATTTCGCATAACTAAAAGAAAACAAAAAGGAGAGTGCTATAATTGGTTAATATCAATGCTACACTTATCGCGCAAATCCTGAACTTTTTGTTCCTTGTTTTCATTCTTGCGAAATTTGTTTACAAACCGTTGTTAAATGTAATGGAAGCCCGCAAGAATAAAATTGCTAGCGATTTGGAAGCTGCAGACACTGCTAAAGTAGAAGCTGAAGCAGTTAAAGCTGAATACGCTGCAAAATTGGCTGATGCAAGACAAGAAGCACAGGCTATTATTGAAAATGCCCGCAAAAACGCTCAAGCAGCTCATGACAAAATCATGGCTGAAACCAAAGCTGAACAAGATCAAGTTGTTGCAGCTGCTAAAGAAGCAATCGAACTTGAAAAACAAAAAGCTATGGCAGACGTTCGCGCACAAGTTATCAGCCTCAGCATGTTGGCTGCTAGCAAAATCGTTGAACAAAAGTTGGGTTCTGAAGAAGATAAAAAAATGGCTGGCGAAATCGTTGATTCCATCATCAACAAATAATTTGCCGCTTTCCTATTAGGCCGGACGAAATCTGCTGAACTTAGCGAAACTCAGTAAGACGAGAGCCGGTATTTGGAGGTTGATTGGTACAATATGAAGATTGAAGAAAATATTGCTTTAATTAAGCAAGAATTATCCGACTTCAATATGAATCTCGGTTCCATCCGTGAACTGTTAGACGTAAAAGTTACTACAGCAAAAAAATTGACTGTAGACGAGTATCAATCCATTTCTGCAATTCTCACTGAAAAATTGGGTCGCGAAATCTTCCTGAACAAAAAAGTTGATCCCTCCATTTTGGGCGGTATCATCGTTCAAGTAGGCGACAAAGTATATGATGCTTCCGCTCTTCGCAAATTGAAGAAAATGGAAGTTGTTATGAATGGCATCGACATTCATGACTATGCTTTGGACAAACCCGAAGCTATGGCTGACGCTATCAGCGCTAAACTTGAGAATTACAATGTGGATGCTGATCTTGAAGAAGTTGGTATCGTAGAAAAAATCGGTGACGGTATCGCTACCGTTATCGGTATGAAAAATGCAATGGCAGGCGAATTGGTAGAATTGCCCCACGGCGTATCCGGTATGGTTCAAAACTTGAACCAAGATTCCGTTGGTATCGTATTGATGGGTGGCGAAACTGCTATTAAAGAAGGCGACTTGGTTCGTCGTACCGGCCGCATCATGGAAGTTCCCGTAGGCGAAGCTCTGCTTGGTCGTGTAGTTTCCGCTATCGGTGCTCCCATCGACGGTAAAGGCGCAATCGCAGCTGCTGAATATCGTCCTGTTGAATCCCCTGCACACGGTATTGCAGACCGTCAATCCGTTGACACCCCGCTGCAAACCGGCATTAAATGTATCGATGCTCTCGTACCTATCGGACGTGGCCAACGCGAACTTATCATCGGCGACCGCGGTACTGGTAAAACTGCAGTAGCAATCGACACCATCATTAACCAAAAAGGCTTGGGCGTTATCTGCATTTATGTAGCTATCGGCCAAAAAGCTTCTAACATTGCTCGTATCGTTCGTACCCTTGAACAACACGGCGCTATGGAATACACCATCATCGTAGCTGCAACTGCTGCTGACTCTGCTCCGCTGCAATTCTTGGCTCCGTACTCTGGCGTAACCATGGCTGAATACTTCATGGACCAAGGTAAAGACGTTCTGTGCGTATACGACGACTTGTCCAAACACGCTGTTGCATACCGCGCAATGTCCCTGTTGCTCCGCCGTCCTCCCGGACGTGAAGCATACCCTGGCGACGTATTCTATTTGCACTCCCGTCTGTTGGAACGTGCTGCTAAATTGAACAGCATCGCTCCGCTCAAAGGCGGCTCTGTAACCGCACTGCCGATTATCGAAACCTTGGCAGGCGACGTAGGCGGCTTTATTCCGACTAACGTAATTTCCATTACTGACGGCCAAATCTTCCTCGAATCCGAATTGTTCTATTCCGGTATTCGTCCGGCTATCAACTCTGGTTTGTCCGTATCCCGCGTAGGCGGTTCCGCACAAATCAAAGCTATGAAATCCGTTGCAGGTACCCTGCGTCTGGACTTGGCTCAATATCGTGAATTGGCAGCATTTGCTCAATTCGCTTCCGACCTTGATAAAGCTACCAAAGCTCAATTGGATCGTGGTCAACGCTTGACCGAGCTCCTGAAACAAGGTCAATATTGCCCGTTGCCTGTTGAAAAACAAGTTATGGCAATTTACCTCGGTACCAAAGGATATCTTGATGACGTAGCTGTTAAAGATGTTACCCGTTGCGAAAAAGAATTCTTGGAATTCATGGAAGCAAACCATCCTGAAGTAGGCGCTGACATCAAAACCAGCAAAAAAATCAGTGACGAAAATGAAGCAGCATTGAAAAATGCTATCGCCGAGTTCAAGGAAACTTTTGTTGCCAGTGAAGCGAGGTGATAACTGATGGCTACTCCGCGCGAGATTAATCGCCACATGAAAAGTGTAGGTAACATCGGTAAGATCACTAAAGCTATGAAAATGGTTGCTGCTGCTCGTTTGAGAAGAGCTCAAGAAAAAGCTGCTGCAAGCCGTCCGTATGCTATTAAGATCAAAGAAGTGTTGTCTAACGTTGTGAGCGATCCAAGCGTTTTAGCTGGCTTAGATGCCAAAAAACATCCGTTACTTCAAAAACGCGAGGTTCAAAAAGTTGGCTATTTAGTACTCTGCTCCGATAAAGGTTTGGCAGGTGCTTATAGCTCTAACGCCCTCAAAATGGCTGTTGCTGAAATTTCCCAATGTGAAGACGAAGTAGTCGTTATCACTTGCGGACGTAAAGCAAGAGACTTCTTCACCCGTCGTGGTTATAACGTAATCGAAAGTCATATCGGTTTCTCCGATAGACCGACTTATGAAAATGCTGTAGACATTGCTCAACATGCTATCAAAACCTTTGCTAACGAAGGCTTTGACAAACTGAACATCGTATACACCATCTTCAAAACTGCTTTGTCCCAAATTCCGACTAGCGAAGTAATCCTCCCGGTTGAACCGCCTGCTAAAGAAGAAGGCAAAGCACAAGCAAGCTTTATGTTTGAACCTGGCGAAGACGAAGCTCTCAAAGTCCTTGCTCCGAAATACTTAGAAACTGTTGTATATGCTGCACTGGTACAATCTGCTGCCAGTGAATTGGGCTCTCGTATGACTGCAATGTCCTCTGCAACCGACAACGCAGCTAAGCTGGTATCCAGCCTGCAACTGTCTTACAATAAGGCACGTCAAGCTGGCATTACTCGCGAGCTGAACGAAATCGTTGGCGGCGTAGAAGCATTGAAGCAAGCTCAAAACTAATTTGAATATATCCGAATAGGGAGGCTAAAACCTTGAATACAGGTAGAATCGTACAAGTTGTTGGCCCTGTTGTCGACATCGAGTTTCCTCCTAAAAGCATGCCCGCTATCCTGAACGCAATCAAAATCGACGGTAAAACTGATGACGGCAAAACCGAAATTCATCTGACTGCTGAAGTTATGCAACACATCGGCTACAATGTAGTTCGTGCCGTTGCAATGAGCTCCACCGACGGTTTGGTTCGCGGCATGGAAGCTGTAGATAC
>JAFTID010000018.1 GCA_017457085.1 Phascolarctobacterium sp.
ACTGTTCGCACTGTCCTGCACCTTGACCCAATTCATGTCCAACACCGCTTCCGCAGCTCTCCTTTGCCCGATTGGTATCGCAATCGCACAAAACTTGGGTGCTTCCCCGAAAGCAGTAGTAATGGCAATCGCAGTTGCAGCATCTTGCGCATTCGCAACTCCGGTAGGTACTCCGCCGAACACCTTGGTTCTCGGCCCTGGCGGTTACAAATTCATGGACTATGTAAAATGCGGTTGCGGCCTCGTAGCTGTATCCTTCGCAGTTTGCTTGGTAGTAATTCCTATCGTATGGCCGTTTTTCCCCTGATAATTAGTTAGGGTAGAGAAAACTAAACTTTACTTTCTTTAATTACATAATAGTTACTTAAATTAAGGAATGTGTTGAACGCCACGCTGAAATAGCGTGGCGTTTTTGTCGTTTAATAATATAATAATAAATCTCCAAACTTTAGGTGTAGCAATAGGTGTAGCGATTGTCACGTAATATTGTTAGTGAAAAAAGTTTATAAATATAAATATTACTTAATTAAGTTAAATAAGTAAGGGTGAGTTTTGCACAAAGATAATTGTTGCATACGCAACGGAACGCGTAGAATGTTTATTGCTAATATGATTCTGTAAGTTATTTAATAACTTGCAAAAATTTTATAAAGGAGGAACAAATATGTCCCCGGCAATTAAATGTTTAATTCTGTTGGCAGTAGTTGCGCTTTTCTTCGTAACCGAACTTATTCCCTTGGCAATTACTGCAATTGGCGGCGCAATTGCGTGCGGCCTGTTAGGCTTCATTCCGGCAAAACAAGTATTCAGTGGTCTCTCTAACTCCACCGTAGTATTGTTTGGCGGTATGTTCGTTGTAGGTGCATCCATGTTCTACACCGGCCTTGCTCAAAAAATTGGTGGTACCGTAGTAAAAATGTGCGGCACTTCCGAAAACAGCCTTATGTTTGGTCTTATGTTGGTAGGCACCGTGCTGTCTTCCTGCTTGTCCAACACTGGTACTGCAGCTTGCTTGCTGCCCGTAGCATTGGGTATCTGCTCCGCTGCAAAAATCCCCGCTTCCCGTCAATTGATGCCTTTGGCATTTGCTTGCGGTTGGGGTGGTATCATCACCATGGTAGGTACTCCGCCTAACATCATCGCAGTAGGCGCTATGAACGCAGCTGGTCTCGAATCCTTCGGCTTCTTCGAATTCGCTTGGATTGGTGTTCCTGTATCCGTAGCTGGTATGCTCTACATGATGTTCGTTGGTAAATACCTGCTCCCGAAAGCTGAACTGGACGCTGACCAAGAAATTGAACAAGAAATCGAAGCTAACGAAACTTCCGCTACCAAACAATACATCTCTGCAGCTATCCTTGCAATTGTAGTATTGGTAATGGCAGTAGGCGTTAAAGGCGTTTCCTTGGAAATGGCAGCAGTTATCGGCGCATTGGTATGCGTACTGACCGGTTGCTTGACTGAAAAACAAGCATATGCTTCCATCGACTGGGTAACCATCTTCCTGTTCGCAGGTATGATGCCTGTATCCAAAGCTATCGACGTAACTGGCGCTGGCAAATTGATCGCTGAATGGACCGTAGGTCTCATGGGCGGTTCCCCGTCTCCGTTGGTTGTAACTGCAGTACTGTTCATCCTGTCCTGCACCTTGACCCAATTCATGTCTAACACCGCTTCCGCAGCATTGCTCTGCCCGATCGGTATCGCTATTGCTCAAAACTTGAACGCTTCTCCGAAAGCAGTAGTTATGGCAATCGCAGTTGCAGCATCTTGCGCATTTGCAACTCCGGTAGGCACCCCGCCGAACACCTTGGTTCTCGGCCCTGGCGGTTACAAATTCATGGACTATGTAAAAGCTGGTTGCGGTCTCGTATTGGTATGCTTCGCAGTTTGCTTGGTAGTTATTCCTATCGTATGGCCGTTCTTCCCCTGATAATTAGTTAGGGTTAAACAGTTAATACAAACATTAAAGCCTGTCGCTTTTGCGGCAGGCTTTTTTAGTTCAGGTATTGCTAATTGGTTTGTTGAAAATGGCTTTGACAAATTTGTTGAAGCTGTTTTTTTATTTGTAAAAATAAAATATAATATAGTTAAGAAAGTTAAAGAGGGGAGTAGGCAAATGAACAGCTTTAGTTTTACTGGACCTTATGGAGAAATAGAATGTGTTGTAAATCATTGCCCTAGTAATGATGTTGTGTTGATTATGGCTCACGGTTTTCGTGGTAGCCGTAATGGTGGCGGTCGTAGTACTGCTTTTGCAAATGTAGCTGCAGGTGTTTGCAAGGTAGTGCGTTTTAATTTTAATGGTAGCCAAATTTTAAGTAGACAAATTGAAGAATTACAGGCTGTTGTTGAAGCTGTGCGCAACAAATATAAACCCAAGCAACTATTTCTACTAGGACGTAGTCTTGGTGGTGCTGCTTCCATGGTTACGGCAAGTAGGGACGAAAAGATTAACGGCTTAATTTTGTGGGCGACACCTAACGATTTACGCAAAACTTTTTTGAATGCTTTGGGCGACGAATTATACCAACGTTTAGATATAGGCGAAACCTTACATTTAGAAGATGAACGTGGCAAAATGGACTTAACTCCTGATTTTTTGACGGATTTAGATAAATATGATTTAAGTGACCTTATGCGCGACTGGCAGGAAAGACCGCTTTTAATTTTACACGGTGAGCAGGATGTTACTGTTGATGTGGCTCAAGGCAGAAGAAACTTTGACTTGGCAGGTGGCGACAAAGAAATCTACACCTTTGCCAATGGAGACCATACTTTTACAGAATGTGCCGGTGAAGCCAATGCTACCATTGTGAAATGGTTGTATTCAAGGACTTAACCGTTGTATAATATAGTGTAATACATTTTATCTGGAGGCTATTAAATGAAAAAGTTTTTTATGATATGCTTGCTTCTGGTGTGCGCACTGGCAGTAAGTGCCTGCGGTGCCAAGGAGCCTGAAAAGAAAGTTGTCTTGGAACCTGCGACCGCAGTTTTCACAACTAATATGGGTACCTTTGAAATTAAACTGGAAACTGAACTTGCGCCTAACACCAGCGCAAACTTTATTAATTTGGTAAATAAAGGCTTCTACAATGGGATTATTTTCCATCGTGTCATTGATAATTTTATGATTCAAGCTGGTTGCCCCAATGGTGACGGTACTGGCGGTCCTGGTTATGTTATTCCTGACGAGTTTCATAAAAAGTTGAAACATAGTGACGAAGGCGTTCTGTCCATGGCAAACCGTGGACCGAATACCGGTGGTAGCCAATTCTTCATTACTTTACGCGACTGCCCGTGGCTTGACGGCAAGCACGCAGTTTTTGGCAAAGTTACCAGCGGTATGGATGTAGTTCGTAAAATTGGAAGAAGCTACACCGATATGAACGATAGACCGTTGAAAAAAGTTGTTATTGAAAAAATTACCATAGAAAAGCGTTAAGCTTAAGGAGGAAACAGTTTGTCTTTAAATCAGGATGAACGTATTTTTGAAACTATAGACCAGCAGGAAATGGTGGGCATCTGCGGCAGAAACGAAGAGTTCCTGCGCATTATTCGTGATGCCTTTGAATGTAAGATTGTTGCTCGCGGTAATCAGGTTGCCATTAGCGGTGATGTTGACGAAGTTGAAAAGCTACGCCAGCTTTTTATGGAGCTGCTCTTTTTGTACAGACAAGGCTTGCCTTTGACTGCTCATGACGTGCGTTACAGCATTTATATGGTGAAGGCAGGCAAGACTGAAAGCTTGCACCGTATGTATGCGGATACCATTATCACTACCAATCGTGGTCGTCAAGTGAAGGCGAAGACTTTGGGGCAATGGCAGTATGTGGAAACCATTCGTCATAATCACATTACCTTGGGCATTGGCCCCGCTGGTACAGGTAAAACCTATTTGGCTGTTGCTTTGGCAGTAGCTGCCTTGAAGAAGAAGGAAGTAGAGCGCATTATCCTCACTCGCCCCGCAGTTGAAGCAGGTGAAAAGCTTGGCTTCTTACCCGGCGACATGCAGGACAAGGTTGATCCGTACCTTCGTCCTTTGTACGATGGTTTGTATGATATGTTGGGCAACGAAACCTTCCAAAAATATTTGACCAAAGGAACCATCGAGGTTGCTCCCCTTGCTTATATGCGTGGTCGTACCTTGAATGATTCTTTCATTATATTAGACGAAGCTCAAAACACTACACCGGAACAAATGAAGATGGTTTTAACACGCTTTGGTTTTGGCAGTAAGATGGTTATTACAGGTGACATTACCCAAATTGACTTGCCCGGTGGCAAGACCAGTGGTTTAAAAGACGCTGCAAAGATTTTAAAGGACGTGCCCGGAATTGGCATCGTTAAATTTAATGACCAAGACGTTGTTCGTCACGAAATTGTTGGCTTAATTATCAAAGCTTACGAAAAATTTGAGAAGCGTAACAAACCGGAGGGACAAGCATGATTATTAGTATGGAAAATGCTCAAGACAAAATTGTTTTGGGTGAATATTTGGAGCAACGTTTGCAGGATGGCTTGAACGCCGTAGCAAAGCTCCACGATTTAGATGATATGACGGAAGTGGACATTACCATTGTAGATGACGAGGAAATTCACCAACTGAACCGCGATTACCGCAATGTAGATAGACCTACTGACGTTTTAAGCTTCGCTCTGGACGAAGATGATGAAGATGAACCTGAGCTTTTGGAAGGGCAGTTGCATCTTTTGGGGGACATTATCATTTCTGCGGAGACTGCTACCCGTCAGGCAGAAGAATTTGGTCATGGCTTGGAGCGTGAAATTGTGTACCTTGCTGTGCATGGCTTGCTCCATCTTTTGGGCTACGACCACATGGTTGAAGAAGACAAGGTTATTATGCGTGCCAAAGAAGAAGAAGCATTGCGTGCCATCAACCTTGCGGAAGAGAACTTTAAGTAAGAACAATCTTGGCTCCCATGAAAGGGGAGCTGGCACAACGAAGTTGTGACTGAGGGGTTGGATTATGGATAAAGAATTACTGAACGCTGCTCTTGAAGCACGCCTTAAAGCTTACGCTCCTTACTCTAAGTTTTTTGTGGGAGCTGCTGTGCGTGCAGAAAGTGGCAAGATTTATACAGGTTGTAATACCGAAAACGCTTCCTACGGTTTGACCGTATGCGCGGAACGGAACGCTCTTTTTGCTGCAGTTGGTGCAGGGGAGAGAAAGTTCACTGCTCTTTGCGTAGTTGGCGATACGGAAGCACCTATTTCTCCTTGTGGAGCCTGCCGTCAAGTTATGGCGGAGTTCAAAGTGCCGCGCATCATCTTGGCAAATCTGAAAGGTGATGTTAAGGAATACACCTTGGAAGAATTACTGCCTTTAGGATTTAGTTTATAAGGTATGCCGCCCCTGAAAGGGGAGGTGGCACAGCGTTAGCTGTGACGGAGGGGTTAACCCTATTGATTTAGACAGGAGTTGATTACCATAGATAAGCATTATTCTGGCTTTGCTGCCATCGTTGGTCGTCCTAATGTGGGCAAGTCCACCTTGACCAATGGCTTGATTGGCGAAAAAATTGCCATCATGTCTGACAGACCGCAAACTACCCGCAATAAAATTATGTGCATTTTAAATACAGACAACGCACAAATCATGTTCCTGGATACCCCCGGTATTCACAAGCCCCATCACAAATTGGGCGAATACATGGTGCGTACTGCTGAAAGTACCTTAAAAGAAGTTGACGTTATCCTTTTCGTAATTGACGTTAGCGAGAAACGTGGTGCTGGCGAAAATTATATCTTGGAGCTTTTGCAAAAGGTAAAGACTCCTGTTATCCTTGTTGCTAATAAAATTGACAAGCTGCAGGATAAGAGCAAGCTCTTTAATATTATTAATGAATACAGCGCGCTGTATGACTTTGTTGCTGTTGTACCTGTTTCTGCTCTTGAAGATAAAGAGTTCCCCGGCTTGGTAGAAGAAATTACCAAACATTTGCCGGAAGGACCGGACTATTTCCCCGATGACATGATTACCGATCAACCGGAACGTGTTATTGCCGCGGAAATGATTCGCGAAAAAGTGTTGCGCTCTACCCGCGACGAAGTGCCTCACTCCATCGCAGTAGACGTTGACGAATTTAAAGTGCGTGAAAACGAAGACGTCTATATTCGCGCTACCATTTTTGTTGAACGTGAATCTCAAAAGGGCATCGTTATTGGTGCCAAAGGTAGCCTACTGAAAAAGATTGGTCAGCTGGCGCGCAAGGATATTGAAGCTTTGCTTGGCTGCAAAGTGTTCCTGGAACTGTGGGTAAAGGTTAAAGCTGACTGGCGAAATAAAGATAAAGCTTTGAAGCAATTTGGTTATAAGGAATTCTAACTTGCTCAAAGCATTGGGAAGTGCTGTATGAGTAATGATTTTCGTGATGATGCAATTGTATTACATGTAAAAAATTGGCAGACTGCGGATAAGTACGCGGTCTGCTTTACTCGTGAGCACGGAAAAATTCGTTTTATTGCTTATGGAGGACGTTATCCTAAGAATGTAGCAGGTCGTTTACTGCAACCCTTCGCTCAGCTGAGTGTGGAGGTTACTGCAGGGCAACGTCTTGACAAATTGAAAAGCTGCGAGCTTCTGGAATTACCCCAAGCCTTTGATTTCAAGCAGATGGCTTATGCAGCAGTTGCTACGGAATTGACTGCTGTCTTTACGGAAGATTACGCACCACAAGAAGAAGTATATATTCTATTGAAGGAAACCTTATACTTGCTAAAGGAACGCAATCCCCGGATTGTAGTGTTGTCATTTGCCTTGAAACTTTTAGATTTGGTAGGCTTGTTCCCGCAGGTGGATGCTTGTGTGGTTTGCGGGAAAGAGCTGGGTGAAGAAGATATTTGGTTCAGTCCTCTGCAGAGTGGTGCGATTTGTAACGACTGTCACAACGAAGCAGGGGAAGAAAAATTTAGTAGTGGTACTCGTAAATTATTAGCACATCTTAAAAATTTAAATTTCCAAAATCCTGCGCCTTTCTCCGTAAAAGGGGGAGAGTTAATGAAATTGGAAACTGCCTTGTATAAATTTATCCTCTTCCAGACGGATAAGCCGCTAAATAGTATTAACTTTTTGGCGCAGATGGGGATGTAAAGCTTGCCTTCCAGTACTTCTAATTATTTTTGTTGTTTACGGGTGTAAATAGTGTTATATTGACAAGATATAAACACTGTTATATACTAATTAGGTAGCTATGAAGAAGAGGAGTAGCTTGCGCATTTAGCGAGTCGGGAGGGTGAAAGCCGACACTAGCAAGTGAAGGGCACTTTGGAGCGAAAAGAATATGTATTGAGGCGGGCTGCGCTTGCGCAGTCAAGCAGGGTGGAACCGCGGAGAATTTAGCTCCGTCCCTGTAACGATTAGTTACGGGGACGGAGATTTTTTATTTTCCGAAACCGTTATAAGCACTGTTATGCTGTGTCATAGCTTGCTTGTTTGCTCGACGTACTTCAAGTACGCCTTCGCGGCGCAAGCATCGCTATTCCTTGCCTTCCAGTACTTCTAACGCTTTCGTATGAGTTTCTGTTAACTAAGTCTTTTCAATAAACTATTAGGAGGCACACTATGAATTTGCAAACAATGATTTTGAAGTTGCAAAACTTCTGGGCTAAACAAAACTGCATTATTGGTCAGCCCTATGATGTGGAAAAGGGTGCAGGCACCATGAACCCCTCCACTTTCTTGCGCGTACTTGGTCCTGAAACTTGGAACATCGCTTACGTTGAACCTTCTCGCCGTCCGGCAGATGGTCGTTATGGTGATAACCCCAACCGTTTGTTCCAACATCACCAATACCAAGTAATTATGAAACCCTCTCCGGAAAACATCCAAGATCTGTATCTCCAAAGCTTGGCTGAACTGGGAATTCGTCAAGAAGAACATGACATCCGCTTTGTAGAAGATAACTGGGAATCTCCTACCTTGGGCGCTTGGGGCTTGGGCTGGGAAGTTTGGTTGGACGGTATGGAAATTACCCAATTCACCTACTTCCAACAAGTTGGTAGCCTTGACGTTAAACCTGTTGCTGTAGAAATTACCTACGGTTTGGAACGCTTGGCTATGTACATCCAAGGCGTAGAAAATGTTTACGACATTGAATGGGTAGACGGCGTAACCTATGGCGACGTATTCCACACCAACGAAGTTGAACAATCCTTCTACAACTTCCAAGTTGCTGATACTGATTTACTCTTTGACTTGTTCAATAAATATGAAGCAGAAGCAAAACGTGTTATCGAATTGGGCTACATTCGCCCCGCATACGATTACGTTTTGAAATGCTCCCACACCTTTAACCTGTTAGACTCTCGCGGCGCAATCAGTGTTAACGAACGCACTGCTTACATTGGTCGTGTGCGTGCGATGGCTCGCTTGTGCGCAGCAGCTTATGTAGCACAACGCGAAGAAATGGGCTTCCCGCTGTTGAAAAAGGAGGCGAATGAATAATGGAAAAACTGTTATTTGAAATTGGTACTGAAGAAATCCCGGCGAAGTTTATGCCCGGTATTCTGGCTCAACTGAAAGAGCTGGCTGAAAAGAAAATGGACGAACTGCGCATTCCTTATGAAGCAGTTAAAGTATATGGCACTCCGCGCCGTATGACCTTCATCGCTGATGGCGTTGCTGAACATCAAGCAGACAGCACCATCGAAGCTAAAGGTCCTTCCGTAAAAATCGCTTTCAAAGACGGCGAAGCTACCAAAGCTGCTCAAGGCTTTGCTCGTGGTCAAGGCGTTGCTGTTGAAGATTTGGAAGTGCGTGGCGAATATGTTTACGCTGTTAAACATTTGGCTGGTCAAGAAGTTGAAGACCTGCTGCCCGGTTTGCTCCAAGACATCATCGTTTCCTTAAGCTTCCCCAAAACCATGCGTTGGGCTGACCATGACTTCCGTTTTGTTCGTCCCATCCGTTGGATTGTTGCTCTCTTTGGCGACGACGTAATCCCCGTAGAAATCACTGGCGTTAAATCCGGCAAACTTTCTCGTGGTCACCGCTTCCTGCGTCCTGCTCTCGTAGAAGAAGCAAAAGCTGTGGAAAGCCTTGACGATGCAAAAGAACTGTTGGAAAAAGCTGTTAGCGCTGTAAAAAATACTGTAGCTTCTGCTATGAACAAAACTGCTGGCGTTGTGGAAATCCCCTGCGCTGAAGCTTACGAACAAGTATTGATGGACAACTTCGTAATGGTTGACCAAGATGCTCGTCGTGAACTTATCCGTCAACAAGTAATTGACCTTGCTGTTGTTGAAGGCGGTCACGCTGAAATCGACGAAGACCTTTTGGAAGAAGTTAACTATCTGGTAGAATGGCCTACTGCTCTCTGCGGTAAATTCGAAGATAAATTCTTGGCTCTGCCTAAAGAATGCATCATCACTCCGATGCGCGAACATCAACGTTACTTCCCCGTTCTGAAAGAAGACGGCAGCCTGCTCAACAAATTCATCACCGTTCGTAACGGCGGCAAAGAACATCTTGACGTTGTTGCTCATGGTAACGAACGTGTACTGCGTGCTCGTCTGTCTGACGCAGAATTCTTCTTTAACGAAGACCGCAAACAACCCTTGGAAGCTCGCTTGGCAAAACTTACCACCGTTTCCTTCCAAGAAGGCTTGGGCAATATGAACGATAAGAGCCAACGCCTTGTGAAAGCAGCTGATATGATTGCTTTCGGCTTGAACTCTAAAGTTGATAAAGAAAAACTGGCTCGCACTGCACTGCTCTGCAAAACTGACCTTGTTACTGGTATGGTTGTTGAATTTACCGAACTGCAAGGCGTTATGGGCCGTGAATATGCACTCTTGGACGGCGAAGCTCCGGAAGTTGCAAAAGGTATCTTCGAACACTACCTGCCCCGTTTCGCAGGTGACGAACTGCCTGTAACTGACATTGGCCGTATCGTAGGCATTGCTGACAAACTGGACAACATCGTTGCAACCTTTAGCCGTGGCCTTGCTCCTACCGGTTCTCAAGACCCGTACGCACTGCGCCGTCAAGCTCTTGGTATCATCAACATTTTGATTGATGGCAACTACCACGTATCCATGGTTAAATTGATTGCAGGCGTTGCATATCTCCTGAACATTCCTGCAGAAAAAACCAAAGAAGTTATCATGCCTGTAATGGACTTCTTCAAGCAACGTCTGAAAAACATGTTGCTTGACCAAGGCATCCGTTATGACGTAGTTGATGCAGTTCTCGCTGACGAACGCAACGACGACATCGCTGACCTTGCTGCTCGCGCTCAAGCTCTCAATGCTTTCGTAACAACTGAAGAAGCTCCTGCTCTTATCCAAGCTGCAACCCGTGTTGCAAACCTGTGTAAGAAAATTGAACAAGAAACTGCAATCAACACCAACATCTTCCAAAATCCGGCTGAAGGTGAACTCCATAAAGCAGTTACCGCAGTTAACAACGAAGTTCTGTTGGCAACCGTTCAATTTAACTACTCAGAAGTTCTCCAAATCGCTTGCAAATTGGTAGCACCTGTTAACAAGTTCTTTGAAGACGTAATGGTTATGGATAATGATGAACAAATTAAAAATAACCGTTTGGCACTGCTGTCCGCAGTTAAGGATGTGACTCACGCTGTTGGCGATTTGTCCTGCATCGTATAAAAATATTTGCCATAAGCACTGTTATGCTTTGTCGCAACTTGCTTATTTGCTCGACGTACGTCCAGTACGCCGTCGCTTCATAAGCTTCGTTGCTTCGCGCCTTCCAGCACTTCTGACAAATATTTAGGTGCTACATAAGGTAATGTGCCTAAAAAATAAAATTAACTCCGTTCCTCTAAAAAGGGGAGCGGAGTTTTTTATTTCTAGAATTTATAAAAGGAATTTGTTAATACTTGCGAGAATATTATAATGTTATAGTATTAACTTTTTTTTGGAGGAACCATGTTCTGCGTTGATGTTGCTATTAATTTGCCTGTAAAGAGCTTGTTTAAACAGTTCACTTACGCCGTACCGGCGGAACTGAATTTTTTGGACAGTGGTTGGCGTGTGGTTGTTCTCTTTGGTGCGCAAAAGGTGGAAGGCTTTGTGGTACGTCGCAGGGAATTATCCGAGCTTGACCAACAAGCACGAGAAAAACTGAAAAATGTTGAAGCAGCCTTGGGCGACAGACCATGGTTTGACAAAGAGATGCTAGCTACAGCCAAATGGTTGGCTGATTATTATATGTGCTCTCTGGCAGAGGCAATGCGCCTTTTTGTTCCCGGCAAGACCAGTATCAAACGTCAGGCTGTGAAGGATGCAAGTGGCAAACTGCTTTATTATGCTTACGAAGAGCGATTGAAAGAAAAGACCGTGTTTGCCTATAAAATTACGGAAGCTGGTCGCGCCGCCCTCGCACTTGGTAATAATAAGGCGAAGGCTCAAATGGCGGCGCTTGCCGTGCTGTCCGAAGGTGAGTGGCTAACTGTCAACGACCTGTTAGAATATAAGGTTAGTGCTGCCACAGCTCGCACTCTTGCGGAAAAGGGGCACGTTGAAGTTGGACAAAAGCGTATTTTACGCAACAGTTACGTCAATCCTCAAAAGCGTGGCGAAATATTCACCCTTACTGATGAACAGGCAAGTGCCTTAGAAAAAATAAATGCTTCTGTTCAAGAAGCAAACGGCAAAACATTTTTACTGCAAGGCATTACAGGCAGTGGCAAGACGGAGGTTTACCTGCGTGCTGCGGCAGAGGCTGTGGCACAGGGTAAGCAAGTCTTAATGCTGGTGCCGGAAATTGCCTTGACTGCCCAACTAGTTAAGCGTTTTAAAGCTTGGTTTGGCGATTTGGTTGCCGTTGCTCATAGCAAGCTGTCCCAGAACGAGCGGGGTGACGTGTGGTATAAGATGCATACCCACCAAGCTAACATTCTAATTGGTGTGCGCAGTGCGGTGTTTGCTCCCTTTAAAAATTTAGGATTGATTATTATAGATGAAGAACATGAAAGCAGCTACAAGCAGGAGGAACGCCCCAACTACCACGCGCGCAACGTGGCACTGCAACGCTCTAAGTTAACAGGCGCACCCTTAATTTTAGGCAGTGCAACTCCTGACCTTGAAAGTTATTATAAGGCAATTCGTGGTGAGTACGAGCATTTACGTCTGACCAAGCGTGCTACTGGTAGCCACTTGCCCACTGTTGAGATTGTAGATATGCGTAAGGAATTACAGGAGCGTAATTTTAGCGTGCTGTCCCGCAAGCTGAAGCAGGCTCTTGTTACTACTGCTGCCAGTGGTGAGCAGGCGATAGTGCTTTTGAACAGACGTGGTTATTCTACCTTTGTCATGTGTCGTGACTGTGGTACTTCCATTACTTGTCCTCATTGTGCAGTAGCACTTGTGTATCACAGCGCAGGGGAGGCAATGCGTTGTCATTACTGCGGTAACACTGCACCCATTCCTGCGGAGTGCCCTACCTGTCACAGCAGGCGCATTAAATTTTTTGGAACTGGTACCCAAAAGGCAGAGTCCGAATTGCAGGAGCTTCCTGGAATTAGAGTGCTCCGTATGGATCAGGATAGCACTGCGCAGAAATTTGCTCACGCAGATATTTTGAGCTGCTTCGCCCGTGGTGAGCGCAATGTTCTCATTGGTACCCAGATGGTTGCCAAGGGACACGACATTCCCAACGTAACCTTGGTAGGCGTGCTTTCTGCAGATAGTGCTTTGAATTTGCCGGACTTCCGCGCTTCGGAGCGTACTTTTTCCCTTCTGACACAAGCTGCAGGACGGGCGGGACGTGGCGACAAGGCTGGACACGTTATTTTCCAAGCCTACGATGTAGAAAATAAGGTTTTGCAACAGGCTGCCCGTCAAGATTACGACAGCTTTGCTGTAGATGAATTAAAGGATAGGGAAAATTTTTTCTATCCGCCCTTTGCCCAAATGCTGAAGATGACAATCTGGGATAAGGATGAAGCAGCTGCCTTGGCGTTGGCGAAAAGGGTAACAACCTTTTTGCAGGGGCAACAGCTGGAAGGCAAGTTAAATGATTTACTAATCTTAGGACCTTTTCCCGGACTTGTTGCCAAGGTGAGAGATATGTACCGCTTTAACATCATCGTAAAGGCGAAGGATATGCAGCCTATTAAGGATGCACTCCTTGGTAGTGAGTTCAAAGAGCAGAAGAACCTGTTCTTTGACGTTGACCCGGTGAATGTTATATAGTTCTTGCGCCCCTGAAAGGGGAGCTGGCACAACGAAGTTGTGACTGAGGGGTTTAGATTTTTGAAAAGTACGAGTTTCTATGGTACAATATAAGGTACGAAATTTAACATAGACAATAGGAGGCACGTTGTGGCTAAATTAAAAATTCTAACTGCAGGCGATCCTGTTTTGCGTAAAACCGCTGAAGAAGTAAAGAAAATAGATAAAAAATTGCTTAAGCTTTTAAAAGATATGGCAGAGACCATGTATGCTGCTGATGGCGTTGGTTTGGCTGCTCCGCAAATTGGTGTGTCCAAACGCATCGTTGTTATTGACGTTGGCGAAGGCTTGGTTGAAATGATTAACCCTGTCATCGTTAATAAAGAAGGTAGCGTAGTAGGTGGCGAAGGCTGTCTTTCCGTGCCTGAATATGAAGGCGAAGTTGAACGTGCGGAAAAGGTAGAATGTGAATTCACTGACCGCAGTGGCAAACGTTATTTAATGGAAGCAAGTGGTTTGATGGCTGTTGCTATTCAACACGAGCTTGACCATTTGGATGGTATCCTTTTCATCGATAAGGCGCAAACCATTATGCCTAAACAAAAAGAAAAATTGGATAAATAGGTGAAAGATATGCGTATAGTTTTTATGGGAACTCCTGATTTTGCTGTAGGCAGTTTACAGGCACTGGCAGAAGCAGGCAAATATGAAATTGTTAGTGTCATCACTCAACCGGACAGACCTAAAGGACGTGGTCGCCAAATGCTGATGACTCCCGTTAAGGAATATGCTTTGAGCCAAGGCTACGAAGTTTTCCAACCTCAACGTGTTAAAACTTCGGAGTTTGTGGCGCAATTGCGTGAAATGGCTCCTGATTTAATTGTAGTTGCTGCTTTTGGGCAACTGCTGTCCCAAGAAATTTTGGAAATGCCTAAATATGGTTGTATCAATGTGCACGCTTCCTTGCTTCCTAAGTATAGAGGTGCTGCACCCATTCACTATGCAATTATGCAAGGCGAAAAGGAAAGTGGCGTAACCATTATGCAAATGGATATCGGTATGGATACTGGCGACATGATTAAAAAGGTTGCCGTACCCATTGGCGAAAATATGACCATGGGCGAGCTGCACGACGAACTGAAAGTGAAAGGCGCGCAGCTGCTCCTCGAAGTTATCGAAGACATTGAAGCTGGCAAGGCTATGCCTGAAAAACAAAATGCAGAAGAAGCAACCTACGCTTCCCTGTTGAAACGTGAGATGGAAAAAATCGATTGGAGCAAAGCTGCTGGCGATATTCACAATTTGATTCGTGGCTTTAACCCTGCTCCCGGCGCTTTCACTAAATTGCCCGATGGCAAAAACTTAAAAATTTGGGGCAGCCGTTTAACTGACAAGGCTACTACTGCGGAAGCTGGTACTATTATTGAAGTTACCAAGCACAGCTTCTTCGTAGCTTGCGGTGCTGGCGTATTGGAAATCACCGAAGTACAACCTGAATCCAAAAAACGTATGCCTGCCCAAGTTTTCATTAACGGTCGTGGCGTACAAGTGGAGGATGTATTAGGCAAAGAATAAGCCGTGTATATTATGGAAGAAACTATTTTTAAACCCAAGAAAAGAATATTCATAGCACTCACTTCCATCAGTGCTGTTATTGGTGCCTTAATGATTTACATTGTCTGGAAAGTGACTGTTCCGGGCTTGATGCAAATTCATTACCTGTTGCCCAAGATAATGGGAGTGGTGGGAGCAGTGATTGCTTTTGCCTTGATGATTGGTGTCATAGGCATTGTGTTGGCGCTGCTGGGCGTATCTGTGTTTAAGGTGCTGTTCTTTTGGGCATGGAAGGCAATTAATATTTTATTCCCCTTCGCCGTGGTATTGGGCAGGCTCTTTAACATTCCTCGTGTTAAAATTGAGCAGTCCTTTATCGAGGTAAGCAATAACTTAGTAATGCAACACAAGATTAAGGTACCGGCAGAACGTATTTTAATTTTGACACCCCACTGCATTCAAAGGGATACCTGCGTGCATAAGATTACTCGCAACGTAGAAAACTGCAAGCAATGTGGTGGTTGTAGTGTTGGCGATATGCTGGCGCTGGCTCATAAGTACGGTTGCAAGCTGGCGGTGGCGACAGGTGGTACCCTTGCTCGTCAAATGGTTATGCAGGCTAGGCCTAAGGCTATTGTTGCCGTTGCCTGTGAACGCGATTTGACCAGTGGTATTCAAGACGTATTCCCCTTGCCCGTATTGGGTGTTTTAAATGAAAGACCCTTTGGACCTTGCTTTAACACCCGTGTAGATAAAAAGAAACTGGAAGACGCTATCTTAGCATTTTTAGATGAAGAGGAAGCTAATGGCAAAAAATGAGAAGAAAGCCGCTACTGCCCGTAGTGGTGCTGTAGAAATCCTGCAGCAGGTTTTGGGCGAAGGTGCATATACAAATATTGCTGTGAATAAGTATCTGCGTAGCCACGCGCTGAACGATATGGACCGCCGTTTGATGACGGAGCTGGTTTATGGTACGGTGAAGGCAGTAGGAACTATTGACTGGTATTTGGCGCAATGTGTGACCCGTCCCTTAGACAAGATTGATAAGCTGGTACTGAATATTTTGCGCGTAAGCGTGTATCAGCTTTTATATATGGATAAAATTCCTGCCTCTGCGGCTTGTAACGAAGCCGTTAATTTGGCGCGCCTTTTTAGCCATGAAGGTACTGCCAAATTTGTCAACGGTGTGTTGCGTGGCTTATTGCGCAAAAAAGACAGCTTCATCTTGCCCGATGCGGAAAAGGAAGCTGCCGATTATATTTCCCTGGCAATGTACCATCCTCGTTGGCTGGTGAAGAAGTGGCTGAAAAATTATGGACGTGAAGCGACAGAAGCTTTATGTACCTTTGACAATACCCCCGCGCCCGTGTGCCTGCGTGTAAATACCTTAGTTACTACCCGCGACGAACTTATCGCTAAGCTGACTAGTGCTGGTGCGGAAGTACGTGCTTCCAAATGGAGCGCAGATGGCATCGTATGCGAGAAGTTGCCTGCTTTAAACGAAGTTTTTTCTGATTTGCACGATGCTTTTTATGTGCAGGACGAAAGCAGCATGCTTGTAGGCACAGTGCTTGCTCCGCAAGCAGGGGAGACCGTAATTGATATGTGCAGTGCTCCCGGTGGTAAGACTACCCATTTGGCGCAGTTGATGCAAAATGAAGGCATCATCTATGCAGGTGACGTGCACGAGCATAAAATAAAACTTATTGAAGAAAACGCTGCCCGTTTGGGCATTAAGATAATCAAAGCGCAAATTCAAGATGCTACTGAATTTGTAGAAGCTTGGGAAGGCAAAGCGGATAAGGTTCTAGTTGACGCACCTTGCTCCGGTATGGGTGTGCTCCGTCGTCGTGCGGAAGCTCGCTGGCGTAAGACTAGGAACGATTTGAAAATCTTTCCGCCCTTGCAATTAAAAATTTTGAATAACGCTGCCCGCTATGTAAAAGCAGGGGGAACTATGGTTTATAGTACCTGCACTATCGAGCAGGCAGAAAACCATTATTTGGTACAAGAATTTTTGGCGGCGAACCATGATTGGCGCATTGAGCCTTTCCGTCATCCACTGACTGGCGAGCTGGTAGATGAATTACAGCTGTTGCCCCAAAAAGATAATGTAGATGGCTTCTATATTTGTAAATTGGTGAAAAAATGAAACAAGATATCTTTGGTTTAACAATTGAAGAGTTACAGGATAAATTTGTAGAGTTAGGCTTGAAAAAGTTTAGGGCAAAGCAAGTATTCCAATGGATGTATCAAAAGTCCGTCTTTGATTTTTCAGAGATGCGCAATTTAAGCAAGGCTGACATAGATATAATGGAAGAAAACTTTACCGTACTGCCTCGTGAACTGAAGATTTTGCGTGAGCAAAACTCTAGCGATGGTATGACCAGCAAGCTGCTCATTGCTTTTCCTGACGGTAATTCCGTGGAAACCGTTTTGATGCACCACGATTACGGTTACAGCGTGTGTGTTTCCAGTCAAGTTGGCTGTGACATGCATTGTGCCTTTTGTGCCAGTGGTTTGAATGGTTGCGTGCGTAACTTGACTGCGCCGGAAATTATCGTGCAAGTCTACCTCTTTAACGAACGCTTGCGTGCTACCGGAAAAATGGTGAGCCGTGTAGTTGTTATGGGTAGCGGCGAGCCTATGCTTAATTTTGACAGCGTACTTGGGGCGTTGGACTTCCTCCATCGTGAGGATACAAGCTTTATGAGCTACCGCAATATGACTATTTCCACCTGTGGTATCATTCCCGGTATTGAAAAGCTAAAAGCTCAGGGCAAGCCCATCAATTTGGCAATCAGTCTCCACGCAGTTAAAAATGACCTGCGTACAGAGCTGATGCCTGTAAATAAAGGCTTTAACTTTATTGATGTCATTACTGCTGCCGAAGGCTACAGCGAAGCTGGTGGCAGACAGGTTACCTACGAATATATCTTGATTAAAGATAAAAATGATAGCGTGCAGGATGCAGAGCTTTTAAGCAACTTCCTCCGTTATAAGCACGCTACTGTAAATCTTATTCCCGCTAACCCCGTACCTGAAAAGGGCTTTGAACGTCCTTCTAAAAATGCTATCGAGCGTTTCGTAAAGGTACTGCAAAAAAATAAAGTGAACGCTACCGTACGCAAGGAAATGGGCAAGGATATTGATGCCGCTTGCGGACAGTTGCGAGCTAAGTTTGCCAAGGAGCAAGGAAAAAAGTAAGATGAAAGTTATCAGCAAGACCCACGTGGGCATGGTAAGAAATAATAATGAAGATTCCCTTTTGGTGCGTGAACCCTATCTTTTCGCTGTTGCTGACGGAATGGGAGGCTATTCTGCTGGCGAGGTAGCAAGCCGTGAAACCTTGAAGGCTTTTGAAGCTGCTACTTACGACCTGCGCCACGAAAAGGTAAGCGATCCTGTTGAAGTTTTACAGGGCGCCTTTGACAAGGCAAATTTACATACCTATAAAATGGCGCAAAAAAATAACGCCTACAATGGTATGGGTACTACTTTGACAGCCTTGTATTTACCGGGGGATAACACTGCTTACGCAGCACATGTTGGCGATAGCAGGCTGTACCTTTATCGTAATAGTATCTTAAGCCAAATCACCAAGGATCATTCCTACGTGGCAGATTTATTGGCAAAGGGTAAGATTACTGATAGCGAAGCCTTTAATCATCCTAAACGCAATATGCTTTTGCAGGCTTTAGGTGTGGAAGAAGAAATTAAGACCGATATCATTCACTTTGCTTTGGAAAAAGGAGATATCCTTCTTTTGTGCAGTGATGGTCTTTCTGATATGCTCAGGGATGTGGAGATTGCAGGCATCCTTGAAAAAATGGATTTTGAAGAGGCTGCCGCTAATCTTTTGGAGCAATCTTTAGATAATGGCGGTAAGGATAATATAAGCTTGATTATGATTTATGTAGAGGAGGATGAATAAGATGGAAGAAAAGACCATATTGAACAGACGTTATGAAATCCTCCGTACTATCGGGCAGGGTGGCATGGCAGAAGTTTATTTGGCGCATGACATTTTGCTGGACAGAGAAGTTGCCATTAAGGTATTGCGTGACCAGTTCGTGGCAGATAAAGCCTTGGTAGACCAATTCCGCAGGGAAGCAAAATCTGCGGCGCGTTTAAAGCATCCTTATATCATTAGTATTCACGACGTAGTTTCTGAGGGTGGCAAAGAATATATCGTTATGGAGTACGTGGAAAGCATTACCTTGAAGGAGTATCTCCAAAGCAACAAGCTTTCCTTAAACGCTGTGCTGGAAATTGGCGTGCGTCTTGCAGATGCTTTACAGCACGCTCACAGCAAAAATATTGTTCATTGCGATATTAAACCCCACAATATTTTAATAGATAAAAACTTGAATCCAAAGATTGCGGATTTTGGTATTGCCAAGATGGTAAGCAACCAAACCATGGTCTACACCTCTACTGTCATGGGTTCCGTTCACTATCTTTCTCCGGAACAGGCTACTGGTAGACCGGTGACTGCTTCCAGCGACGTGTATTCCTTGGGCGTAGTGCTTTTTGAAATGCTCACTGGCAGAGTTCCCTTTGAAGGGGACACTGCAGTTGCTGTTGCCATGATGCACGCAGAAAAGCAAGTACCGCCTTTAAGCGATTACTTGAACGACGTACCCGAAGGCTTGCAAGCAATTTTAGATAAGGCATTGGCGAAAAATCCTGCGGAAAGATATATGACAGCAGGCTCCCTGCGTAGAGACTTACTGGATTTGAAAATGCAGCTGTTCCCCTTTAGCAGCAATGATTACATGAAGGAAATGACCATTGCCATTCCCCAAGAACCGAAGCTTTCTGAACAAGAAGTAGACGGTGCAACTGTAATTATGAAACCGGTTAGAACTAAGGGTGAAGAAGAAAAAATTGATGATGGCTCCATGGGTGAAGATGAAATGGCGAAAAGAAGAAAGAAAAAGAAATTTAAATTAGGCTTTAATAATATGATGATTCTGCTTACCATTGTGGTAGTTCTTGCTTCTGTAGCGGCTAACTTTATTTTTGGTAGCAGCCGTGCTGTTGTTGTCGTACCTAATGTTGTAAAGATGACAGTTGTGGAAGCGCAAAACCTTTTGGAATCTCAAAAGTTCATTGTTGATTTGGAAGAAGGCTTTGGCGAAGACGTACAACCTGGTACAGTTATGAAGCAAACTCCTGCTGCTGGGGAAGAACGTAAAGAAGGCAGTAAGATTCTGCTTATCGTAAGCAAAGGCGCAGAATTAAAAAGCGTTCCCGAAGTTCGTACCATGACTTTGGAAAAAGCAACTCGCTTTATTGAACACGCTGGCTTTGAAGTGGGCGAGGTTAGTAAAAAATATGTACGCACTGAAATTATCGGTACTGTTTTGAGCCAACAACCTAAAGGAGCAAGCAAGCTTCCCAAAGGCAGCAAGATTAACTTGGTTATCAACGAAGGCGACAAACCCGTTCCCAACTTGGTAGGCAAAAAGGTAAAAGAAGCTGAAAAACTTTTGAAAGCTGCAGGCTTGCGTCTGGGCGAAGTGCGTTATGTAGAAGACAGACCTGCCAAGGACACCATAGTTTCTACTACTCCCATGGCTGGTCAAAAAATTGTAGAGTTTGAAAAGGTTGACTTGACTGTTTCTGACGGTGAAGCAAGCAAACCGAAGGATGTTTACGTAGACTTTACTCTTACCGTAGATAAACTGGTAGGTTACATTGACACCTACGATAAGGATAAGAAAAAAGAAGAAGAAAACATCAAGAAGAAAAACGAGCTTTACAACAACTACATCAAGAAAAATAAAGATAGAAAATACGAATTGCAAGTTTACGTTGTGGATGATAGAGGCAGAGACCTTGTGTTCAGCGGTAAAAAGAAAATGGGCGAAAACATCCGCAAGAAAACTGAAATTGTTGGCAATGCTAGAATCAAAGTTTATGCTGACGGAAATATTATTGAGGATAAATCTCTGTGAGTGAATTACAAGGAAGAGTTTTAAAAAATTATAACGGCTACTACTACGTAAGCGTAGAAGATAAGATTTACACCTGCAAGGTTAAGGGGAAGATGAAGCAAAATCGTTTCTCTTTGGCGACGGGTGATATGGTTAGCTTCCAGATGGGTGAGAAGGACGAGGGGATGATTAAAAAGGTTTTGCCTCGTAAGAACTTTTTGTTGCGTCCCACCATTGCCAACCTTGATTTACTGGTAGTAACCTTTGCCTGTGCTTCTCCAGATTTTAGTTACTTGCTAGCTGATAAGCTCTTTGCCTTAGCAGAGCTGGCAAAAATTCCGGCAATCCTCGTGCTGAACAAAAAGGACATTGCTCCTGCTGGCTTGATTGACGAGGTGAAGGCAACCTACGAGAAGATTGGCTACGAGGTTTATGCAATCTCCGCAGATAATGACGAGGGCATTGAGCCTTTGCGTGAGAAACTGCGTGGCAAGATTTGCGCCTTTGGCGGACCTTCGGGCGTAGGGAAGTCTTCAACCATCAACGCCATTGACAGTTCTGTGGAGCTAAGAACTGGCGAAGTTAGCGAAAAGATTGGTAGAGGTAAGCACACCACCCGTTATGCACAGCTCTTACCCTTTGACGAAGGCTACATTGCAGATACTCCGGGCTTTGGTAATTTGCTCTTTGAAGATTTTGACGAAAAGAATTTGGTAGATTGCTTTAGGGAATTTGCTGAGTTTGAAGATGGCTGTAAGTTCTGCCCCTGCAACCACACCCATGAACCTATTTGTGGGGTGAAGGAAGCAGTGGCGAATGGCGAGATTGCTGCCAGCCGTTATCAATCATATTTAGATATTCTTCAGGAAATAAAAGAAATTAAAGAGAAAGAGGGAAAACGTTTATGGTAAAAATTGCTCCTTCCATTTTGTCTGCAAACTTTGCTTATTTGGCAGACGAGATTAAAAAAATTGAGGTTGCTGGTGCTGACTGGGTGCACATTGACGTAATGGACGGTCAATTTGTACCGAACCTGACCTTTGGCGCTCCCGTAGTTAAATGCATTCGCAAAACTACTGATATGTTCTTTGACTGCCACCTGATGGTAGAACAACCTGAAAAATACATTGCTGACTTTAAGGCTGCAGGCGCTGACCAAATCGTAGTGCACGTAGAAACTACCAAACATTTGCATCGTTGTATCCAGCAAATTAAAGCAGAAGGTATGAAAGCAGGCGTGTCTTTGAACCCGGCAACTCCGCTCTGCACCGTGGAAGAAATTCTGCCTTACGTTGATATGGTTCTCTTGATGAGCGTTAACCCCGGTTTCGGTGGTCAATCCTTCATCGAAAGCACTGTTCCTAAAATTGCACGTCTCCGTAAAATGATTGACGATGCTGGACTCGACGTTGACATTCAAGTTGATGGTGGCATCAACGACAAGACTGCAGTACTTGTGAAAGAAGCAGGTGCTACTGTTTTGGTTGCAGGCTCCTATGTATACGGAGCAAAAGATGTTAAAGCTGCTATTGAAAGCTTGAGATAAAACTCGTTTTTAATATTTTTATATTCTAAACACACCCCGTTCTTTACGAGCGGGGTTTTTCGTTTGTCCAATTCCCCGAAAAAATCCCCTTTAATATATAAGTGACCTGAAAAATTCAAAGTGGCTCATTTTTTAGAAAAATATTTTTTGAAACGCCTTTTTTAGCATTTTTTAAAATTTTTGGGTCAATCATTTTTCTTGTGGGATTTATAAGTCATAAAAGAAAAGCAAAAAACCTCATGGTAAGATAAAGATGCATCTTGGCAGGATGTAAACATCTTGATCAAACCAGAGGTTTCAAAATGAATTATATAC